>CAJQQZ010000126.1 GCA_905480575.1 uncultured Alphaproteobacteria bacterium | reverse complement strand
GATGCGTAAGGCAGCCGCAAGAACTTATGAAGAACTATGGAAGAGGCTTGGACAAGTCTGCGATCTCTTCTCGGACGAAGAATGTCACAACTTCCTAAAGGCGGCTGGATATGGAAACAATTAAACGCAACATGCTCTAATTCATCTTAACAGTCACACGATAACGGTCAACTTCGCCGTCTTCTACGCTACAGCTCTGGTCTTTTACCCAAGCAGAGCGAATATTCTTGATTGATTTAGAAGCTTCTTTAACGGCACGACGTGTTGCATCTTCCCAGGATTTGCTGGAATCTGCCATTATTTCTACGATTTTCATAATCGCCATGATTTTCTCCTTCTTTTATGGAAGGAGGCAGTCTGCCTTTTCTTGCCACCGGTGCAAAGAACTTAATAAAATTTTACCTAGTTATCACGAAAATGTTAGAACGGTTTTTGTTGAAACACCATAAAAACAGAGCTCACGCAGCATCAAATAGATGGGCAGCAGCTTCACGTCTTCATAAGGCGCTCAAGATAACGCATATCACTGATCTTGTAAAACCGACCTTCTTTTGAAAGCCACCCTTCCTCTTTCCAATCCTTCAGCGTTCGATTGACATTTTCACGTGCCACTCTTGCCATAGACCCCAGGTCATTCTGCGTGATCTTATGAGAAATAATGAAGCCACCCTGGCCGTCTTCTTCGCCAAAACTGAGTACAAGTTGTGAAAAGACCTTAGCCAAACGCCCCTCCATATTGAGGAATGACTGTGCGGTTTGCGCCTGAGTCTCTTCTCTCAAACGGCGACTCATCACCGTCAGCATATGGCGGAAGATCGCTGGTTTTGAATCGGCGAGTGCAAAGAACTCGGAACTTCGGATAAAGATCAAACGTGCTTCAGAAGCCGCAGTCACCGTCGCCGACCTGACACCGCCATCCAGAAGCCCCATCTCCCCAACGATATCGCCGCGCTCCAGGATCGCAATCACCCGTTCGTCGCCAAGCTGTGAGATGTGCGAAACCTTCAAAACACCATCTTGGATCGCATAGAAACCGTCCGCTTCTTCGCCCTCCATGAACAAAACCTGGTTCTTCGTCATCCGCGTCAAACGAGCAATCGCAGAGAGAGAGTCGACCAATTCACTGTCCAACTCCTTGAAGAAATAACTTCGTTCAAATAGCCCTTTAGTAAGCCGCATTTGCCTTACTCCACTTCATTAATAACAGCTTCACCTTCTCACATGCCCGTCTAAGCTGTTGAGACTTATGTCACATTTTTGGTTTTTCACGAAAAAGGATATCACATTTTGGTACAAGAACCACTGAAAGTTCCCCGACACATTGATCCTTTATTCCGCCTAGGTCTTGGATGGTAAAGGGTGCCCTGGCATCATTTCATAGGGATGTTGCCAGCCTGCCTGCGATTTAACGCGTTCCAGCCAAGCACCAATAGCGGGGTTATCAGACCACGAAACCCCGAATTCATCCTCCATGAACAAGTAACCACACAGCGAGATATCGGCGATTGTCAGCTCATCGGTTGCTACAAATTTCCGACCCGTCAGTCGTTTTTCCAACACGGCAATCGCTGCCATCATCCGAGCTTTGAAAAATTCAGTCACAGGTGTCTCACCGGTTTTCATGAAGTGAGTGAGGAACCTATAAGTCGCGATGTATGAAGTGAATTTGTGGTTATCGAACAAGATCCAGCGAAGAATTTCGATTTCTTCCTCTTCAGTCTTGCCACCAAAACGGTTCAACCTTTTCACTAGGTAATGCAAAATGGCACCTGACTGACTCATTGACTTCCCGGCATGTTCCAGAACGGGCGCCTCACCCATCTCATTTGTGGATCCTCGGTATTCATCCCCTCTGGTCACGCCATTAAAGAAATCTACGAAGACCGATTCCCAATCGGCACCTGCAAGGCTGAGCATCAATGCGGGTTTGTAAGCATTGCCAGATTGTGCGAAGCAGTGGAGTTTATATTCAGCCATGGAGCCTCCTAAGTGTTGGGTTTAAATGCCCTCAAATGTGTTGGACGATGTTCACCAGCCTTAACTAAATCTAGCTTAAGCAGTGTCGATGATAAGCGGTCTTCGAAGAGTTCTCGAACCTCTGAACTCATTTGTTCATTTTCTAAAGCGCGTTTGACAGCTGCTATCTCTTGGGGAATGAAGTCAGCGTACCACGGATTTCTATCTCTCAATTCGATTTGCTCAAATCCAGCTTGGCTCAAGAATGTTTTCGCTTCCGTTTGGCTGACCATCGGTTCCGGCTGCCCCGAGCCTTTGCGCCATTTAATCATAGCTTCACTTTCCGGTTCATCAGATCGTAACCAATCGCTGGCAACAAACAATCCTTCTGCTTTTAGCACTCTTCTGATTTCCCTGTAGAAATGTGCTTTGTTTGGAATGTGAATGATGGAATCTTTGCTGAACACGACATCAAAACTATCGTCTAGTGCTGCAATGTTGCCGTCAGCAGCGACCAGCTTGCAACTAACTTCAGCTGCCAAACCGTGTGATTTAACCAACCTTTGTGCTTCTTCGACGAGCAATGGCACAACATCATGCCCTTCGACATAAGCGGCACCAAAATTCTTTGACAACAAACAAGTAAAGCCACCCAAACCACAGCCTATATCCAGAACACGTTTCCCAGTTAGATCAAGGCCCTGTAGTATCTCACTCAGCTCTTGCGGGCCACCTGGTGACAGTGCCCCTTGGCCGAAGGCTGTTTGCGAAACGCGTAGATAGTCTGATGTGTATTTCGTCATTTGTCGTCAGACCTCGGGACGTTGCAACTGGTCCCGCAGTGCCTCTACTTCTGGCCTACGGAAACACCCCTCAATATGGTCATTAACCATACCCATGGCCTGCATAAAGGCGTAGACGGTTGTTGGCCCTACGAAAGACCAACCACGCTTCTTCAAATCCTTGCTGAGTTTTTTAGATTCCTCAGTGATCGCGATTGGCCCCAAAGTTTCCTGATCAAACTTATCCGGCCTGTTCTCTGCTTTTGGTTCAAAGGACCAAAAATAGTTCGACAAAGCCCCAAACTCTTTTTGCAGTTCTATCGCCTTTTTCGCGTTGTTAATCGTTGAAGTAATCTTGCCACGATGTCGAATGATGCCCGCATTCATCACCAACTCCTCAACCTTTTCATCGCCGTAGAGGGCGACCATGTGAAAATCGAAACCATCGAAGGCAGCGCGGAAGTTCTCTCGTTTCTTTAGAATGGTCAACCAGCTCAAGCCTGCTTGAAAACCCTCCAAACAAATTTTCTCAAACAACCTGACATCATCGGTGACGGGCCGCCCCCATTCTTGATCATGGTAATGTTGGTAGAGGTCGTCACCTCCTTGCCACCAACAGCGGCTCTTACCATCTGATCCAATCATAGCCGTCATAGAGTTCTCCCTTGTGCTTTAGGGAGAATTCGTCGCTCAGCTACTAAAGTCAAGACTTCTCATTCGACTCTAGAAAGAATAAACTGCAACCAATTGAAACGGAGGTTCCATGACGCTCGATCAAAGCTTGATTTTCGGCCTGTTGGTACTGGCGATGATTTTCTTCATATGGGGGAAGATCCGCTACGATCTAGTGGCCTTCACAGCGCTTGTGATCGCGGTCATCTCAGGTCTCGTGGGCACTGACCTAGCCTTCTCTGGATTTGGCCATCCCGCTGTTGTGACCGTCGCCTTGGTTCTTGTGATCTCTAGAACCCTCCAAAACTCTGGTGTCATTGACAGGCTAGCAGCCCCAATCGCATCTGTGTCGGACCGCCCACTACTCTTTATGATTGCTATCACCTCATTGGGCGCTGTGCTTTCCGCATTCATGAATAATGTTGGCGCATTGGCCTTGTTGATGCCGCTGTGTTTACAAATGAGCCCCAATCCTGCGCGAATATTGATGCCTCTTTCCTTCGGCACAATTCTGGGTGGTTTGGCGACATTGATCGGCACACCGCCCAACATCGTGGTGGCAAGTTATCGTGCCGAGCTTAGCGGTGAGCCCTTCGGCCTGTTTGACTTCTCACCTGTTGGCGCAGCCGCAGCTGTTGTTGGATTGATTTTCATTTGGCTCGTTGGGCATTTCCTCTTACCCAAAAGCGCAGACAAGAAGGGCGGCAGCGATAAGTTCTTTGAAATTAAGGACTACATCGTCGAGCTGGAAGTCCAAGAAAACTCTCCTGCCATCGGCCGTGCCTTTCACAAGATGGAAGAAGATTGTGGCAAAGACGTTCTCATCGCCGGTTTGATCCGCGGAGGTCGCCGTTTGCTGGGTAACCTTAGATTTGTAGCACTCGAGCCCGGTGATTTACTCATCGTACGTACCGGCCCAGAAGCACTTAAGTCCTTCATGGAAAAAGAAGGCTTGCAACTCGCAGCGCAAGATTTCGTGGAAGAACACCTGAAAGACGACGATCTAATAACAGTCGAGGCCGTGGTTGCTCCTGGCTCGAAATCTGATGGCCGCAGCCCTAAGAGCCTATTCCTGCGTCGTCGGTACAACACCAACTTGCTAGCAGTCGCGCGCGAAGGGCAGGCATTTAGAGAGCGCATTGCGCATCTCAGGCTAAAAGCCGGTGATGTTGTGTTGCTGCAGGGTGAAACAGAGAACCTGCCCGAAACCATGCAGGAACTGGGTCTCCTGCCAATCGGGCAGCGAGAGATTGATTTACTGCCAGAAAGGAAGATCAATTTCTTACCAATCATCTTATTCGCGGGCGCTATCTTAGCAACAGCCACAGGTCTCGCTCCTGTCCATATCTCTTTCGCCGCTGCGCTGGCGCTGATGATTCTGTCCAAGCAGATCGTTGCCCGGGAAGTTTACCAGGCAATCGACTGGCCAGTCATCATTTTGTTGGCCGCCATGATACCCATCGGTAACGCTCTGCAAAGTACAGGGGGTACGACCCTGATCGCGAACGGCGTTGCTGGTTTGGCCGACACTGTGCCACCACTCCTGCTGTTAACACTGATCATGGTGGTGACCATGACTCTGTCGGATATGATGAACAACGCCGCCACCGCTGTCGTTATGGCACCCATCGCTGCGACAGTTGCGCAACAGATCGGCGTCCATCCGGATCCGTTCTTGATGGCCGTTGCCGTGGGTGCCTCTTGTGCGTTCCTCACGCCAATCGGTCATCAAAACAATCTGTTGGTTATGGGGCCAGGGGGTTATAGGTTTGGTGACTATTGGCGATTGGGGCTTCCGTTGGAAGTCGTCATCGTTGCTCTTACCGTTCCTTTGATTGCCCTGGTCTGGCCCCTCTAAACAGGTCGATTAGGCTATGGACGTCTTACTCCGTCGAACGTTATGGTATGAGGTCCAATGGTCGACGCCTTGTGCATGGAAGCCAGGTCTGTCGAATTGGAATCACTCGCTTGAGCCGGGGCTAAAAGTGAAAGGGAGAGCAGTGCAAGAGATAAAGTCGAAGCCAAAATTTTCATTCTGTTTTTCTTTCCGTTAAGGTGTTTATCCTTTGAATTTTAGCCAGCTCTTATGTCTTGTCATGCCCAAAAAAGGAGTCGCAAGGAGACAGCCAAAATTAGTTTTGCGCAATGCAAAAACTCTAGTTTTGGCCAGCCCTTTCCTCCTAATTTGCAACTCTCACGCCTGGTCTAAAGAGAGCGAAAACAAAGACTTACTAACCGTCGAGCAAATCAAAGAAGAGCTTCTTCTCATTGAAAATTTACTCGAACAGCAGCATCCAAATTTCGGTTTCTATAAACCTACGGCGGATGTCAAAAACGCCTTCGCCCAAGTGAGAAAAAGCCAAACCCAGCCTCTTTCCAGACAGGCATTTTTCGATCTTGCCTTTCCACTCGTAGCTCAGGTGAAAGACAGCCACACCTGTCTCTCCGCCCCGCTTGAAATTAGGCGCCAGTACTTTGACTACAATAAAAAGGCGCTACCTCTTCTCCTTACTTTCCATGAAGATTTTGCTGTCTTAAATCGCACACATCCAATGATTGCTGCAGGAACCAAAATCCTCGAAATCAACGACCGAACCGTGCCTGAGATAATTGAAGCTCTAGCGGACTACAGCTGCCAGGATGGTAAAAACGTCAGCGCTACCCTCCACCGCATCAATCAAAACTTCCCAGTGCTTTACCAAAGGGCTTTTGGAGAGAGCGTGAATTTTTCGGTAAACACGGTGAACCAAATGGGTGAAACAACAAGTGTCGACGTTGAAAGTTATCCGCTGAACGCTATGAGTTCGATTTACTCACCATCCGACTCGCTCCGCAGCTTCATCAAAACCCGATGGAAACAGAATGAGGAAACCTACTACATAAAGCTCCGATCTTTTTTAGTTGGAAAAGAACGATTTGCCCGAAGCATTGATCGTGTTTTCAAAGACATTCGCGAAAAGAAGGCCAAGCACCTCATACTTGATTTGCGCGGCAACGGTGGCGGTTGGGTCGCGAATGCATCCCTAATGCTCGCTTACTTGCTCAATTCTCGGCATCATTTTCCGCACTATTTTCATGTGCCTAACCAAAAACTGGCTTCGCTTGCACCTGTCCTTTCTAACCGGAAAATTTCCAAAGACAAAAAGGAACTATTGGAAGATGCAAACAGTTTCATTCGAAGAATAAAACGTTTCCGAGGAAGAAAAAGGGCCTTTCCTAAAGGTCTCTACGCACTTGCGAGATCACAAGCTTGGGGGAAAAAGGCCTACAATGGAGAGCTCCACGTCTTGATCGACGGTGGCACCTATTCTGCTGCCAGCATGTTAGCCGCTCAGTTAAGATTGAAACGCAAAGTAACGTTCTATGGTGACATTGCTGGTGGAGCACCCAACCGCAATTGTTCCTCACCACACCATGCTTACGCCCTGCCCCACAGCGGGCTCAAGCTGCAAGTTGCTTGGAACTGCAACATTGAGAAACTCAACAAAAAGCCAGAGGTTTTCAAACCCAATGTCTTTTTTGTGGATGAAGCGTCAGACAGTAGATGGAAAGACAGATTGTTGAAACAGGTCTACAAAAGAATAGCGGGAAAGTGGTTTCCCCCTCTCCCGCAAACAAAACCTACCGAATTGCAATAAAGCTTAGAACTTGCTGATCGCATTGATGAAGAAGCCATGAGCATCTGCATCTGTGTTGGTGAGATCATCCGTGAAACTTGCAAAGTTGTACCCAACACCAACTTTGAAATTGTCACCGAAGTGGCGGTAGATCGCTGCTAAAGCACCGTAGCGTACGGTGTCACTCTCTTGTTCATAAAGCATCCGTGCTTCAACAAGAGCATCCCAGTTTTTCACAATGTGCATATCGGCTCTCAATACACCGAGATGAACAGTGGATTTATAGAAGTCGTTCGTGCTGCGTGATGTCGTTCTTTCACCGATCTTCAGACCATATTTTGCACCGACGGACACGAACTCGTTGATGTCATAAATAACATCACCTGAGAAAATGTGACTACGCTGTTTGTAGTTTGCAGCAGCACCCGATGTGGCGTTTGTCGCAACGCTGGTTGGCAAATCGTAATGGCCTGTGTACTTGACCAATGCATTGAGCTTGTCATTTTTTACAGGGCGGTAAGCAAAGCCAAGCGAGGCTTCAATGAACTCCGCATTTTCAAAAGAAGTCGTAATCGACGACTCAGAGAAAGCAGCGTTGATCTTCGCCTGCAAACGCCAGTCTGGGTTCATCTTGTAAGAAAGTGTACCGCGAGCCAGGTAGGTGTCTCTTGTATTACCTAGTGAATCTTCTTCAAATCTAGCTTCTAAAGCAGCACCAGCTGACATGCCTGGAACGCCGTAACCAACTTCACCAGTTACTGCAACACGCTCTAATGATGGACCGCCAACACCGTCGGAAACATCGCCGTATTCACCCGACAATCCCATGGTCCACCGATCATTCGGAGTATAGGTTACACCGTAAGCGATGGGGTGGACGCCCCTTTATCGGCATCTTTGTGCCAATAATGGTGTGATCACCATTATCAAAAAGGAACGTCCATGTCAGAAGTTAGCATAATCGGATTAGATTTGGCCAAAAACGTGTTCCAGGTTCATGGAGCTACCGCACAAGGTGAGCGTCAGTTCAATAAGAAGATCACTCGCTCAAGGATGCATAAGTTCTTTTCTTCACAGCCGCCATGCCTGGTCGCAATGGAGGCTTGTTCCAGTGCTCATTATTGGGCTCGTGAGATTGCAACATTTGGTCACGATGTGAGGTTAATTCCTCCAGCTTATGTGAAGCCCTTTGTAAAACGGCAAAAGAACGACGCTGCTGATGCAGAAGCAATATCAGAAGCAGCTTCAAGGCCCAACATGAGGTTTGTGGCCGTGAAGACAGTGGATAAGCAAGCGGCTTGCATGGCCTTCCGAACACGCGATTTGTTCGTTCGCCAGAAGACCCAATTGATCAATGCTTTGCGGGGTCATTTATCGGAGTACGGCGTCATCGCTCCGCAAGGTATTTCTCACGTAGACAAACTGAAAGCAGTTGTTGAAGAGAAAGATAACAATCTTCCAACAGCTGTCGTGCTTTATTGTGAAATGATTCTAGGCCAAATTGCACAGCTCGAAGACATGATCAAAGAACTAGAGCTTGAAATCAGGACAGGAGCCAAACAGGATGATTTACAGAAACGGCTGATGACCATCCCAGGGATAGGCCCTATCACAGCAGCGGCTATTACTGCTTACGCTCCGCCACCCGAGACCTTCTCAAAGGGACGAGATTTTGCTGCCTGGATTGGGATAACACCACGCCAATTCTCATCCGGAGGGAAACAGAAGCTTGGTCGCATAACGCGCATGGGTCAACGAGACCTGAGAAGGTTACTCATAACGGGTGCGATGGCGGTTGTCCGGTGGGCTGTTCGGCGGGAGCCTGTAAAAGGCAGCTGGTTGGCAGGAATGCTGGTTCGCAAGCCACGAATGTTAGTTGCTGTTGCTTTGGCCAATCGAATGGCTCGAATTGTCTGGGCAATCATGGCTCATGGTGGCAGTTATAGAGATCCAATCGCTTCCTAGAGTGGCGGTTGGTAATGTGAGTAGGTCGGAGGACAAGTAAGGGCAAACGATCATAGAGATGAGATTGGGCGAACCAGTCGCCGGACAAGTACGTCGTAGTACGCGTAAGCGTTCTTGGTCCTGATCTTCGCATTTCCATACGGGCCGGCGGTGTCAAGCCGCATCAAGAGGCTGGACACACGTCAGCACCTGATCACATTGCCAAATTTGTCTGAAAAACTGCTTGCATTTAGTGGGGCATCCACACACGCCGGCCTGTAGAAAGATAGCGAGAAAGAAGAGTGCAAAAACAATGCGGCGCGGCATGAGCGATCCAATGAACCGGTTACGGTACTCGAACCGTAGTTGCAGTGGCGGTTGACTGTGATGCCCAATTTTCGCGAACTGAGCAGACCAATTGTTGGAACCTAGCTTCTATCGAAACCTTTGATCGCCAAGAGCAGTGCGGCACCGATCATCAATAACCCGCAAGCCTTGTTGATCAAGCCAGAGGTCAAGACTTTGATGCGTTGTACGGCGTGAACGGCAAACCATCCCCAAAGCAACAGGATGATGCCATCAACAAGGATGTAGGTGCCGCCTAGGACCGCCAGTTGAGGGAGGGTCGCATGAGCAGGGTCGATGAACTGCGGGAAGAGCGCGGCGAAGAAAACCACGGCATAGGGGTTGGCGCTAGAGGTGATAAATCCTTGACGGAAGAGAGAAAAATCTGAACGTTGCTTGCCGCTGCCAGCTTCTGCTTGCCTCGAGGAGGAGCGATAAAGCTGGATGCCGATCCACAGAAGGTAAGCCACACCGGCCCATTTGATAACCTGAAACAGTGACGCCGACGTTGCGATGATGGCGGCCAACCCGAAGGCCGCCGCAGTCATTTGCAGCACGTTGGCACTTAGATCTCCGAAGATAGTTAAGACCGAACGCTTCACCCCATATTGGATCGAATTGGTGATGATCAGCAGTTGGCTGGTGTCAGGTGGTGTCGCAAAGAATGCGGCAACGAGCGCCAAGTAAAGCCAATATGTTTCCCAGGTCATGTTTTATTCCTACCAACGCCTCGTTTTGGAAAAGTAGTCTTCGGCTTCAGCACCGAAGATCTCCCTTAGATCTTTTTCTTCGTTCGCAATGAAGCGCCTTGTGATGATGACAGGGAAGAGGAGGCAAAGAGCCACCGCAGATGCAGCGCCCAACCAAAGTGCGATCCCGAGCAAAATGATGAACATTCCGAGATAGATCGGGTTACGGTTAATGCGGTAGGGACCCTCGACTATCAAACTGCTGGGACGATTGAAAGGCTCAATGGTGGTCTTCTTTCGACGGAACCACAAGGCCGACCAAAGGATGAGGGCCAAACCTGCTGCAGAGACAGCGTAGGCAAGCAAATTCAAACCAGGAAAACCGAACTCTACCACCGGTACAAATTGCGCGACCAGGTAGAGGGCGACGGCAAAGCCAGCTGTCCAAATCGGTGGCAAGTCTGGGAAGTGCTTCCTAACAGACATCAGTTTTCCCTTAACAGGTAGGTGGCGATGGCGGCTTGGTCTGCTTCACTCAGGTGTTGCAGGCTTTCATTGACCACTTCGGCCATCGTACCACCCATAACGTCGCCATCAGGTTTCAATCCTATTTGAAAACTGAAGATGAGATCATAGTGTGTCCAACCTTGTTTTTCCAAAGCACCGAGTGTGATGGATGGAATTGCGCTGCCACCGGGGCCACTGTTAGAACCGGATAAGGATAAGTCAGTCTTTCGTGCGCCCATCAGGTTACGCGGCGTGTGACAGGCACCACAATGCCCTGGGCCGTTAACGATATAGTCTCCTCTATTCCATTCATCTGATTTGTCAGATGAGGCCTTGAAAGCTTCGGTCTTCAAAAACAGCTTTTGCCATGGTTTCATCGCCGTGCGAATGTAGAAGGGGAAAGCGATTTCGTGCGGTTTGTTCGGCTCTTGGCTAGGCGGGACTGCTTGCAACGCGGTCCACAGATCCAAGAGATCCTGATCCGTCATTGAACGGTAGAAGGCATAAGGAAAGACCGGGTAGTAAGCCTCTTTCGACGGTGATCTGCCATCGCTCATGGCACTGACGAACTGTTCTAGGGTCCAAGACCCCAAACCGTGGGTTTGATCGCTGGAAATGTTAGGGGCGTAGAAGGAACCGAAAGGCGTTTTGATCGGCGCACCACCAGCCAGAAAGGCTCCTTGTTTAGCGACATCTGTGTGACAGGCTACACAGCCCCCCAGTCTTAACAGATAGTTCCCATGATCGGCATCACCTTTCAGTTGGCTAAAGTCTCGTGAGACCGACACTGGAGAGGTAAACAAATAGAGCGCAACGTTTGCAACGATTGTTAGGATAACGACGAGCCAAATTGCGCGCCACTTTGTGAGTCTGATCATGGTTTATTTCGGCGCTCGGTAAGTTTGGTGACAGGCACCGCAAGTTCCAGCGATAGTCTTGAAGATTACCGGAACGGCTTGGTCTGACAGGCTGGAAATAATCTCGCCTCTCTCCCCAATCAATCCTTCTCTGAGGCCGCTGGCATCTTTGCCAAGGGCTTTGGACGCGTTCAATGCCAGGGCGAGACTTGCGTCATTAAGACGGTTAGAGATCGCATCGAATTGAGCTTTGTTTTCCCAAATCGATGGTAAGGCTCTGCTCGGCGCATCAGTACTACCTTTAGGGAAGAGCTTGTTCAAGTTTCCACCACTATGTTCCATGATCATTGTGGCCGCGAGCAGGAGGCCTTCGTTTTGCTCCTTCGTGCTGGCTTGCAGATTAGCTTTGATGCCCTTCATGGCACTGCCCAGATTTGCCATCGAACCCATGCGCTCTTTAACAACACCTGTGGCACCATCGTGAGCCGAGATGGAGGTAGAGACGGCGGCCAAGCCCAAGGCAACACCCAGAGCGGCACCAAGTTTCAATGTTTTGTTCATCGCGAAGCATTCCTGTTTAATGTGTATGGGCACTCAGTTGATCATGAGTTTTCTGTAAGTGCTCGGGCCAAGTACTCTTGATGTAGGATAATACAGCCAAGATCTCGTCGTCGGAAATCTTTTCTCCAAAAATAGGCATGTCATTGGGATAAGGCTTATTATTCAAAAGCTTAACGATCCCGTGCTTGACCAAAAAGAAGAGAGTTTGTTCGGGGTGATGCCATGTATGGCCCGACACATCATGGGGCGGCGCACGTAACTTTCCATTCTCTCTTCTGACTTGCCATTGGGGATCCCCTTCCAGGTCTGTGCCGTGGCAGGATGCACAGTTTTGCTTGTAGACTTCTTTGCCTTGTTCAACGATGGCAGCGTCTTGATACTTGAAGAAAACTGTGCGCTCACCCGCCAGACTTTCTTGTTGCGCAAGCCCTAGGGTGGTCATCATGACCAATGCCAAAAAACACGTTCTGATCTTGTGGGGGGCGATTTTCATTTTTCCTCTCCTGCCGATTTATTCAAAATAGGGCAGTCGGGACGATTGTCACCTGGCAGTTTTCAATCAGATCTGTGAGTGTGGATCTCAAGCCTTCAAGTTCTTCGATTTTGCGGTTAATCTGCTCAATATGGCCTCGGGCAATGGTTTTTAATCTGCTTTTTCAGCAGGGTATAGTTCACCGGCCAAAGCCATAGTTGCCATCGGCGTCCAGCCAAGGGACACCCCGATGATCAAGCCTGAGACTTCACCGATGACACAACCCGTAAGGCAGTGAACGGTGGCTTATGCAGTGGTTAGGAGGCTGGTGTCATTTTGTTTGTGGCAGGTAGCGCCTGACGTTGTCATGGGAGCTGCTTTCTGGAATGCAAATTAGGATATGCGAGCAAAATAGACCCTCCTGTTACTGTAGGGTCAGGCGCTAACTTGCTGAGCGGCAGTTGGCAGGCTTGTTTCATTGAATTGAATCCTAGGTTTGCGAAAAAATGCCGGATTCTGAATTGAATCAGCTCCTTTGCGGCAAGGTGTTTCATCTTATTACTGATTTTAGCAACTTCTCATCCTCGGAATCATGCTCCAAACTCGTTAACAATTTTGGACAAAAAGGAGTAGCTGCGCGCGATATTTGGTAGGTAAGACTGGAGCGACATACCACTGAAAGGATGGGTGACCGGAATGCTGTGCGACAGGGTCACCATATCGATAGTTCGACTCCAGACTGTTCGAGTCGAATCTAAATGCCTTAATTAGAATTTTCTTAAGGGTCCCTTTGGCACAGACCTTGCGAGTGTCCGACCACGGGGAAAGCAAAAAAAAGCGTTAAATCACTCCAGCTTCCCCAGGGTGAAGGCGTAGAGATGCATAGGCTACTTTTAGCTTTGATGGTCTTTTATTCGACGATTATGATGACTCTGTCGGCGCAAGCTGACGGCAGAATCATGACGTCCCTTACTATCAAGCCCTCTTGCCGCATGACCAATGACGTGACTGCCGATAAAGAGGGGAGTTTGGGATTTGGCTGTACATCCGGTCAGGGCTTTAAGGTTCTAGCCGCAACAGCAGCCGAAACAGTTGCTGGTTTTAAGTCTCTTGGGCTTGAGACCAGCCAAGCAGTCCCATTCCATGTGACCATAAACGGTGTTCCTATGAAACCTGGAGGGGGCAAGATAGAGTTATCGGATGGTACTGGTGTGGGACTGCTGAACAATTTTGAGTTTGGCTACCGTGCAGACCCTCGTGGGGCGCCCAACAACTCGAAGCGCAACAAGATCCAAGGCATTGTCGATTTCGAGGTATTTATCGATTAATGGGCTTGGCCCTCAACGAAATAAAAACAATAAAAAGGAAGGTCAATTCGATGAACAAGGACATATTGCGATTTCCCCATTGCCCCGTTTGCAAGGGAACTACGGTCGGCAGCTATGCTGGCGGAAACCTTTTGGACCAAATGAAGGCAGCTTCGGTCGGGCAATGCTTGTGTAAACACTCTAGCCGATCAAATGCCTCTGTGACCGTCGGGCGATGGCCAGCCTCAACCCACCAAAGGCAAAAGATGGGTTTGTCCGGCGTTTCAAACCACTCTTCTTTGCGCACCATCACCTGAGTATGGTCTGATCGGAAGACGAAGCTGTGAAGTGCTTTCAAGCTCTCCCACACAGAGATGTTGATCTGTAATCGGGGTTGGTCTTCGATTGCCTCTTTCCCGCCATCGCGGTCGCCTATCCAACGCCAAACGAAACCAGGTGTCTGATCAGCAAGATTGTTGATCTCATCAAGCTTTTCTATGAAATCAGCGATCCTGGGATCGTCGACATCGTATTTGGTCTTGGCGACATTAAATTGCGCTAGATGATAGTCGGCCATTGCTTTTCCATGAAAAATTTTAGTTCTTGTACGATGCTTTGTTTATCGGCAAAAGGCCTCGGTTAATTGCACCTGGTAATTATGAGTAATTAAGAGTTCGCAAGGATTTCTCAGTTGGAAAACAACAAACCCACCTTGACCTGGAAAGGAGCCGTCTATGGGGCCAAACTCTGTGGCCCAATAGCTGTTTTTTCGCTGGTATTTGGTGTCGCTTTCGGGGCTATAGCGGCGGAAAAGGGCATCACCTCTTTCCAGGCAGTGATGTTGTCTTTCGTAACCTTTGCCGGAACGTCCCAATTCGTGGCGATGGATTTCTGGACCCATCCGATCAACATGGTCGCTATGTTCATGGCAGTGTTTGCGATCTCCGCGCGTCACCTGTTGATGGGTGCCGCGCTCTATCCCTGGGTAAAAGACTATCCTTTTTATTGGCGGTTTATCTCGGCTGCGTTCATGAGCGACCCCAACTGGGCTTTTTCGTTACAAGAGTATGAGAAAGGTAATCGCGACTTTGGCATATTTTTAGGCGGTGGTTTCCTGCTTTGGGTGCCATGGTTTGTCGGCACTTATTTAGGTGTTGAGTTTGGGCAGTTGATTCGGGACCCCAAGGCGCTAGGCATCGATACTTTCATCGTGACCTTCTTCGCCTGCTTCTTGATCTCGCTCTGGAAAGGCAAGCAGCGAAGTCTGTTGCCTTGGGTCGCGGCGGGTGTGGTGGCCATGCTGGGTTACTTCTTCTTGCCGTCGGGCTGGCACATTATGGCGGGTGGCGTCGCGGGCGGCGTGATCGGTTATGTGACCTATAAAGAGGAGAGCGGTGATGATTGAACTATCGACGGTCTACTTCGGGCTGCTTGGGATAGCGTTAATAACTTATGCCACCAGACTCTCCGGCCTGATCGTTATGGACTTCTTCCCCTTGACCAAACGCATGGAGCGCGCCTTGGATGCGATGACCGGTTCTGTGTTTGTGGCTTTCGTCGTGCCCGCTTTCTACAAAGGCGACATAGGCGTCAAACTCGCCACCGCCGCTGCATTGATCGTGATGTTTACGACCAAGAAGATCTTGTTGGCGTTAACGGCAGGTGTGCTGACGGCCGTGATTGCACGGGCTGTTTTGGGTTAGCACTTGGTTAACGTTACCTTCCTACCGCACGTCGTCCTGGATATCCTCTTAGCGGACTCCAGGATGACGTTAAGGAGGAGACGGGAAAGTAGCGGGAGGAGTTACCGCTCAGCCATGCACGCCTTTTGAATCATTCGGGGCTTCGGCCCGTTCATTCATGCCGTAGTCTCTCAAGACAGACGCAACACGCAGACGGTAATCGGCGAACATGATACCGCGACCTTTCTCTTGCGCTCCACGGTGGACTTCGAGATTACGCCAAGCCTTGACGGCTTCTTCGTCGCGCCAGAACGACAGGGAGAGCAACTTCTCTGGATCGGTGATTGATTGAAAACGTTCAACCGAAATGAAGCCGTCCATTTTCTCCAAATGGGGCTTTAATCCAGCTGCTACTTTCAGATAGGCATCTTTGTGTTCGGATTTGGGTATGACTTCGAAGATGACAGCAATCATGGCTTAATCAGTTCTCCATTGAATGTTCCGTGAGGCCCAGAGGCCAGTTTCAGAAATGTGCGAGTTTCGCTGCGGATGAACTTTTCACTCATGGCAAATTCGTAGTTTTCTTTGCCTAAAGGATCAGCGGCCAGCCGAGCGCGGTAGGCTTCATAGTCCGCCAACGAGGCAACATTGTAAACCCCGTAAGCCAGCGTCGTTGAACCCTCATGCGGCGCGTAATAGCCGATTAGATCAACACCACAGCGCGGGATCGCCTGCCCCCAATTGCGGGCGTAGGTTTCAAAATGGTGCTTCTTGGTGGGATCAATATCGTATTGTAGGAAACAGGTGAGGGACATTTGTTCTTCTCTTTCTACCAGTTTAGCGTGGACGAATGAGGCCCATGCCGAATGAGAACGAGCGACCAAGCGGGAGCGCTGCCTGCGCGGCGCTTGAGCGCAATAGCGTGGCTGCTTTGCAGTCACGTCAACAACGTACACTATTGACTCCGATCCATGTTTCGATGATGGTCGAACTATGAAAAACGGACCAGACATCGCAAGAATAGCGGCACTCGTGGGGGATCCAGCGCGCGCCAACATGTTAACCGCTCTGATGACGGGCTATGCACTGACAGCGCGTGAGTTGTCGGAGGAAGCCGGTGTTACGCCTGCAACCACCTCTTCTCATCTCGGCAAGTTGGAAGAAGGTGGCCTGGTTAAAGTCGATAAGCAGGGTCGCCATCGTTATTACCAACTTGCTGATGATCAAGTGGCGTCTGTGTTGGAAGGGCTTATGGGGTTGGCTGCACGCAATGGGTTGCAACGTGTCAGGCCTGGACCCAAGGATCCCGCAATGCGAGAGGCACGGGTTTGCTACGATCACTTGGCTGGTGACATGGGTGTTGCCCTCTATGACGGACTGATGAACCAAGGCTGGTTGGCGTTGGACGGTGATACGCCACAACTCACGGAAAAGGGGCAGGGATTGGCGGAGGGTTTCGGCATCGACTTGGCGGTTCTTTCGAAATCCAAACGACCAGTTTGCAAAGCTTGTCTCGATTGGTCGAACCGCCGCTCACATTTGGCCGGAGGCTTAGGTGCTGCGTTGCTAGATCGTTTCTACGACCTCGGTTGGGCCAAACGCGAACCGGACAGCAGGGTCGTTAGTTTCTCGACAAAAGGAACGGAGGCCTTTAAGGCTCAATTTGTTTGAGATATTAAGAGCACTTCCATGCAAACCACCGAAACGTCGAGCGAAGTCGATAGCGGCTACTCCTGGTACCGATTGCTAATTTCTATAGCGCTCGCGACTGTCGGCGGCGTTGGGATCTGGTCGTCGATTGTTTTCCTGCCGTCTATCGAAGCAGAATTTAATACCGACCGTGGTTGGGCATCAGTACCCTATTTGGCGAATATGATCGGCTTCGCGGTCGGCGCTCTTATCATGGGGCGGATGGCGGATCGCTTTGGCATTATGATCCCGTTGATGATTTCAGCGGTCAGCATGCTGGTCGGCTACACGCTCATCTCATACTCCAGTTCCTTTTGGGGCTATGTAGTGTTGCAGGTTGTCTTCGTTGGGATGATCGGAACCTCAACTACCTTTGGACCGCTTGTTGCCGACATTTCTCATTGGTTTGTGAAACGTCGCGGAATTGCGATCGCCATTTGTGCGTCGGGGAATTATCTCGCTGGTGCGGTTTGGACGCCGTTCATCCAGGTTCTGATCGACACTTATGATTGGCGGCAGGCGCATTTAATCGTTGGATTGGTCTGTGTCGTGACCATGATACCTCTGGCTTGGTTGGTAAGGCGCCGCGCCGATATGGGGACGGCTCCCAACGCGGTCAGTGCCAGTCGCTTTGCCGGAAAGCTGCCCATTTCAAACCGTGTTTTGTTCATGCTCTTGGCGATTGCTGGTTTGGCATGCTGCACTGCGATGGCGATGCCTCAGGTTCACATTATTGCCTATTGTATTGACCTTGGGTATGGCGAGTTTCCAGGTGGGCAAATGTTATCGATCATGCTGGTTACCGGTGTGATCAGTCGGATGTTGTCAGGTTTCATTGCGGACTACATTGGCGGCATTGGAACCTTGATCCTGGGATCCGCTTTGCAATGCTTGGCGCTGTTGCTCTACATTCCATTCAATGGTCTTGCATCTCTCTACTTAGTTTCCGCACTCTTTGGTTTGTCTCAAGGCGGCATTGTCCCATCTTATGCATTGATCGTGCGCGATTATTTCCCATCAAGAGAAGCCGGATGGCGAGTGTCTACGGTCTTAATGGCAACAGTACTGGGCATGGCCTTGGGCGGTTGGTTGTCAGGGGAGATCTACGATTGGACAGGCTCCTACACGGCTGCCTTCCTTCATGGCATTGCCTGGAATTTGTTGAACTTGGCAATCGCTGGGTTCTTGCTCTTCGGAAAATGGTGGGGTGCAAAACAGGAAGCGGTAGCCGCGGCTTAAGTTTTCCACGGCTTAAGCTTTCCATTGCGGATAGATCTCTTTCATCCGCTTGACGGAATCAACGACCATTTCCTCAAGAGCCGTGAGGTCGATTTTGTTCAGACGACTGAGGTAGAGGCAAGAAACGGAATGCTTGTGCTTGCCCAAACGTGCCAACTGTTCCTCATAAAGCTTAAAACCCGGCATTATATAGACAGTCATCGCGGCCTTACGCGGCGAGAAACCTGTCATTAAGAAATCTCCTTGCCGTCCACTGTCGTAATGATAGTGGTATTCGCCAAAGCCAATGATGCTATCTCCCCACATCGCCGGTTTGAAACCGGTGGCGCGTTTCATCAGGTCCAGAAGGATCGCACAATCCTCGCGCCGGCCTTTGTGTTCGACCGCCCCAATAAAGGCCTCAACAGAGGCGTCGGTGCGTTGCGTTTTATTAGCCATGTTTCGAGATTAGCAAATATCCGCAGAATTGCAAAATGTCGTGAATGTCTCCCAAATTCCATTCGCAGTCGTAACGGCGCAACTTAATTTATTCAGAGCTTGGTAAGCGGTGGGCCAAAGGGGATAGAGAATATGA
The DNA here is from genome assembly GCA_905480575.1 of uncultured Alphaproteobacteria bacterium. Taxonomy (GTDB): domain Bacteria; phylum Pseudomonadota; class Alphaproteobacteria; order UBA7985; family CAJQQZ01; genus CAJQQZ01. The sequence goes on along the minus strand of CAJQQZ010000126.1, from coordinate 15,152 downwards.
CGCAAGCAGATGATTTTGGCTTCGGGACACAGATCCGCAAGTCACCGTATTTTGACGCCACTGTTCGATGGGGGGCCAAAGGCTTCTCCGTTTATAATCACATGTATATCCCGCGTGATTTTGGTGACCCGGAGCAGAACTTCTGGAACCTGGTCAACGACGCTATCCTTTGCGATGTGGCCGTTGAGCGCCAAGTTGAAATCACTGGTCCAGACGCCGCCAAATTCACACAGTTATTGACACCGCGGGACCTGTCGAAGCTTGTTGTTGGGCAATGCAAGTACATCTTGATCACGAACGCTGATGGGGGTCTGCTGAACGATCCTATTTTGCTCCGCCTTGCTGAAAACCATTTCTGGATCTCTCTGGCTGACAGCGACATTCTGCTGTGGGCTCAAGGTGTTGCGGTTCATTCTGGCATGGATGTCACGATCCGTGAACCTGATGTTTCTCCGTTGCAGCTGCAAGGGCCTAAATCTGGCGAAGTGATGAAGGTTTTGTTTGGGGAGTCCATCTCAGACTTACGCTACTACTGGCTCCGCGAAGTCGAGTTGAATGGCATTCCCTTGATTGTATCGCGCACCGGCTGGTCCAGTGAGCTTGGCTATGAGCTCTACTTGCGCGATGGGTCACGTGGCGACGAACTATGGGAAGCCATCATGGCAGCAGGTAAACCGTTCAACCTGAAGCCAGGTCACACGTCATCCATCAGACGCATCGAGGGTGGTATGCTCTCCTATCACGCGGACGCAGATATCAATACTAACCCTTATGAGCTTGGCTTGGACCGCCTGATTAATGTCGATATGGAAGCCAACTTCATCGGCAAAGCGGCGTTGCAAGCCATCCGCGACAAAGGTGTCAGTCGTAAACAGGTTGGCCTGCATATCGAAAGCGACCCGCTCAAAGGCCCCAACACAACCTTCTGGGCGATCAGCAAAGCTGGGGACAAGGTCGGCAAGGTTACTTCCGCTGTATTTTCACCACGCCTTGAGCAGAACATTGCCCTGGCCATGGTCGCAACCGAGTGCACAGAAATTGGCACTGTACTGGACGTGGAGATGCCACAAGGCTCTGTGAAAGCCACTGTGGTGGAGCGTCCTTTCTTTGATCCCAAAAAGAAAATAACAAGCGCTTAGTTCGCAACCAGCTAGTCAGGTTCAAGCAAACACTCTATTGGACATCGAACCATTTGTGAAAGTGAACGATGCCCGATACCCTCAATCTGTTTGGTGCCACAATCGAACTGAATGCCAATTTGGTGTTGCTGCTCGTGATTGTTTACATCGCTGGTATTATCAGAGGCTTTACGGGATTTGGCTCCGCGCTTTTGATCGTGCCCGCTCTTGCTGTGATCTATGGCCCCGTCCAGGCGGTAGTGATTGAAGTCATGATTGAAGTGCCGGTTACCTTGGGCCTGTTACCCGTTGCAATTAAAAAGGCGGTACGTAAGACAGTCTTACCGATGTTGTTGATGTTCCTTCTGTTTGTACCTGTTGGGACTTTGTTCCTTAAGGTCTTCGATCCCGGTATCATGAAAATAGTCATTTCCCTTTTGGTGCTGTTCTTCGTGGTGGTGATTGCTTTTCAAAACCAGCTCGCGATCCTGCTAACACGCGGTGGTGTCCTAGCCGCGGGTGTGTTCTCCGGCATTTCACAGGGTATGACTGGGATGGCAGGACCGCTGTTTGCGACAGCTTTGTTGGCAAGAGGGGAAGGGGCTGCCCAGACGCGAGCCAACATCACCGCTGTTTCTGGAGGACTGATCTTTTTTACGGCTGCCAGTTTCTTTCTGTTTGACTTAGTGACTGTGCAAGCCATGATCTACGCCGCAATCGCGACGCCAGCAATTCTGCTGGGTGCCTGGACCGGCGTCACACTCTTCGCACGACTTTCCCACTGGAACCTGCGCGGTGTGATCTTGGTATTCTTGGCGCTGACGGCAATCGTGACATTGTTCCAGGCTGTAGTTTAACCAGCCCAGTGGGCGGAGGGGTTCGCTGCAGACTTCAGCGCATCAACCATGGCCTCAACGAGTTCTGGGCGGGCCTTATCATTAATCAAAAATCTTCGATTTGAAGGCGGCAGCTTTGGGAAGCCATCTTTGCCTGACAGTTCTTTCAGCGAAGCGCATTTTGCAGATTTAGGGATGACGCCAACGGCCAGACCGGAACGAACAGCTGCTTTGAGACTAGCGAAGTTCTCACTGGAGTAAGCCTGGAACCATTTTCGACCGACCTCATTGAGTGCTTTTGTTGGCAGGGATCGCCATTCACAACTCCGATCCAGGATCGCTAGAGGGACAGGGTCTTGTCTATCAAATGTAAAATTCTTAGACGCGACCCATATGTTTGGTTCTGATGAAAAGAAATCACCATCTTTGCTAAAAAGGCTTGAATGGACAGCAATGTCCAACTCATTCTTTTTAATCGCCTCTGGAAACTTTGAGGTACAGCCGGAACGCGCGAATATTTGAACATCTGCGTGGCGTTTAGAGAAATCCATCAGGATGGTTTCTAGAATGGTTTCCGTATAGTCGTCTGGGATCCCAACCCTGATGCTGCCTTGCAATGGTTCTTCGAAAAGTTGAGGGATTTTCTTGAGTTCAGCCACCACGGCTTCCGCGACCGGCAAAAGCTTGAGGCCGTCATCGGTCAGCTTCATGCCTCTTGATTGTCGATCGAAAAGACGAACAGCGAGCAAATCCTCGAGTTTTGAAATCTGTACTGAAATCGCGGATTGGGTGCGCCCCAAAACATCGGAGGCATGCGTGATGTTTTCACATTCCACCACGATCAGGAATGTCGAAAGAAGATCGCTGTTCGGAATCAAACGTTCGATTTTGTTCATGTCTAGTATCATAACAATTCGTTTTATCGAATTCAATGATCAGTCTAACCAAGGTCTCATAGATGATTAGGAGACCAAAAGATGACGTTAGAAACGATCGCAATATTGATCCTTGCCGGGATCGTTGGTGGTGCTTGGAACGCTGTTGCTGGGGGAGCCACTTTGTTCACATTCCCTGCGCTTATGTTGGCGGGCTTGCCGCCAGTGGTAGCTAACGCGACGAATTTCTTGGCGATGCTACCATCCAATGCGGCGGCATTGCCCGCTTACCGTCAGGAATTGAAAGGTGTCGGGCGCGAGATCTGGCCGTTGTTGCTAGTGTCAGGTGCGGGCGCTATCTGTGGATCTTGCCTCCTGTTGATCTCTGAACCCAAAACCTTTGTTGCTCTCGTGCCTTTCTTGCTGTTGGCGGCGACTAGTCTTTTTGCTTTTGGGGGAAAGATCAGAGGTGGGTTGATTGCAATGCTCAATCGGCGCTCACTCACGAAACCTCTTTATGTGGTGCTGTTCCTCTCATCGATCTATGGCGGATATTTCGGCGCTGGGTTAGGGATCATTTTGCTGGCTATTGTACAGATCATGGGATTCACGAATTTCCATGTGGCCAACTCCCTTAAGAACCTTTTAGCGACGAGTTTCACCATTATTTCGATCCTAGTTTTCGGCGCTGGGGGGATCGTTGCTTGGTCGGAAGCCGCCGTCATGATGACCGGTAGTACTCTTGGCGGCTACTTCGGAGGACGCTATACGAAACGGGTTAACGAGCGTCTTCTGAAAATCATGGTTGTATCTTTCGGCGTCCTTCTCAGCCTTGTTTATTTCTATCGTACCTGGGTGGTGTGAATGAGGGGGCGCTTTTTCCGCCGCAACTCCGAGGTTTGAAATTTATTTCTACCGATGAGTGGCTTTCCGACATACACGTCGGAAACGTTTTAGACAGCGGGTGAATTTAGGCGTTTGGGGAAAGTAGGTATAGGCGCACAGACAGCTTTCATCTTGGTGGACAGGACCAATGATCATGAGGGAGCAAAGTCGAGCGGCGCTTGAGCGTCATAAAACGAAGTTTAAGTCATGTTTCTGCGTCGTATCCCCCGTCAAGTGCGCCCGAACCCAGTTCCGACAGTTCGTGGTTTTGCAGTCCTAACCGGGATCGAGGCCATGGCGCGCGGTATGTTGGTTTCGGTTTTCCCGATTGCCATGTACAAGGCGTTGGGAGATGCGGAAACTGTCAGTGAAGTCTACTTCTTGATCGGTGTTTTCTCCCTTGCCTCGACCTTGCTGACACCCTGGGTGGCGCGGGCTGTTCCTAGACGCTACCTTTTCACCTTTGCCGGTTTGTTGAATATCATCGGTGTTGCCATGGTGATGACCGGCAGTTCAGCTTTGGTCCCGTTGGGGTTAGCGTCGAACATGGTTGGTGTCGCTATCCTGTCCATTGCACTTAATGCCTACGTTCTAGATTACGTAGAGCGCCACAATCTTTCGGCTTGTGAAACCCAACGTCTGTTCTATTCCGGTGCCGCCTGGACCATTGGACCTTACTTTGGAATCTGGCTCTTTGATATCTGGAGCCCAGCGCCTTTCCTGCTATCGATTGGGGCATCGGTTGTATTGCTGACCGTTTTTTGGATCATGCGGCTTGGTGACGGAAAAGTCATCCGCAAAGCCAGATCGAAGCCGACAAACCCGCTAGCATTCCTGCCGAGATTTCTGGAGCAACCGCGTTTGCTGGCTGGATGGTTATTCGCGGTGCTGCGTTCCTGTGGCTGGTGGTTCTACATCGTGTACTTGCCGATCTATGCCGTAGAAGCAGGTTTGAGTGAGCAGATCGGCGGTATCACACTCTCGTTCACCAACGGCTTGCTGTTTACCGCGCCCTTTATTTTGCGGTGGGTTCAGAAGCGTTCTATCCGGTTTGCTGTTCGCTTTGGTTTTACTTTGGGGGCGGCGCTCTTTACCGCTGCCATGCTTGCCAGTGCAGTTCCTTTGTTGACAGTTGCGCTATTGATCTTGGCCTCATTCTTTCTCATTTTGTTGGATGTGTGTGGTGGTCTGCCATTCCTGATGGCGGTCAAGCCGTCGGAACGTACAGAGATGAGCGCGATCTACGCAACCTACCGCGACGTGTCCGGTATCCTGACGCCGGGCGCTGCAAGACTGGTTCTCTTCGCTGGTCCATTGCCAGCAGTGTTCGGGGTGGCAGCCATAGGATTGATGGCCGCCGCGTTCATTGCTGGACGACTGCATCCCCGCACCGGGCAAAAGAAGCTTGGCGGCTGAGGTTAACCCAGAACCCAGTTCCTGGTGCCGTTGTATTCCATGATGTCCATGGTTTTGTTGGTGATATCAGCATCGGTCAGCTTTCTAAGCAAATAGAAAGCTAGATCTAATCCGGCCGACACTCCGGCGGATGCCATGATGGTGGGGGTGCCAGGATTGTCGACATAGCGAACACCGGGGACAACCGTTGCGTTTTGTCCCGCGAGCATCGTCTCCAACTGACCCAGGAATTGGTGGTGGGTCGTTGCCGTTTTGCCTTGGAACGCCATGGCAGGTGCCGCAATCAACGCGCCAACACAAATAGAAGCCAAAACCTTCACCTCTGCCTGTTGAGCTGTCAGCCAGGGCAGGACCTCGGGATGATCGTCATAAAATGACAGAACAGAAGGGGGTGTACCGCCAGGAACGATCAAGATGTCGTCCGATCCTATCGGGCAGGTGTCGATAGAGTAGTTTGGATTAATCGACAGACCATGCATCGCCGTCACGGTTTTGCCATCTGGGCTAATGGTGAGCAGTTCAAACAGGTCGGGTTGGTTCATGCTGTTTGCCGCCGCGTTGGCCATTGAAAAAACGTCAAAAGGGCCGGTGAAGTCGAGAACTTCAACCTCGTCAAAAATAAGAAAATAGATTTTCTGTGCCATAGTATCCTCGTGTTCTCAGGGTTAGTTTGCCTCAGGGATCAGTGTACAGATTGAAATTAGAATTAAAATCACTATTTTTGATACTTGACGACGTAGGGCTCCGAGAAGACAGCGTGAATTGATCTTCTCTTGGTGCCCATAGTTGGAGAAGCCATCATGTCTGAAACAACACTTCCTTCACCGAAGAAACGAGATTTTCTCACGACCGTGATGATGATCATGTTTCTGGTGGGCGGTTGTTTAGCAGCTTGGCCGTTGATCGCTAGTCTTGGTCCATCTGGCGAGCAAGTCGATAGATCCAACGACGGTATTATTGATTTGTCAGGGCTCGATGCAGGCGAAAGGGTGCTTGTTGTTTGGGAACGCAAACCGATCATCATCGCGCACCGCACGCCGGGGGAAATTGCGGCAGCTCGCTCGGTGGATGTTTCTAATCTCCCATATAAAGAGCACGATGAAGATCGTACACTAAGAGCAGAGTGGTTGGTTGTTAGCGCCATTGGTGACCGCCTGGGCTTTATGGTTAGTGGGCAGAAGCCAAATGAAAGCCGTGGTGACTTTGGCGGTTGGTATGAAAGTCACTATGCAACACACTTCGATACGTCAGGCCGAGCACGAAAAGGTTTTGCAAAAAACCTTGAAGTGCCACGCTACAAATTCATCGACGAAAGCACCCTGCAATTACTCCCTAGTGACGTTGCAGAAATCCCAAAATTGAATTCAAGTTGGTAGCGGCCAGAGGCCTTTAGCAGCAAGCATTTTCCCTTTAGAGAAAACCAATTCATCACTTGTGAATGAAGAGAAGTTTTCCCTAAACCCCCATCCCAATCTTCCGGCCTTCGTAGATGGCGTAGGGTGCTTGGCGGGGGGCTGAGGCGTCGCCGATTAGGTGGTGGTTGTAATCTAGGGCTGTTAGTTCATTCGATAGCTCATCGACGGCGTGGTTGGTGGTGGCCATGACCAAGCTGTTGGCCTCAATGAAGCTTTCTTCTCCCGTCAGGAGAGAGCGGATTTTTGCACCTTCGCTCGTCCATTCCAGAATCACGCTTTCGGTGATGAAGTCTGTGCCGAGTTTCGCCAATCGTTGCCGCAAGTGAAAGTCGGTTGCGGTGCGTTGCAATTCAAACCCGACCATGGCATCCGGCGTTACAACAGTGACTTTATGGCCTGTTTCGGCCAGGTGCCAGGCGGTGCCACCACCGCGCCAATTGCCGCCTTGGTCAAAGACGATGACGCGCTCGCCCAATCTTGCGGCTTTACCCATGACATCTTCTGCGGACCAGACGTTACCGTGCTCAATCCCTGGCAAAGTCTCCAAGTGAGGCAGGGCTTTTTGGAAGCCGGTCTCTGGTGGCAATGAGCCGGTTGCAACGATCACTTCATCCCAGTCGCCATCTTTGATGTCCTCGACCTCGATATAGGAGTTGTAATCGATCTTGACTTGCAGCTTGGTCAGTTGGCGCTCAAACCAGTCCATCAAGTCGGTGATTTGGGTACGGCGGGGCTGTAACCCTGCCAATCTGTACTGACCGCCGAGCTTGTCGCTGGCCTCGGCTAAGGTCACCTGATGCCCCCGTTCAGCGGCGACACGGGCGGCCTCTAATCCTGCCGGCCCACCACCAACGACCAACACTTTCTTGGGCTTCTCAGCCGGCGTGAAGCGATCACCGCCCCATTCATGCTCGCGCCCAACAGAAGGGTTCACGACACAGGAAATCCAGTAATCGCGATAACGCCGGCCCCAACACATCTGGTTGCAGGACAGGCAGCCGCGAATGTCTTCTGGTCGCGCGTCCTTGGCTTTATTGGCCCAGTGCGGATCAGCGATCTGGCCACGAACGATGGAGACCAGGTCGGCTTGTCCGGCACTCAACACAGCCTCGGCATTATCGGGCGTGCGAATGTGGCCTTCGCTGGTGATCAAGGCCTGTTTAACTGATGATTTGAGGGCCGTTGTTAGATCGACGGTTGTCTTCTCTGCAGTGGTGAAGTTCGGAATAATCTTGGTGAAATCAAAGTAAGACCCGTAACCAACGGTCACATAGTCGATCATGCCGGTTGCGTCGTGCAGCGCGATGATCTCGCTCAGCGCTTCTTCCTGCAAATGCACCTCGACACCGGGTTGATAGGATATCGCCAGGCCGATGATAAAGTCTTCACCGCAGAGTTTCCTGATCCGGCGGATGACCTCCATCGACATGCGGGTGCGGTTTTCAAGAGTGCCGCCCCACTGGTCGTCGCGTCGGTTCGACCAGGGTGTCCAAAATTGATCGAGCATCGAATGGTAAGCTGCCCAGACTTCGACACCGTCAAAGCCAGCCTCAAAACAACGCCGTGCTGACTGGACAAAACCTTCGATGGTTTCTTCAATCTCTGCCGCAGTCATGGCGTGGCTGCCGTCGCTGTCGTGGTAGGAGGGCAGGCCCGACGGTGACCAGCCAGGGAAGTAAGCATTGTCGGCGTCGCTGTGTTGACCGACATGATAGAGCTGTTGCAGGATGACAGTGCCTTCTGCCTGCACCGCCTCGGTGATGCGTCGGAAGCCTGGAATGACCGCGTCGTCGTTCGGCCGGAAATTGCCTCGCGTCAGGATAGCGGCCTCATGAACGGGTACAGGCTCAATCACCATCATGCCCGCGCCACCAAGCGCGCGCTCTCTATAGTACCCCAGATGTTGGTCCCCCGGCAGGCCGTCCTTTGCCATGTTGGCAGTGTGCGCCCCAAAGACGACACGATTCTTCAGCGTTTTGTGACGTAGCTGAACAGGCGAAAAAAGATGTTTGTAGGCGGTCATAGTGCGGCACTGCTGTAAGGGGCGTTCCTTTTATCTATAAGTTGGCGGGCGAAAATCACAAGTGTTGGTCTCATGGAGAGTAGGCGCTCTGTGGCATTTTGGACGGTGCCGCCGCGACCCATATTGCTTATAGTTCCGACTTCTTCATACTCATCAAGCGGGAAATCATCATGGCAGGACAACTGACGGGTAAAACAGCTTTGGTAACAGGGTCGGCTCAGGGAATTGGACTGGCGATTGCTAAATCATTGGCGTCAGAAGGTGCGCGACTGGCTATTCACGGTTTAGCCGATAAAGCCCAACAGGACGAAGCTATTGCTGCGGTTCTCGAAAGTGGTGCGACGGAAGCGCGGTTTTTTGATGGCGACCTGAGAGACAGTGACGCCATCAACAATCTGATGGCAAAAGTCCAGGACTGGGGCGGTTGTGATATTCTGGTCAACAACGCTGGGGTCCAGGAAACGGTCAGCATGGAAGACGCAACGCCAGAGATCTGGGACCGGGTTCTGTCAATCAACCTCTCAGCTGCCTTTCACACCATGCGTCATGCCTTGCCAGTGATGGCGGAGCGCGGCTATGGTCGTGTGATCAATATCTCCTCGGTCCATGGCCTGGTGGCATCGGTTAACAAAGCACCCTATGTAGCTTCAAAGTTTGGCCTCGTTGGGCTCAGCCGTGTGTCGGCATTGGAATATGCTAACCGAGGGAACAAAGCCTCTGGCGGTGTTACAGTCAATTGCATCTGCCCAGGCTGGGTAGAAACAAGCTTGATCGAGCCTCAGGTTGCGGCGAGGGCGAAAAAATATGGCGGCGACCGGGAAGCTGGCGTGGCGGATTTGTTGTCTGAAAAGCAGCCCAGCCAGCGCACATCGTCACCTGATGAGATCGGTGCTTTGGCTTTGTGGTTGTGCAGCCCCGTGGCGCACAACATGACCGGAGCGGCTATTCCGCTGGACGGTGGCTGGACGGCGCAATAAGCAGGATTTCGCCATCTGGGATAGGGGCTTGTTCTCGCTTGATGCACTGCCTAGGGAACTGCAGACACAAATTTAGCGAAAGCAGGAACCATGGCTCTTACACTGGACACAGCACAAAAGATGATCGCAGCCGCGCGCGCAAAAGGCAGTGAAATGGGCTTCAATCCTTTGACTGTTGCCGTTTTGGATGCCGGTGGGCATCTGGTAGCGCTAGCGCGTGAAGACAATTCTTCAACCCTTCGCCCCGACATTGCCATCGGCAAAGCCAAGGGTGCGATCTCTATGGGCATAGGTTCCAGAGCGCTGGGCGCACGCGCCGAACAACAGGCTTACTTTGTGCAGTCAATCAATGCTTTGTCCAACGGTTCCCTCGTGCCAGTCCCTGGCGGTGTCCTCGTCAAAGAAGATGGCAAAATCATCGGTGCCGTCGGTGTGACCGGCGACAATTCCGACAACGACGAAATCGCCGCGATTGCAGGCATTGAAGCTGTTGGTCTAGTGGCCGATGGTGGGTGAGGGTTAGTTTAAAGACCTTAGCCCAACATCGAAGAAAACCAGTCCAGCGCGATGTTCAAATCGCTCATCATTTTGATCTTGAGTTCGACTAGTGAAAGCAATTGAATAGTTGTTGATATTGTTCAGACTACGCAACCTGAAAACCAGATTTTGATCTGGATGCAGTCTCTTTGAAGGCAAACAATCGAAACTTACGTTTGTGGCACTAAAGACCTGGGTCAAGGTTATGCCGCCCATTTCACAACTTACATTGTGAGAATTGTAAGGGAAATTGAAAGTAATTCCCTTCTTTCTGCAATCAAGAAGTTGTTGTTTGTCTTCGATTCTTTGCGAGCAATAGTAGTTGCGTTTATTGTATTTATAGATGACCAGTTCTTTGGCGATCCGCAAAGGCGGATGATTGGACCGTGGATCAATCCTTGAGCGTTCGGTCGTCACGATGTTGATTGCCATTGGCACCAAGATAACCGCTATGCATAAGCCAATCAGGCCATTGGTCTTTCGGGCTTTGCTTAAGTTTGCCTGAATGTCGGAAAAGGACGGCCCCAGTTTTTTGCGCTTCATATGCTTAAAGTGGTGATTCGTGCTCGAATTTCAAGACCCAGTTATGGTTTGACGAAATCGAAATAGTAAGCCGCCAAGGTCTATTCAGTAGATCCATCTCGTCGACCTCCAGCAAACATAGGCAGGTAAACAGTGAGTAAGAGCAATTATTGGATATGAGATTAGCTTCTTGGGTAGTAGTTGTCCTGGGAAGATAGACCTTACAAGCTGATCAGTCAAAAGGCAGACTGTCAAGGTGGCCATCAACAGCGCAATGGACAAGGGGGCAAATGCTGGCATTGTTCCACGGTAGCTGTACCAAATCATGACACAACAGGCCGTGATAGTAGCGGGGATCAGGCCGGTTGCATAAGCCATTGGGATACCAAACGGCAGGGCGAAAAGTGCGAAGTAGAGCATGTACACTAAAATGCCTAGGGTTTCAGAAATTTCACTATGAAGGTCAGAGCCTTGATAGAGTGCGGTGGCCACCAAAACTGTCCAGGATGTAAGGACCATCGTTATGCAACCAACCAAAGGTCCGAAGCTGACAAAGATCCAAAAGACCCTTTTCTTTGTTCGTTTCCAGCTTGCTTTGTCGGTGGTTCTCCTTGGGCAAAGATCAACGAGGTAGAACAATAGGAAGACGACCAACAAGTCTGCAAGGATGAGTAAAAATGTAACCTTCAAGTTTAGCATTGGCTGGCCCTATTTTTGGTAAGAGCCCTTTTGCCTGTTGGTCGTGCAAACCAGAGTCTTTAGGAGCATCATTTTTGTGCAAATGTAAGGCTCTTTTTCCCCTGCAGGAGAGTGGTTTTCGTAGCCCCTAAAGCCTCGCAATCTTTTGGATCATGGGTCACCATCAGCGTGGCCAGCTGTTTCTCGTCAACGATCTCGCGGACTAGTTGCAACATCTCCGCTCTGGTGTCGGCGTCTAGGGCGCTGAAGGGTTCGTCGAGCAAGAGCACTGGTTTGTTTCTGACCAGTGAACGGGCGAGGGCGATGCGTTGTTGTTCGCCACCGGAGAGAGAACTGGCTCGTTGATTGGCCGCGGCTGCTAAGCCCACGCGATCCAGAGCTTGATCGACTTGATTCTGCTGAGTAGCGGTAAGCCGGAGGCTGGTGTTGATGCCCAAGCCGACGTTTTGGGCTGCGGTTATGTGATCAAAGAGGTTGTTCTTTTGAAAGAGAATGGTCAGCGGACGGTCTTCCGGTGGTAGGGGCAGCAGGCTTTGACCCCCGATCATAACGTCACCTGAAACCGGCATCAGGAAACCCGCGATGAGATCCAGCAGCGTTGACTTTCCCGATCCGCTCTTGCCGGTCAGGCCGAGGATTTCTCCGGCCGCAATGGAAAGCTCGAATTTGTAATCCTGTGATTGCCCCGGGTGTCGAAACACCAGATTTTTGACCTCAAGCATGGGGGTTGCCCTTTCTCATTTGTGGCACAGCCAGGAATACGAGCAGCGTTATGGTTAGCAAAACCAAGGCGATAGCGGCGGCTTCATCCGTGCGGTAAGAGCCCATCTTTTGATAGAGTAGCCACGGGAGAGTGGCAAAGTCTTGCGTGCCAAACAGCGCGATGATGCCGAAGTCCCCCAATGAGAAGCAGAAGGATAAAGCGGCGACAAAGGTTAGCTCAGGCTTGATCAAGGGCCACTCAAGTAATCGCCAACGGGACCAACCCGACAAACCGAGGGAGAACGCGAGGCGGTCGTCTTTAACTGTTACTTTCTCGATTGCTGGTCCCAACACGGCCAATGCGAACGGCAAGGCGAGCAGCGCATTAGCGATGACAAGTGCGAAGGGGGCAACCAGATAGATCGAGCTGAACAGGCTGCGGGCCAACAAGAAGAAACCAAAGGCCATAACCAAAGAAGGTACAGCCAGGTAAACTGAGCCTGAAAATGACAGGACCTGTCTCAACGCTAAACTGCTTTTGCTTTGTTTGAGCCTCAATGGGGCCAGGGTGTTGACGCGTGCTTTTACCAACAGCATCGCGAGCGAGATGGTCAAAAAAGCCGATGCCGTTGCGAGAGCGAGCGAGTTGAAACTCGTTTTAAGGAACAAGGATGAACTGAACAGTGACAGCAGATCGGCGTTGATCCCGTCGGTCAGAATAGCAACCAAGGGTGCCAGGAAGAAAGCGGCGAAAAGCACAATGATCAGGCCTTGTGCGAAAGCCGTTAATCTTGGTTCTTTCCACACCAAGTTAAAACGGCGTTGGTCGATGGCATTTGATGATAGTCGGAAGGTCGATGCTACCGACACTAAAAGAGCGCAAACCGCGAGCTGCATCAACGCAAGGATGACGGCGTGTGGTAGGTCAAAATCAAGTTTGATCGCTTCATAAATCGCGACCTCTAACGTGTTGTATTTTGATGATCCACCCAAAGTCAGAACGATTGCGAAGGAGGTGAAGCACAGCAAGAACACTGTTGAACAGAGCGCTGGCAAGCTGCCTTTGATAGCAGCCCACTCAACAAAGCGGAACCTTTGCCAGGGTGTTAGCCCGAGGCTTTGGGACAGCTTGCGTTGCTCAGCTGGTATGCCTTCCAATCTTTGCAGCAGGCTGCGCGCCATGAAAGGGGCGTTTAAGTAAGAATGGGCGAGCAGAATGCCGCCGAGGCCGTAGATCCAGGTGCCCGATGTCAGGTCTAGAGTGGAGAGAACTTCATTGAACCATCCTCTCCGGCCCCAAACGGTTACCAGTCCCAAGACTGCAACCAAAGTTGGCAGGACCATTGCCACAGAAAGAAGAGCGATGAGAACACTTCTGCCGAAAAACAGAGATTTGTGAGAGAGCGCCCAGGCGAGGGTGATCCCAATCGCTAATGATAACAGTGTTGAGAGGCCAGCTTGGAAGGCCGTGAAGCCAAGGATACGCCAGATTTTCTTATTCGGTGCCGTCAGGTCGCTTCCACCTTCTATGAGCAACAGAATGAGGAAGAGTGCGATTATCCCTATCAGAACGGCAGCGGTTAGAATGCCGAGGGTCAGGGAAAGGGTAAAGCGTTTGCGGTTAAACACTAGCTGCTTCCCCGGTTGGAGCGTAGCGGAAGACCGGGGTCCACTCGTCAGCTAGGCGGGAGGCGGAAAAGTTGTAGAGATTAGCGAATTCAGCGGTTCCTTGTTCGTATAGCGTTTGAGGAAAAGTAGGCCCCACAACAAGTGCGGGGAAGTAGGCTATCGTTGGTTCGGCGCACACTAGACTCCATCCCCAAACGTCATCCTTGGCTTGACCCAGGATCTTGTTGGCATAGAGCGCCGCCTCAACAGAGATCCCGGATATTCTCTTTGAGAATTCCGGGATGACGTGAGGGGTGAGTGAGAGCAAGGTGAAACCGCCTCGGCTTCTTGTCTACTGACCTATCGCCTCCAGAAACTCCTCGGTCCAGGCCCTGCGGTTGGCATTGACGTCTTCACCAGAGAGCAACAAGGCTTTGCTTGGCACATGCATGGTCTCGTAACCGGCAGGCAGGTCGCCTGCAGCACCTGTGGCTGGATACATCCAGTTGCCAGTTGGGATTGCGCCTTGGAAACCAGCTTCCAAAATGAACTGCATGAAGTCTTTGGCTAGCACTGGTTGGTCGGTTGATTGAACGATGGAGGCGACCTCAACTTGCATATAGTGGCCTTCGTCAAATCCGGCGGACTTGAAACGGGCGTCTTCTTCCGCGATCAGGTGGTAAGCGGGCGAGGTCGTGTAGGAGAGGACCATCTCGGCCTCGCCTTTCAGGAAGATACCATAAGCATCAGACCAGCCTTTGGTGACGGTCAGGATTTTCGGTGCGATTTTAGACCAGATGGCTGGTGCTTCATCGCCGTACAGCGCCTTGACCCACAACATTAGTCCCAGTCCAGGTGTTGAGGAGCGTGGATCCTGGATCACGATTTTGAAATCGTCGTCCATCGCGGCCAGTTCTTCGAAAGACTTCGGCGGGTTGGCAACGGCCTCAGAATTATAAACGAAGGAGAAGTAGCCATAGTCGAAAGGCAGGAATGTTGTGTCTTCCCAGGCAATCGGCAGTTCGAGTGATGACAAGTCCGCGCCGTGTTCCATAAAGAGGCCAGTCGCACCGGCTTCTGCCGTCAGATTTGTGTCCAGACCTAAAGCGACATCGGCTTCGGTGCTGTCACCTTCCAACTGTAACTTGCGCAGGATCCCGATGGACGAGTCCGCGGCAACGAATTCGAGAGTGCAGTTACACTCCGCTTCGAACGCTGTTTTGATTGCTGGGGCCGGTCCCCATTCTGCTGCGAACGCGTCGTAGGTATAGACGGTGAGGGTTGGTTTCTCTTCGGCAACGGCAATGTTGGCCGTGAGAGATAATACGGCGGCGAGGCCGAGATTCGTAAAGCGTTTCATGAGCGCTGCTCCTGTAGTAAATCAACAAGGGCTGCGGCGGTAAAATCAAGGGGGCGAGGGCGGCCAGCAAAAGACCGTTCTCGTCTCTAGCTTCCTCCGCCGGTATTAGCCGGTTCAGGTTCTATGGGTTTGATTCTCAGCTTTTCTCAAAGCACCCCAGAGAGACAAGAGGTTATATA
>CAJQQZ010000125.1 GCA_905480575.1 uncultured Alphaproteobacteria bacterium | reverse complement strand
TACCGAATTCTTCGCACAGATAACTCATGCTTTCGCCATCCAACAGGCGAGCAACAAACTTCATACGTTCTTCAGACAAGGAACTAACACTCCACGGCATCAACGCCTCCACTGTTCTATTCATGCATGAATAGAACAGTGGAAAGTGTTACCAGGGACGTTCTCGAGCTCGCTCGAAACGTCCTACATGTCTCCGGTACAATTTGTTACCCATCTCCCCGACCAGGCACAAGGTATAAACCGGTCACATGGGTTACAGGTTTTACTTAGCACATAGGTAACACTTTTGCTTCAAACGGATTTTTGATTGGCTCTAGCCTTCCAGTCAAGTGATCGAAGTATCCCACCTTCTCGGCGTTATTAACAAACGCCTGTCAGGCAGCGAATCATATTCCATGAAGCTGACGAGCCAAATATTGTCTTCGACTTGTTTGATTCCGACTTTCTGCCCAGCGAAGACCTGAGAGAAATTGACTTTCATTGATTTGTAACAAATCCTGCCGCATGAAGTGACTGTGATGGTCTTGTCGTGGAATGGGTATTCTAGTTCCGGGAGGCCAGCGTAGGCTCTACTTGACGGTTGATAGAGATCGCCTGGGCATTTCATATTGATCGCCTGATGAGGCCTTTGATTGTTGAAAACATCAATGAAGCGATCAAAGCGGTCTTGTTGCTGCAAGAAGTTGGGTGCTGCCGGTCTGGTTGTTTCTTCTTTGAGTGTGCGATGCATGCGTTCATGGCGGCCGTTCTGCTGTGGATTGCCTGGCTTGATGCGTTCAATCGTGATGCCAAGTCTGAGCCACCAAATAGCAAGACGGCTTAGGTTGAACAGTGCATTGGGACTGGCAAAAGGCACGCCATTGTCGGTTCTTATAGCTGTCGGCACTCCGAAATCCTTGAAAGCCTGCTCAAAGACGGAAAAAGCATAGACTTCTTTGGTGGTTTGCAGGCCTTCACAACAAATCAGGTATCTGCTGGCATAGTCCGTAATCGTCAGCGGATAGCAGTACCGTCTGCCCGCCAACATGAATTCACCCTTATAATCAGCGCACCACAAACCGTTGGGCTGATCGGGTGAGGTGAGAGAAGTGCCTTCACGCTTGAGGCGTTGTCGTCTGGACTTTCGTTTGACCATACCATTGCGATCCAGGACGGCGTGAACTGTAGAAACTGCGGGACAATGAATATCCGGGTAGAGCCGGCGTAACCGCTCCCTGATCTTGGCAGCACCCCACGTAGAATGGTCTTTCTTCAGCCGCACAATCTCTGTTTCTACTTGGGTAGGCAGCTGGTTGGCTTGTCGATAAGGCCGACGGCTTCGATCGTTTAAACCCTCCAAACCACAGTCACGATAACGGCCCAGGATCTTGTAGCCTGTCTTCCTGGAAATGTTAAATTCCCGACATAGAGCCAACATTGTCTCGCCTTCTAGAAGGCGAGACACAAAACGGATGCGCTCATCCATAATATTACACTCCTTCCAAGGCATTTGAGAGCTCCTCAAATGCCAAAAGTGTAACCTATGTCGCCGGTATGAACTGTTACCTATGTCTCGGGTAGTTCATCTGCTTGATTGAGGCCTCGATTAGTTGATGATGACTTGCAGATCGACAACACCAGCGTACTTGCCAGGGCGAGCGGTTGCGATATCACCAGCTGAAAGGCCTGGCATGACGTTCATTGTCTTAGCGTCGCCGAGGTTTTCTGCAGCGCCAACTTTGAGAACGACAGCTGTTTCACTGCTATCAGGAACGTCTACACCAGCAACACCGATTGAGTAGTTCATTGCAGAAGCTGTGTCCGCGTGGATCAGTTCGCGCGTTGTTGAACCGGAAGTGAGTTTCGCAGCCGCGCGGCCAGCTTTAACAGAGTAGTCAACGCCAGCGGAACACTGAACAGTCATAGAGCCAGACACAGATTGGTCTTCACCAACGTTTGTGTAAACTGATGGGAAGTTCAAAACCAGATCGCCAGCTGGGAAAGCACAGGCCTCCATCAGCGTAGCATTTGTTGTGATTTTGCCAGTGGCTTGTTGAGCTTGGGCTGAACCAGTCATTGCAATGAGAGTGGCAGCAGCAGCGAGGATAAGTGTCTTATTCATGATTTCGTTTCCTTTAAGAAAGAGCGTTAAGTTTGTTTACTTCGATACTCTTCCTGTTGCAGTGACCGTGCCAAGCATTTCATCAATTAGACCTAATTTTTATTAAAATGTTCTAAATCAACGGGTTACAATACATTTTCTGACCAAATAGCAGATTTATGCTATTGCTTTACTAGGCTGGGAAGAACGTTTTCGTCACTGAGACAAGGTTTTCCTCACAGAGACATTCAATTTGAGGGACCTTTGCATAATCTGAGAGTTCACGCCGAACAGGGGGCAAAAGGTTCCGATCCACCGTTGGGACAGTTTTGGTTTCGTTTTCTTTGCAGACACGAGATTTCACCGAAACCAAATTGAGGGCAGCGCAAGTTTCTATTGATTTGGATAAAAGTGGGTCACGACCAGCACACAACTGAACACTGCTAACAAGGCTATTGAGTTTACAAAGGCTTGCCAGGTTCGGCACGACTATGGATTTGCACCGAAACCTCTCGAAGCAACCGCAGATAAAGAGCTGTTACAAGGATTAAGAACACTTCTTGAGTATGGCCATTCAGCTAAGAGCCAAAAAGCCTTGCTGGGACTGGCCGATAAACCTCAATTCTCTCTGTTGGAAGCGTTTGAGCGATACTGGCCGTAAATTAAGGAAGAACGGATGGTCCAATCCGAGGATCAGAGGCGGGCAAAAGAATGCACCCCTTTGAATGTTGCTGGCTCACTGCTGCCTGATCTGTTTTCCGCGCTTGTCAGGTGCCTTGACCATACAACAATTAATGACTGGATTACGCCGTATTCAAGGGGTGATTGGCCGGGTGTTGTAAAAGATTTACTCGTAAACCATTATGACCGGTCATATGGTAGTTCTTCAGGTCGCAAATTTGGAGAGCGGAGGCAGATCGTTGAACCGCCTGTACCCAACATATATTCTGTTGATACAATAACAGACGTTTTGCGAGAGCTTGTATGGATCAGAAGATCAGGAGATATCACCGTGCTTTCTAACTTTTCTAAGAAATTTATTCTACCTTGTGCGCTCTTGTTGCTGATCCCTGCTCAGAGTTTTGCCCAGGGGAGAGCAGCGGCCGTTTTGGTAGACGCAGTGATAGAGCAAGAGCTTAGAAGTTCTGCTGAAGTCATCGGTAGAATTCTGTCCCTACAAAGTGGGCCAGTAACGGCAGAGTTCGGCGGGCAGGCTGCGGAGGTATTTGCAGAAGTTGGGGATAAAGTTTCAAACGGACAGATTCTGGCTAAGCTTGACGCTGTTTTGCTCACAGCCGAATTAGCGCGTGCAGCGGCTCGCTTATCACAAGCACAGTCGTTGCTTAAAGCCGCCAAGCGAACAAGTGAACATCGCAAGTCCGAGCTTGAACGCCAGATCATGATGCAGTCCACGTCGGGCTTCTTGCCGAGAAATCTCGAAAATGCCGAGTTCGCAATGAGCAATTCAGAAAGTTCGGTCGCATCAGCGCAAGCCGCTGTTTACATTGCCGAGGCAGAAATGCGCATTGCAGAGGTCCGTGTCGAGAAAGCTGAAATTCGTGCACCTTTCGATGGTGTCATTGTGCAGCGGACAATTGCTCTTGGATCATACGTCCGGGTGGGCGAAGACTTGTTTGAGTTAGTATCCATCGATAGCTATGAAATAGAAGCATCTGTACCTTCACAATTCATCCCAAGCATGACTTCGGGTAAAACGGCAACTTTCGTGACCCAGGACGGTAGTACAGGTGAAGCCGAGGTTCGTGCCGTTCTACCCAAGCAAGACAGCCGCATTAGGAACCAGGTGGTAAGATTTTCGTCGTCTTTACCGACAGCCGAGTTTAATTTTTCAGATGGACAACCTGTTACCCTGTTTCTGACGTTGGGTGATGGTAGAATAGCACCAACAGTTCATAAGGATGCCGTCCTTCAAAAGGGTGGCCAGGCTATGGTCTATGCAGCTATTGATGGTAAAGCAGTTGCGACACCTTTGGTTCTTGGCGTCGCAGTTGGTGATCGACTGGAAATTAAGAGCGGTCTTGCTGCCGGTGCTTTGGTGGTCGTCAGAGGTAACGAAAGACTAAGACCTGACCAGGATATCAAGTACGACAAACCGGAATAGGTTCCCCAGAAAACATGGACATTATTCGCTACGCCATAACCAGACCGGTTGCCGTCATTTCAGCCGTGTTACTGGTTGTACTTTTTGGACTGGTTGCGCTTAATCGCATTCCAATTCAACTTGCTCCGGACGTTTCCAGACCTGTTATTACTGTGCAAACCAACTGGGCAGGTGCTTCTCCGGTCGACATCGAACGGGAGATTGTCAATCGGCAAGAAGAGGCCCTTTCAGGTCTCGACAATTTGAAATCAATGGTTTCGACCTCAAGTCAGGGTCGGGGTTCTATTGAGCTTGAGTTTGCTGTCAGTGCAGACATGAACAAAGCCTTGCTG
>CAJQQZ010000124.1 GCA_905480575.1 uncultured Alphaproteobacteria bacterium | reverse complement strand
GCGAGAGGCCACACTCTTCTTTGGGAAACTTGGCACCTTATGACTTTACCATGAAAACGCTCTTGCAAAGCAAAGCCGCATGAGTTCAAAAAAACCCATGAATTCTCCAATTAAATGGAAGAAGTCTGGGGCTCAGGTCACACCCGATTGTTGATATAGACCAAAGTAATATCCAGCTTTCACAGGTAAAGGTGTAACCAGAGAATATACATTAGGATTTCCCTCCCAAGGGGTTACAGGGTCGCTTGATTGGACGACTTCGAACTTCCAACCATCTCGATCTGAACCTACCATCTTATAGACTACGAGCTGGACGTTAGTTCCATTTTTGTTGTGAAACTTGAATTGGCTCACGACACCGTCAGTGTTGGCCCGCATACGGGTATCAACAATGTAAATGCCATTGTTGGCCGAATCTAATTTGTCTCTCCCGACAACGACTTGTGTCTTGTTAGGAGGCGTTGGAATAGTACTAACCGTAACATCTGGTGCCGCTCCTGAGCCGCCATTAAGATATGCAAGAAGCTTGTCCGCGTCAGGCTTATAATGTTTCGTAAAGATACTGTTCAACAGCGCTTTGTCCTCGGAATTGGTAACATTGAACGTTTGCAAGAAATGTGTGGGGTCCAAAGGCGGCATCCATTGATGCGGATTAAGATTGTATGATGACGCCGGGTTGTTGATTGACTTTGCAAAAACAGTCGCGCCATCTTTAGTCCCGACGCGGTGGCATTGAGTGCATTTGTTGTTAGGAGACGTAATCGTTTGGGGCGCAGCCCAATCGGAAAATGGCTCCCCAGCACCGGACTGAATGAAGTAATAAGGTCCTAGCGGATCAGAAGGAACCACAGATTCTCCAGACGGCATTTTAACCTGTTGGACGTATGGCGAGTGAATAAAGGGATCAGCGGAGTGACAACTGTTGCATCCATTGCCCGCTGTCGTGCTAGGCGCATCCCAGAAATTGTCCGCATCAGGATCATTCATCGGTGATTTGATAACCTGAGCGTCTTCAGGGTTCCCGGGATGATAGTATTGATAGAACGCGGTCGCACCCGTTTGTGGGTGATGTCCTATGATTGCCACGTCAGGCGACATATTAAATGTAGTCAGGTCTGTCGGCTCTTTGTAATCGTATTTGCGGGCTACATAGACCCATTGCACCACAGGATTACTCCCTCGAAGGCGTCCCACAATAGAGTTTGGAGCATTCTGATGACTTCCACTCACTGGCAACAGTTCCGGACGGTCAACCTTAGTTGATGGCGTTGCCTTAATTTGGCTAGCGCTCAAAGGAGAGCCATTGGCGGTCATAGGAATATACTGGCCGTTGACTAAGTCCCACTTACTTCCATTCTTTTCCAAGATGCGAAGCGAGTTAAAGCTTCCCAACAAAGAAACAACTTCTTTGGTGAAACTGCTGAGCGGTGTCGCAGCAACATCTGCCGCGAGTGGAGCTGCTTGCGACGCGATCTCTGCCATACTAATTGCAGGCGGCGTCTCGGGAACCGCTATCGGGTCGTTACCTGCTTCGGGATGAGGCTCTGAAAGGTGATGTTCTATTATGCGACTATAATCTTGCTGGTTCTGCTGTCCAGTTACCGAAAATCCGTGACCGGTTGCGTTTTCTTGTGCAAGAAGATTTCCTGAGAGAACAAAAGAAGCAGCGAGAACCGTCACCCCAATCGAGCCTCCTTTCCAAATTCCGCTGGTAGGTCTTGATTTCATATTCATGGTACAGATCCTCCTTGTGAACCATTGAAACGACTGTTTGTCTGAACGAGAAGCTGGTTGTCATCGATCAGCATTTGAAGAACCGCGATCACATCGCGATCACTGTTCTGTTTTTCTGTTTGAACTTGGTAGAGAGAGATCAATTGGTGCGCCGGAGTGGGTGTGCTCGCAAGGCTGGAAAGCAGTGCTGAATTGACACCTGGGAGGTATTCATCCGACGCTGCGAAAACACCTCCAGGAGCCCAGGTTTCGGCTGCATAAAGATGGGCCTCTGGATCTAATGTAATCGGCTGCTCAACCGCTAAAGGCTTTTGCCGCCGTCGCCAAAATGATGCATTTGGCCATTGTGTCTCAAGCCGGTAGTATCCGGCCCGCTCAATCAGGTATTCGTCAAAATCCCTGACGGATTCAGCGCAGTAATTTTCGAGCGCTCTCTCATTTCCAGAGAAATAGCTCTTTATCACTTCTGCGGAATGTAACCCGGAACTCAACCCCTTTGAAATTCCGGCCGAGGAAAGTGGATCAAAACTGTAAGCAGCATCCCCGATTGCAAGCCATCCCTTCCCGGCCATTCGGTTCAGTCTTTGGGTGCGAGCGGAGCGGACGTGAACTTCCTGCGGATCGTGGTAACTCTGGCAATAGTCACGCACATGTTTCGTTGATTTCAATGCTAAAGACCACAGCGCCAAAGGTCGATCGTTCTTGAGTTTTTCAGCGTCGGTCATATAGGTAACAACAATGCGATGATTGCTCAGAGATGCACAATACCACCAGCCATCTTCGCTCGATTCCAGAAGTAACATGTTCTCTTGATTGGTGTCGTCAGCTGACGCAGTTGGTTCCGACGAGGACAAAAACCCGGTTAGCCCAATCAATTTATCGTGCGATATACGTTTTGCACCAAGTCTAGTGGCCAAAGCAGAAGCCCGACCGCTGGCATCGACAAGAAAATCAAACTGACCTGGAACGCGTTTCCCTTGGCTGTTCAGCTCAACATTCCATCCATCCGATTGCAGCGATGCACTTGTCAATTTGGTTTCAACTAACAACTCAGCACCACGTTCAACAGCCGTGTTCGCTAGGTTTGCGTCAAACTCCGGCCTGCTAAGGTTAAAACCGCCACCATGAGGGTTAAACAAGTAATCCATGTCTTCCAGTGCCGAGCCACCCCAGGCTGAACGCACGCCAGGGCATCCAACATTTCGACAATTCTCCATTTCCTCCAGCATACCAAGCCGCCCCAGGAGAGATCGCGCCGAAGGCAACAGATGCTCACCTATACGGAAATCTGAATAGCTGGATTTTTCTATGATTGAGCACTGAAACCCTTGATCAAGGAGAGCGAGTGCGGCAGCGGAACCAGCAGGGCCGCCGCCGACAATTCCAATTCTTACATCAGCTGCTTTTCGCATGGAACTTAACTAGCCAACTGCGGGTCCCTTTCGGTTTCAACAAATTGCATCCCTTCCTGGACGATGAAACCAAGATGAGACCATTTATCAAGCATATCCGGTGCATTGCTCACACCCTCTGTCCATGCTTGACCCGGAACATAGTTCCCATCGATCTCTCGATAAACACGGTTTGGACGCTGAGAGGGCCACCATTCGCGGCTGCATGCTAGATAATCGGTTTGCCAAGGCAGGGAATTCCCTTGTGACAAATACCCCGCCAGCTTGCTTTCTTTTATGCGGAATACCGAGTTATATGACTCCAACAGCTCGACGGTGTAGCAACACTCAATACCAGGATAGAAGGCACGAGCGAGACATGAATCCATTGCCGCACGATCAACGGCCGCTGGCTGTTGTTTGATATCAAGATCATCCAGGCTGCTTGGGTATTTGTCTGCATCATCGACGGTGAAATCACCCTCTGCCCATTTTTCCATTTGCGCGTATTGGAGTTTGGTTAGCGTGAACGATTCAGTGTTAAAGGTAACTTGAGCATCGCTGGAACGCGGAACAACGGGTTTGCCGTCGAGCGAAGCGACACCATTCAATATAGCCATATCGCCATCGTTGAGATCATTCGGATTTCTCAACCTAGAAACAATCATTTTCCTACGTGCAGTCGCCGTGGGACTAGATTTGTCCATCAGTAACTTCAGCTGGCCCGGAGACGCGAAATCTCCTCCCTTACCTGTGCCGTGACCAGCGTCAGCCGGCGCACTAACCCATTGGTGTCGTGATGTGCGAAGTAGAATTGGGTAAATATCTCGCCAAAACGAAGGTGTCGGAAGTGAGGCAGCGGGATCATAGTAGACTTCTTTGGCGACATCATAGAGCGTCACGAAACTCTCGATTGCTGGTGCATAGCGTGGGACACTGCAAATAATACGAGCCTCTCCACTGTCCTGCGAGACAGGGACAGTTGACCCCTTGAACCCGATCTCTGCTGTGATGATTCCGTCAGAGGTATCATCATACCAACCATCGTTATTGGCGAAGGCATGACTGACCGCATGCCCCAAAGGAATACCGGTTGGATTATTGGATTTTCCATTCCCGCCAAAGACGATCAATCGTCCCGAACCTGTTTCAGAATACATTTCACCAAGCGGAACAGTGGTTCCCGGCAAATCAAGTTCATCTGAAATTTGGCCGCCTGAATATTTTGCAAACCTAACAAAGCCCTGCAATTTTTTTGAAGTGTCAAAAGATTTTTTCGAAGACGAACCAGAGCTTTTTTGACCAACGACATTGGTGAAGGTTGCGTCCGGATTATTCTTATCCGGTCGTTTAGAATCAATTCTAAGATACTTGCGATTACCAGTATAAGCCGCTTGTTGGTTTCTCTGTTGTGCAGGTGGCAATCGCGAATTCAACGCTGCTTTACCATTCACCAACTGAACATCCCAAGAGATGTATTCCACATCAGAAGCACTCAAAGTAATTTCACGGGTTGGAACGCCGTTCTCATATTCGAAGATCCGAAAGCGCTGTCCCTGTTTCTTGATTTTCCCGCCAACTTTATAGCTTTTCCCTTCGTTGGGAACCTGATGGGGAACTTCGGGCGAAAGATAATAGGTACCGTCGTCGGCGATGTCTACGGTCGCGTTTCCTAATCGGGCGATGCCAATCGCCGGATGTATTTGATATGTCTTAGCCATGCTGGCCCCCTCTCGACAACATTAGATAACACTTAAGTTTATCACCTGCGAAAAATGAGCGCGAATCTAGATGTTGGGATTGTCGGTTGCCGAAAACGAACTAGTTTTACCTTGAATGCTTGGAAGCGACAGATAGAGAGCAAGCCATTTCCTTTCCTCTATCAGGCCGTAATACCCAGAAAAGTCGATTGTCTTGATTAGCTTCAGAAAGAGGTTAGTTTATCAGCAGATCTCAGACAAATCGGATAGCGGCTATGAAATTGGATGACAGTGCAGAGCAAATAGTAAAGCTCATTATCGACAGTGGCCGTCCACCAATGGCAACGCTCACCGCTAACGAAGCGCGTGAAGTCTATCGCAATTCTAGCAAAGCCCTTGGCGGGGAAAAGCCCGAAGTGGCTGAGACATTCGATCTCCGGTTAGAAACCTCTTCAACAACGTCAGTCGGCCTGCGCCTTTATCGTGGCAAGCAGCTGAACGAAGAAGCACCGCAACCCGCCATCGTATTTTTTCATGGTGGAGGTTGGGTCATTGGAGATCTGGAAACCCACGATATTCCTTGCCGCCATCTCGCCAACAAAACCTCCGGAACTGTGATCGCCGTGGATTACAGATTGGCACCCGAACATCCGTTTCCGGCTGCTGCCAATGACGCAATCTCTGCTACCAAATCAATCATAGCCTCCGCCGAGAAACTGGGCATCGACCCTAACCGTGTTGCTGTCGCTGGTGACAGCGCAGGTGGCAACCTTGCGGCTGTCGTTGCTTTGGCCTTACGTGACTGCGACCTTCCTGACTTAAGGGCTCAGCTCTTAGTTTACCCCGCCACAGATTTCGCCAATACCCACTCCTCTGTTGAAAGTTTTGCAGAGCAACTGCCTTTGACAAAGTCTTCAATTGACTGGTTTGCTAGTCATTATGTGCCTGACGTGACCTCTCACCAAGATTGGCGAGCTTCGCCCCTGCTTGCCACAGATCACGCGGGCCTTCCGCCAGCCTTTATCATGACCGCTGGATTTGATCCTCTGCAAGATGAAGGGCAAGCCTACCTTGACGCACTGAAGAACGCAGGTGTTCACACAAAGCATCTTTTCCTCCCAGGTCAAATTCATGGCTGTTTTACCATGGGCGGCTTTGTTCCAGCATCCTTGGAAATCATTGATGCCATGGTGGCTTTTGTCAATGAAAGTGCCGACGAAGGAAATCAGTAACGTGAACGATAAAGCAGTGAACCAGAAAGCCGAAACACAGCACTATGATGTTCTGATTGTCGGCGCGGGGATTTCAGGGATCGCTGCCGGTCGTTATCTCAAGACATTTCGCCCGAATGATTCCTTTGCCATTTTGGAAGAAAAGAACACATTCGGCGGAACCTGGGATACGCACAAATATCCCGGCATTCGCTCCGACAGCGATCTCTACACTTTCGGCTATAGCTTCAAACCTTGGATCGGCCCGCCCATTGCATCGGCTCAGGAAATCTTGAGTTACCTTGGTGAAGTAATCGACGAAAATAACCTCGATTCAACCATTCAATACGGCCAGAGAATTACCAAAGCTAACTGGTGTTCAAGTTCTAACCTTTGGAACCTTGACGTCACCAATCTCAACTCCGGGCAGACTTCGCAGATAAAAGCCAAGTTTCTTTGGATGTGTCAGGGCTACTATCGCCATTCAAAAGGATACACACCCAACTGGGATGGCATGGAAGATTTCGAGGGGGATATTTTACATCCCCAAGATTGGCCGGATGACTTTAGCGGCAACGGTAAAGAGATCGTAGTCATTGGATCGGGTGCAACTGCTGCAACTCTGATCCCCAACATCGCAGATGATTGCAAGCATGTCACAATGCTCCAGCGGTCACCGACCTTCTTTTTAACGGCAAAGAACGCGAATGAACTTGCCGATACATTGCGTGAAATAGAAATCGACGAAGAAGTCATTCATCCGATTGTCCGCAAGAGAATTGTCTACGACCAAGCCGCTTTCACTCTCCGTTGCAGAACCGAACCAGACCAAGTGAAGAAAGAGCTTTTGTCGATGATCAAGATCCACCTTGGAGATGATTACGATATCGATAAGCACTTCACACCTGACTATCGTCCTTGGAGGCAACGCCTTGCCTTTGTCCCAGATGCTGATTTGTTCAAGTCAATTGCGAGCGGGAAAGCCTCGGTTGTAACTGATGAAATTGAACGATTTACTTCCAAGGGACTACTCCTCAAGTCGGGCGAGGAACTTGGTGCCGATACAATTGTTACCGCTACAGGATTTAACTTGTCTGTCCTCGGTGACATCGAGTTCTCTATCGATAACACTTCCCTCGCTTTCAATGAAACCGTGACCTACCGTGGAATGATGTTCACCGGCATGCCCAATTTCGCTTGGGTTTTTGGCTATTTTCGAGCGAGCTGGACTTTACGATCGGAAATGGTGGCTGAGTTCTTGTGCAAGCTTTTTGACCATATGGAAGAAAACAGCATTTCATCTGTTGTTCCAGCGCTCAGAGAAAGCGACAAAACAATGCCCATTCTGCCCTGGGTCGATGAAGAAGATTTCAATCCTGGTTATCTGCAACGCGAGGGGCATTTATTGCCGAAGCGGGGCAATGTGAATGAATGGCAACACAGCCAGGATTATTGGACGGAAAGTAAAGAGTTTGCTGAAATCGATTTAAACGATGACGTTTTTGTCTATCGGTAAGAGGGACCAAATAGGAGGGTTATTAACGCCTGGTCGCGACTTGTAGCGTTCTACTTTCACCGCGTCGTCCGGTGGAAACACCCACGAAGTTCTTTGGTATATACCAAGCGCTTCATTTGGGCTATAGCGACGGTAGTGGTTTCAAAAGCAGAGCTTGGAAATGAGTGTTGTCAGTCGGCCAGTCCGCGTTGATCGTTTAGAGTTCACAACCGATGCAGGAGCAGCTGAACGCGCTCGCATTGGCTTGTTGGTATTGGAATCTGACCAAACGATGGAATGGGAGGTTCGCCAACTAACGGATCTAGAAGGCGTATCCGTCTACCATTCGCGTCTAGCCAATGACCTGATCGTTACACCTGAGACGCTCGCTCGTATGGAAGAGGAATTGCCAAAAGCCACCAAGCTTCTTCCCGACTACATGGGTTTGAAAGCAATCGGTTATGGTTGCACCTCCGGCTCAACAATCATCGGCGAAGATCGAGTTGCTGAAATTTTTGCCGGTTTCCACCCTGGCGTTCCCTCAACCAACCCACTAACCGCTGCTAAGGCCGCACTTCAGGTTTTGGGCGTCAAGCGTCTTGGACTGCTAACCCCCTACTCCCCTGACGTGACTGAAGCGATGCAAGCCAACTTTAATAGCGCCGGTATTAAAGTCACCGTTGTTGGTTCCTTCTATGAAGAAAACGATCTGGTCGTCGGAAAAATCGACCCCCAGTCGATTTTAAGCGCCACTATCACGCTGGGTCAAAACGAAGATGTCGATGGCGTGTTTGTTTCCTGCACCAGTCTTCGTGCCGCCGGTATTATCCAGCAAGCCGAAGAAACCTTAGGCAAACCGGTCACTGCCAGCAACCATGCTCTTGCCTGGCATCTGCTGCGGCTTGCTGGCATCAAAGACATGCGTGAAGACACCGGTATGCTCTATTGCCAACAGTTGCCATCAAACGGCTGACCCGACACCCTTTTCAGGATCACAAACATGAAGAAACAACACCCTTCTCACGCGCAGGTCGTCATCATCGGAGGCGGTATACATGGCTGCTCCGTTGCCTATCATTTGGCGAAAGAAGGTTGGAACGATGTTGTATTGCTTGAACGAAAGCAACTGACCAGTGGCACGACGTGGCACGCAGCGGGCTTGGTTGGCCAGTTGCAGGGCAGTCACTCAACGACTGCATTTGCCAAGTACGGCGTTGAACTGCTGCAAGAAATTGAGGCTGAAACGGGCCAAAACCCAGGCTACCGCCGCTCTGGTTCTATCTCAATCGCGGTCAATGAGGAACGGCATGCTGAACTGAAACGCAAGGCGGACTTTGCCTCGTTGTTCGGGATTGAAGCCCACGCAATGACAACGGCTGAAATTAAAGAACGTTGGCCCCTGATGAATGATGAAGGTGTCCTGGGCGGTATCCACATGCCAAGTGACGGCTCAGCCAACCCCACGGATTTGACCCAAGCATTGGCCAAAGGCGCGCGAATGCACGGTGCGAAACTGTTCGAGAACATCAAAGTTGAAGAAGTCCTGATTGAGGGCGGACAAGCCAAAGGCGTGCGCACAGAACAAGGAACGATTGCGGCTGACTTCGTTGTGAATTGTGCCGGGATGTGGGCAAGAGAGTTGGGCCAGAAAAACAGTGTTGGTGTTCCGCTGCACGCTTGCGAACACTATTACCTCGTGACAGAAGCCATTCCAGATCTCCCAGCTGACTTGCCGGTCTTGCGATCCTACTGCGACGGCACCTATTGGAAGGAAGATGCAGGGAAGCTGCTATTTGGTTTTGCGCACTTCCAATCCAAACCCTGGGGTATGGGCGGCATCTCAGAAAACTTCTGTTTCGACAGCCTGCCTTTCGTTGAAGATGACGTGATGGAAGTGTTGGAACTAGCCATGAACCGGGTGCCGTTGTTACAGGAAACCGGCATTCGCACCTTCTTCAATGGTCCGGAGAGCTATTCATACGATGGTCGGTTCACGCTCGGTGAAGCGCCAGACATCAAGGGGTATTTTGTTTTGGCCGGTGTGAATTCAACCGGCATCCAATCTGGACCTGGTGCAGGCAAAGCGTTGGCAGATTGGATCATGCAAGGCCAACCGCCGATGGATCTGTCAGAGATGGACCCCAAACGATGTGAGGAGTTCCAGGCTCGTGATCCCTACCTTCAGGAACGCTGCCCAGAGACATTGGTGCTGACCTATGCGATGCATTGGCCGGGGCGACAGCGAGAAACCGCCCGTAATCTTCGCCGCACACCGTTCCACCACGCACTCAAAGATCTCGGCGCCTGCTTTGCCGAAGCGCAAGGATGGGAACGCCCGGGTTGGTTTGCACCCAAAGGCGTTGAGGCCAAATACGACTATAGCTTCCATCGCCCGAGTTGGTTCGACTATGCTCAAGAGGAGCAGAAAGCCGCCCGCGAAGCAGTCGCAATGATCGATTACACCATGCTTGGCAAGCTGATGGTTGAAGGATCCGACGCAGAAGCATTCCTTCAGCGCATTTGCACCAACAACA
The DNA here is from genome assembly GCA_905480575.1 of uncultured Alphaproteobacteria bacterium. Lineage (GTDB taxonomy): Bacteria > Pseudomonadota > Alphaproteobacteria > UBA7985 > CAJQQZ01 > CAJQQZ01. The sequence goes on along the minus strand of CAJQQZ010000124.1, from coordinate 13,457 downwards.
TGGCTATCAAGCCGGGCCGGGTTGCCTATACGCTCATGCTAAATGAACGAGGCGGCATCGAAAGCGATGCAACTGTGGCGCGACACTCCGCTGAGTCATTCATGCTGATGAGTTCGATATCTCACACCCGCCGCGACTTTATTCATCTGCGCGATGCCATTCGAGAAGGCGAAGATGTCCGACTGCGTGACGCTACCAGTTCCTATGGTGTGCTGGGCCTCATGGGACCGAAGAGCCGTGAGTTGCTATCCGAAGTTTGTGACATTGATCTTTCAAATGAGGCCTTTCGTTTCAATTCCTTCCAACACTTCTACATCGGTCACGCCAAGGTTTTTGCTCAGCGATTATCCTATTCCGGAGAACTCGGTTGGGAAATTTTCATCACGCCCGATTTCGCTGAACATGTTTTTGAGGTCTTGTGGGACGCCGGACAACGTCACGGTGTTCGGATGATCGGCGGAGAGGCTCTTAATGCGCTGCGCATAGAAAAGGGTTTTGTCCACTGGGGTCACGAAATGGCCTATACGGAAGCACCGCATCAGCTCGGTATGGAGTTCGTCTGCAAAACAAAGAAAGACATCCCTTTCATTGGGTGTGATGCCTACCTTGCTCGCAAAGCTAAAGGCAAAGGCCCTTATCTTTGCTCCGTCAAACTCAATGACGCAGAGCCCTTACTGCACCACAACGAGCCTGTACTGAGAAATGGCGAGGTGGTTGGATATGTTACATCTGGAGCCTTCGGTTACACCGTCGGATCGGCTGTTGGACTTTGCCTCATTAATTTGCCTGAAGGCAAAACTGACAAGCAAATGATCGAGGGCGACGGCTATTCTGTTTTGGTCGAGGGAAAGGCTGTTCCTGCACAAGTCAGTCTATCGCCATTCTATGATCCAAAAAGTGAACGCATGTTGAGCTAACATTTCGTTTTGCGGTCAAGCAACAACCGTTTCGATGAGGCGATGCAAATTATAAATTCAAACATTTGAATTTATTGGTATAGTGTTCAAACAGAATCGATAAGTTGGAGGCCCAGATGAGACGTCGTGAATTTCTTTCAACAACCGCAGCGATTACGGGTGTGGCCGCTAGCACGCCGCTCTGGCTCCCAGAAGCTTTTGCTGGATTTGACCTTGAAAACCCTGGCCATTACAGGTTTTCGGTTGGTGATTTTGAAATTCTGACGATCAGTGACGGCAATCTTAACATTCGCCCCATCACCAATCTAGCCGCGAACGCCAATGGGCACGATGTGATTGACCTGTTACGGGCCAACGGCCTGCCAACTGAGAGCAATTATTCCCACACCAATCTGGCCCTCATTGATACCGGTCAGCAAAGAGTTTTAATTGACGTAGGTTCTGGTCCGAACTTCCAAGACAGCGCTGGGCGCCTTAGCGACAACTTAGAAGCCGCAGAAGTTGACCCGGAGTCAATCGACGTTGTTATCATCACTCACGGACACCCCGATCATATCTGGGGGTTGATCGATGAGTTTGAAGAAGCACCTCGTTTCCCCAACGCGCGCTATATCATAAATGCCGCCGAGTACGACTATTGGACGGATGAAAATTTAGGCTCAAAGTTACCAGAAGGTTTGCTCCCTATGGCGTTGGGAGCTAGGCGTAACCTCTTGCCTGTTGCAGAGATGACCGAAATGGTCACGCCTGGTCAAGAAGTCATCCCAGGTATATCAACAATAGCGACCCCAGGCCACACACCAGGGCATATGTCGGTTGCTATTCATTCAGAAGGTGAGAGCTTGCTCATAACGGGTGACGCGCTCACGCACGCCGTTGTGTCAGTGCAGAAGCCCGACTGGCACTCTGCATTCGATGCTGACGGACCTCAAGCAGCAGCGTCACGCAAACAACTGATTGATATGGCTGTCGCCGACAAGATGATGGTCTTGGGGTATCACTTCCCCTTCCCTGGCCTTGGCACAATTGTTTCAGATGGGCTTTCCCATCGCTTCGCTCCTGCAGTTTGGAAATGGTGATTATGATGAAGATTTTACCGGCGTTACTTTTGGCCTGCGTTGCCTTCACTCAAACGGCATTGGCGAGTGAAGACATTCCCGACAAATATCCAGAATCGCCACTTTATGATCGCCCAACGGAAGTTGTTCCTGGCGTGGTTTGGTCCGCTATCGGAGCCACCGCCCCACCCACTTTCGAGAACACAGGACACAACAACAACCTCTCCTTTATTGTGACTAGCGAAGGCGTTGTCGTGGTCAATGGTGGAGCTGCATACATACTTGCCAAGGCGCTCCATGAGGAAATCAAAAAGCTAACAGATCAACCCGTTGTTCTGGTCATAGATGAGAACGGCCAAGGCCATGCGATGCTGGGCAACTCCTATTGGCAGGAACAGGGCGTGACGATCCTAGCACACAGCGACGCGGCCCATGAGTTCGAAGATCGGGGTTTTGACATCTTAGATAACATGAAGCGTTACAACAGAGACAAATCAGAAGGCAGTTTTATCGCGCTCCCAACTGAGACTTTCGAAGACTCCAAAACCATGGAGCTCGGCGGCGTTACAATAGAGGTCATCAACTTTGGCCCAGCTCACTCCCCAGGTGATATCTCAGTTTGGTTGCCTCAGCATTCTGTGGTTATCGCAGGTGATATGGCTTTTCATCAGCGCATGCTGCCGGTGTTCGATGATACAGACACCGGTGCTTGGCTGGAATCCTGGGAAAAGTTCGCTGCCCTGGAAGCGGAAATAGTGATCCCTGGCCATGGTGAACCGACAACAATGGAAGAGGTCACCAAATACACCAAGGACTATCTGGTTTACATGCGCGAACAGATCGAAGATATCCTAGACAATGACGGCGATCTCGGTGATGCTTCCAAGATCGACCAGTCCGCTTATGCGCACCTGGACACTTTTGAGCAGCTCGCAGGCCGTAATGCCTCTAGAATCTTTCAACAGATGGAGTTTGAAGCCTGGTGAATTAGAGGCTTCACTCTAGTCCTTGTTTTCCGGCTCTGCTTCCGCTGCGCCCTGTTCTTCGATTTCTTCGTCAGCGACTTCTTGCGCACCGAAGTATCTGGCTAAGGCTTCCATCATTTCTTTATCTAGTGATTTGGCAACAGATGCCATTGCCTGGTTCTCTCGTTCACCAGAAGCGTAGTCCGTCAGAGCTTCGATAAAGTCTGCTTCTTCCAAGCCAACGATCCCGGGTATCCCATTGTATTCGCCTGTCAAGCGATGACAGGTCGTACATTCTCCTGACAAGTATTCACCGTAGTCATAGACATCATCGGCCATAGCAAGACTGCTCAAACAGACAGAGACTGTAAGAGCGGCAAGTGGCGTCAATTTTTTCATTGTTTTTCCCCCCAGAAAAAAGGGGGCAAATTAGGTTTGCCCCCTTGCGATATTCGACCGTCAGATCTTAGCCAAACATATCAGCCGTGATTGCGTCGTACCAGCCATTTGCCTCTGCAAAGGTTTGTTCTCTAACGGCATCGTCTTCACCGACCTTAGAGATAAAGCCATCAACCTTTTCGACTTTTTCTTCACCAGCTTTATAACTAGCACCTACTTTAACGCCGTTGTCATCAGAGATCAGTGACCAACAAGTATTTCTGAAGCGAGGTGGGAATGCCTTTGAGCCCGTCAAGGAAGCACGAACTGCGTTTGCAACAACTTTGGCCTGGCTGTTTGCTGAGAAGCCCGACTTTGGCATGGCAGCAGCAATCGATGCGTCACCCAAAACGTGTACGTCTGGAACCAAACGAGATTCAAAGGTTTCTGGAACAATTGGACACCAACCTGAGTCGTTCGTACAGCCAGCGATTTCAGCAATGAGGCCAGCTTTCTGACCAGGAATGATGTTTGCAACATCGACCTTTGTCACTTCACCATCACCTGTAGTAACAGTCATATCCGCAGTATTGACAGATTTGACACCGCCGTCTGTGAACTCAGCTGCCACCCACTCCACTATGTCGCCGTAGATGTTATTGTAGGCATCTTGGAACAAAGCCATCTTTGAGTGCTTGTCCTTAGAATCAAGGATCAGTAGCTTTGAGCCTGGCTTGTTTTTCTGGAGGTAGTTTGCAATCATGCAGCCACGCTCGTATGGTCCAGGCGGGCAACGGAACGGATTTGGCGGCGGAGCGATTACAACGGTACCGCCCGCTGGCATTGCTTCCAGCTGTTGCTTTAGAATTTGCGTCTGAACACCAGCTTTGTACGCGTGTGGCATAACCTGGGCGGCTTCAGGGCCATAGCCTTCAATGAGATCCCAGCGGAAATCGATGCCTGGTGACAAAACAAGCTTATCATATGAAAGGACGTCGCCAGTTTCCAGCGTTACGGTCTTTGCATTTCCATCAACGCCAGTCGCCAAAGCGTGAACGACGTTTACGCCGTATTCATCTGACAGCTTGCTGTAAGAATGCGTGATCGAATCAAGAGTCCTGTATCCACCCAGGTAGAGGTTAGAATAGAAACAGGTTGTGTATTGTTTTTGAACTTCGACCAAGGTTATATCTAGCTCTGGCGCGTCTTTCTTCAAATAGCGCGCAACAGTAGCACCACCAGCGCCGCCGCCGATTACAACAACTTTACCGCCACCGCTGGCGAAAGATACTTTGGCAGAAGCCGCACCGACACCAACGGCACCAGCCAAGACCCCAAACTCACGTCTGGTTAATTTCATTAGATTTGTCCTCCCATGAACATCTGTTTATTTGATAATTCGAATGTACATCATCACATGGGCTCGATCAATAAGACAAAAAGCGCATTTTAGGTATTCGAATCCTTCAGAGCTTCTATGCAAAAGTGAAGGCCTCTCGATGTTATTGGGTTATCTGAGTTCACAAACATCACCGAAGCGTTCAGATCGGAATCCAACCGGAATAGAAAAAAGGAGCTAAATCGGAATTTAGCTCCCTTTTAAGGTAATTGTTCGTAAGTCAGGGTTCGAAGTTAATTTAGAAGCCCAGATTCTCTCAACTCAGGAATCTTCTTAGAGACGTAGGCTTGAAAATGATCACCTTCCTTGTAGCCTTTTTCTTTGATCCAAGAAAAAAACGACAAGAAGGTTCCTTTCCCAAAAGCGCCCGGCATTTTTGCGACGGCAATCTTGTCACCTGATGAAGGTTCATCACTTAACTCTGATGCTTCAGGAAATGCCACTATTGTCGGCGTAAACAGAACACCCCATTTGCGCGCTAGCTGTTTCTCAGACAAAACGTCACCGTCAAAATCGGTAACTTCGCGATCTCCGAAAAGGTTCAGTTGAATCACCACAAAGTTGTCCTGAACAAACTTGTTAATACGTTCATCTGACAAGACTTCCGTGTGAACTTTCTTGCAGTAGATACAGCCCTTTTGCTCGAAGAAAACCACCAACCGTTTGCCTTCTGCTTCGGCCTCTTCAAGATCGTCACTCAATTCAAGGAAAGAATCCAGAAACCATTCTTGAACGTAAAGGCCATCATCATTCTTCTCTGGTGTCACATCTGCCTGCGCGACAGAGAACGACAACAATGAAGCCGCAAAGATGAAAACAAGATTTCGAAACATGGCCTTTCCTCCAAAATTTTATTGATCTGGTGTTACATCCAGTATTCTAGCACGAGAGGCAACCGTCACCGAATCTTTACAATCTCTCATGCAACGTTCTCCTGAAACAACTTCGCGATCATCAGGAATGAAACCATCCTTGTTCGGCATCTCGATCTTCGCCAGGTTGTCGGCATTGATCTCCATGGAATCATCGTCGATGATGTCATTGGAGTAAAGCAGATAGGCAACAATAGCGTAGGTCTCATCAGGCGTTAGGGTCTGAGCTTCACCGAAGGGCATGGCGCGATAGATGTAATCATAAATCGTTGAGGTATAAGGCCAATAAGAGCCAATGGTTTTCACCGGATCTTCGCTGGCAAGTGTATCGTGACCGCCAACTAAGACAGGCCAACGTCCTGCACCTTCACCAAACTCGCCGTGGCAAGCCGAACATTTATCAATGAAGATTTCTTCTCCATCGTAAGCGTTGCCACTGCCAGGTGGCAGGCCGTAGCCATCGGGCCGAACATCTATGTCCCAACGTGCGATCTCTTCTGCTGTTGGAACAGTGCCTAGGCCAATTTTTTGTTGGGCGGAGGCTTCGAATGAGAGCATGGCCGCCACTAGACCCACGACAACAAGCTTAAGCCAATTGGACATTTTCGACCTCCCCATTTGGCTTTACTTCCCATGTGTGGATCGAGTTGTTGTGATAAATCGAATTCAAGCCACGTTCTTCCCGCTGTTTCGCGAAAGTGGGCTGAACATAGCCGCTGTCATCGTAAGCGCGGCTTTGGATGAGCTTGCCATCCCCCTGCCAATCCCAGGGGTAATAGAACCGCGTTAAACATTTCGGCAACACGGGATCTTCTAACTGTGCAGGCTCCCAATTACGTCCACCGTCAAGCGAGATATCAACGCCTTTGATTGCACCACGACCTGACCAGGCGAGGCCCGTAATCACGTTGTAGCCTTTATGCTTCATGACCTTTTCAGGACTGGGCGTCGTGATGATAGAATTCGCATCCTGTACCCAGGTGAACATGCGGGCTTTACCGTCTTCCAACAGATCGGTATACTTGGATGTTTCTTCACGCGCGAACCAAGGCATATCGCCGATCTCTAGACGGCGGATCCATTTGACTGACATATTGCCTTCGAAACCAGGAACGAGCAGACGCATCGGGTAGCCCTGTGCCGGACGCAATGCTTCACCATTCTGGGCGTAGACGATCATGCAATCATCCAAGGCCTTTTCCATCGGAATGGTCCGGTTCATACCTGCAGAGTCAGCGCCCTCAGCAAGGATCCATTTGCCTTTTGGTTTGATTCCCACTTCATTCAACAGAGTTGAGAGCATAACGCCAGTGTATTGGCAGCAGGAAATCATGCCGTGTGTAAACTGACAGCCATTGAGCTGTGCGCCACGCCATTCCATACCGCCGTTGGCTGCACACTCAACAAAGTAAAAGCGACTAACAGGGAGGAAACGCTTTATGTCTTCGAGTGTGAACACCAACGGCTTATCAACAAGACCATGAATGAGGAGACGATGCTCGTTGGGATCAACTTCTGCCACACCACCGTGATGACGCTCAAAATGAAGGCCATTGGGCGTGATGATGCCACTGAGATCCTGGAGAGGTGTAAAGTTGATGGACGACTCAGGCGACGCGGTGAGCCACTCTACATTTCTGCGTCTGACGTGAGCCTCATGGGGTGACGGCAAACCATAGGGTTCAACATCAACGCCCGCACCTAGGATTTGACTCCATTCAGGTACTTCTTTGGGGATAGTGTTGTTGGCTAGTGCTGTGCCAGCGGCCAACGTCCCTGCGCCAGCGCCAATTAAACCGGACTTCAGAAAATTTCGGCGATCCAAAGTGGGTCTCCTCAAACTGATTTTAATATTCGTTGTATTGAATATTTGAATAAAACATTCACCGCTAAGGGTCAACCAAAACGGCCACCATCGGGCATAATATCGATCAACAATTCGGCAATCATTCCCATTCCGTTAGTGATGATAAGGATGCCTGTTAGAATCAATAAAATCCCCATCACCTTTTCCACTTTGCCTATGTGGCGGCTGAACTTGGTCATGAAAGCCATGAAGGGTCCGGCCAAGAGTGAAACAGCAAGAAATGGAATTCCAATGCCAGCAGCATAAACTGCGAGCAACCCTGCCCCCTGCCCCAACGATTGCGCCTGTGATCCGGCCATCATCAAGATGCTCGCCAGAATCGGCCCAACACAAGGTGTCCAACCAAAAGCAAAAGCGAGACCCATAAGGAAAGCACCGAGATAGCCCGTATTGTTGCCTTTGAGATCGGGAGAAAAAGTCTTCATCAGGATTTTCAACCGGATCAAGCCCAGAAAATGCGCGCCCATAACAATGATGAGAATCCCGGCAACGACCCGCAAAGCATCCAGGTAATCGGCAAAGAATCGGCCGAAAGCCGTTACCGTCAAACCGAGAGCAACAAAAACGATTCCAAAGCCAAGAACGAAACATAGAGCGGCTAGAAAAACCCGAGCCCGCGCGCCGCCACTGACCTCTTCTCCTGCCAAGGCTGTCATAGAGTAGCCGCCCATGTAACCGATGAAGGCAGGGACGAGCGGCAGCACACAAGGAGAAAAGAATGAGAGCACGCCAGCAAGAAAGGCGGAAATAAAGGATACGTCCGCCATCATATTTAGGACCTCTCGACTTTGACCGTTTCCACGTCGTTTAGTTTGATCGTACCGCGTCCCTTGATATGGTCTGCGACAACATCCCAAATCGCTGGACCTTCCGTTCCTTCATTGACCGAAGCCCAACCGGCAACAGTATAGGTACGATCAGGATCCAAAGGTTGATCGTCACGGAGAGTTCTAATCTCACTGATCCGGTCACCAATGCCTTTGTCAGGATTGATCGTGTAGGACATGCCGCCCACACGCACCATATCGCCACCTTGCTGGAAGTAAGGATCCGGGTGGAAAAGATTGTCTGCGACGTCTTCCAAAACTTCCTTCAGGAAGTGGCCCGTCATTTCGATTCGGTAAGCCGCAGGATAGGTCATCGCAGTTTCATTGTAGATGTCATCCCAAGTGATCGCTTGGCCAGGTAGCAGCGTTGGGCCCCAGCGGAAACCAGGGGACAAAGCGATCTCAGCATCTCTTTGCTCAAGCAAAGCATCGCAAATGACATCATCAAAAGTGCCGTTGAAGTTACCACGGCGATAAAGCAGGTCCTCAGTATGCCCAACAACCGTCGACAACATTTCCTCATGCGGGTCGCGGATTGATTTAATCAAAGCAGACATCTCTGGGTCCGGTGTAATGACATCAGAAAAAACCGGCATCAGCTTATAGGAATAATCCTTTACGCCGTTTGGTCCGACATCTAGATCAAGACGTGACAAGAACTTACCATTAGAGCCAGAACCAACAATGAGCGTGTTATTAACGACCAGCGGAGCCGGGATAGCATCATGAGTATGGCCCGTCAGCACAACGTCGATACCATCAACGCGGCTAACGAGTTTACGATCAACGTCAAATCCATTGTGTGACAGCAGTACAACCAACTGAGCGCCCTCATCACGAGCCGCAGCGACCGCCTCTGCCATGGCGTCTTCACGAATACCAAACGACCAATCAGGCATCATGTAACGAGGGTTGGCCACTGGACAGTAAGGGAAAGCCTGACCTATGACCGCGACTTTAACACCGCCCCTTTCATAGAAGGCAGTTGATTCAAACACCGGCTCTTCCCATTCGGTGTCACGAATGTTGTTGGCGAGGAAAGCAGGCTTGATTTGATCAACAAGCTCCTGCACGCGGTCCTGTCCCAGTGTAAATTCCCAGTGCGAAGCCATCGCGTCCGTTTCTAGCAGATCCATGATTGAGGCCATGTCACCGCCATTGGTTTCTAAAGCAGTGTAGGACCCATGCCAGGTATCACCACCGTCGAGCAACAACATGTTGTCACCCCGTTCCGCGCGAATGGCCTTCACAAGTGTAGCGACACGGTCCATACCGCCCACACGTCCATAGTTGCCAGCAAGGCGTTCGAAGTCGTTGAATGTCAGCGCATAAGCTTCGGGAGAGCCAGCTTTTATGCCAAAGCGATCAAGAAGGTCTTGTCCAACTAGATGGGGTGGCAAACCAAAAGCCTCACCAACGCCAAGATTTACTGAAGGCTCTCGGAAATAGACAGGTTTGATCTGAGCATGAATATCCGTGATATGCACCAAGCTAACCTGGCCCTTGGTATCAAATTCAAGCAGATCATCTTGAGAAAGGGGCTTTTGAGCAAAGGCTTTGCCTATCTGGGACCCAAGACTACCAGAAAGCACGGCGGTAGCAGCCGCGATTTGAAGGAAATCACGCCGATCAAACATTCTTTAATCCTCTTTGGAAGTGTTTCAAAAAAGGGGGTGCTGTAAACCAGCATCCCCCCTTTCAATTAGATTGAAATCTCAATCTTAGTTGCGAACCGCTGGTGTCTCAATAGGAAGACCACGGCCACGCCACGTCAAGTAGAGCTCAAGATTGACGTATTCGTCAGAACCATACTTATAAGGTGTTGCTCGGATGTTTTTGTTACATCCGCGGAAGCGACGATGGACAGAGCCCAGCTTTTGCCATTTGAAGCGATATGTCGGAAAGCCGTTGATCTGTCCCTGACTTAGATGGTCAGCGCGGATCATGTTGCCTTCATTGTCTTCGTGACAATGAGAACAAGCCATATCCAATTGGCCACGACGCTCGTAATAGAACTCTTTCCCTTTTTCGAAGAAAGGTGCCATTTCTCCATCAATCACGACATTGACTGGCTCGCCCAGAGACTGATTCTTAACGAAAGCTGTCATATTCAGCATTTCACCACTCTCATACTTGAACGGCTCAGCGCCCATGTTCTCAACGCGACAAAGATTGATACGCTGTTCAACGTTGATCGGCTTGCTACTCGCAGCATTAAACTTCGGATAGGTTGCGCCAACTTTTGCCATCGATTCAGAAGCATCACCATGACAGTCCGCACAGGCTTTGCCCTCGCTACCTTCAGCGATATTCCACAGCTCAGCACCGTGGTCTACGCCAACCATACCAGGATTTTCAAATTCATCATCCTGCAAGGCACGCGTTTCAGCGGAGCGGTAGGTATAGCCAGAGCGGCGATCTTCTACTTGATAATCACCCCAGTCATGACTGTCGTCATCGAAAGCAACGGAAAGCCCGATATAGGCTGTTGATGCCAAAGCGACAGTAGCGGCTGAGATTACTAGAGATTTAATCTTCATTATATCCTCCCTTGGCTCTGTGGCTTAAGCCACCTTGAGCTTCGCTTTTTTGGAATAGGTCTTCTCACCGTCTGCATTCCAGATGAACTCAAATTCACCAGCTTCCGTCACTTTCATTGGGAATGAAACGAACGGATTAGCCGAAATGCCAGCATGGAGGTTCATCGAAAAGACTGTCGCACCATTGAATTTGGCTTCAAAAGCGCTGATGATATCACGAGGGATAAGTTCCCCAGTTTCCTTGTCTTTACGAAGGCCTGTTTCCATCTTGTGGGAAATCAAAGTCTTGATGGTAACAACGTCACCGACAGAGGCTTTTTTAGGTACTTTAACGCGGGGTTTAACTTTTGCCATTTCTCTTTCCTCCGATCAGCCGCCGCAGCCGCCAATTGTTACTTTAACTGTTTGGGTCGCCATGAAGACCTGACCGTTGCTCATTTCTGCAACAGCAACAATGTCTTGTGTCCTACCCAGACGCATACGGCTTGACGCATCCGCAACACCATTCGCCGGCGTAAACATAAAGCTACCAATGTCCGGTCGTGGGTTGCCGGTTGCAAAGACGTGAACGGCTTTAACATGATCTTCATCTGTCATAGGGCTTTCAACCGCGACAGAGAAAGGGACAGTGTTTCCGTTTTCAGCAATTTCTGGCAGCTCAATTGATACTCTGTTTGCATCAGCTTCAGAAGACCCAACGAGACCTTCCATAGCCGCTTTCCAACCATTGTCTTCTGCAAAGCCAAGCTTCGGCAAAGACAACAAAGTTGCGGCCGCAGTAGCGCCCAAAATAAAATGGCGCCGGTTGCTCACCACCAATTGTAGTTTCTCAGTCATGAGGTTTCCTTTCGTCCTTTAATCGGGCTGTTCTTCTGTAAGCGTTTGAAGGTAAGCAACGATGTCTTCCACTTCCTGTGCAGAGAGCAATGTCTTGTCTTCGAATTTCTTCAGAACACGATGCATCTTGTTAGAGTTCACATAAAAGGCAGGCATGATCACATCTTCATTGAGAACCTTATAGTTCACAACACGCAACCGAAGTTCCGCTGCGGAGTAATTGCCGCCTACGCCCCAAAGTGAAGGACCAACCTCACCGTGGAAGCCGTGTTCATCGATTGGCATCACATGGCATGCCAAACAGTTACCTTTCTTTCGGTTGACCGCAAGCTCACGACCTTTGGCGGCATCGCCAGCGGTATCCGTTAAAGCTTGAGGAATTTCATTGTCGTCGACGATTACCACATCTGATGGGGCAACGTCGGCTACTGCTGCGGTCGCGAAAAATCCGGCGGCGGCAACAGTCAAGGGTAGTAGTTTAGCTAAGCTTTTCTGCTTCAGCACTTGCATCCCTCCCGGTTGGAATAATGTTTCAGTTTATTTTTTCTACACACAAGGCTGTGATTTCGGGAGCCTATAAGATTCTTTTGTGTATATCAATAGAAATGAATAAGCTAATATTCCTCTATTCATGTTGCTAGAGAGTTAAAATGATTGCTCGTCTTTACTTTGTTGTCGTTTTGATCACACTTGGTGTCCTAAACACTGCGCAAGCAGCAGACGTTCGTCTTGTCATGTTTGAAGCCGAGGGCTGTACCTATTGCGAACAGTGGAACGAGGATATCGGTTCGTTCTATGGCGGTACTGAAGAGGGCAAATGGGCTCCGCTGCGGCGGGTTGACGACGATATAGCCTGGCCAGAAGAACTGCTGAGTATCAAAGGTGTCGTTTTCACCCCTACCTTTGTTGTGACACAAAATAATAGGGAAGTTGGACGGATAACGGGCTACCCCGGTGAAGACTATTTTTGGGGCTATCTTGTGAATATACTTAAAGAAACTGGTTTTCAGCCGGACTAAAAGAACTGGAGAATTCTGTGTCCAATTTTAGTTGCCCAGCATCCCCATATGAACGAGCGACTATATGAACCGAGCAGGCTATGATGGTCAAATACTGTACCACACATAAACCAACTGCATTATTGTAGAAGATGGTCAAAATTGGCCCAAGGGAACAACGAACGAAATGTTCGCTTAATCCGGTTTTTTACCACAAAAATGATTGTAGAGAATAGCAACGATCTCACCTGCTACCGGATTTGAAAGCGAGTAAAAAACCCGCTGATCTACACGGCGAGCTTTAACGAGCCCTTCTTGTCTCAGGCGACTTAGATGTTGAGAAGTCAGACTTTGACGCGCATCAATGAATTCTTGCAACTGCCCCACCGTCATCTCACCCTGGGTCAAGGCACAGAGTATCATGAGACGAAATGGGCTGCCAATCGACTTTACAAGCTGGCAGGCTTCTTCCGCCGCCGCCTTCATATCATCAATAGATTTGTCTTCGTCCAGAACAAGGCTGGTAACTGCATTCACATGCTTATCCTAAGCTAGCAACAAAACTCTCGGCTTTACTAGAGAATCAACATGTTCGAATATAGCACAATGTCGACACAAATGGCTTGAAAATTGCCGTTACAGCTAAATTCACTCTATTTTCAACTGTAGAAGTTCAGACCTGATCTGACAGTTTCCGGATTTTGATGCGGTGTCTGTCGGATCAAATTCAGTTTATGAACTTGGCCTTCCAGATTTCTTTGCCCTCTATCATTGTCTCAAATGGCGTTCTTCCGCAACA
>CAJQQZ010000123.1 GCA_905480575.1 uncultured Alphaproteobacteria bacterium | reverse complement strand
AACAACACCCATCATAGGTCTCAATGACGGACAATGTCTTCTGGCCCCTGCAGAGGCCAGAAGACATACCCAAAAATCAAACAAACTGGCCTACTTTTGCTCCGCCCCAATGGCAGACTTTTACTCCGCCGTTGACAGGTGCCGCCCATGTGTCGTTGGCCAATCCAGAAGTAGGCAGCAACCAAGGCGCTCAGTACTGCCAAAGGCCACAGCAGAATTTGCGGCCCACTTGCGAGTAGCGCCAACTTCAAACCAGTCGCTAGACAAAAAACACCGGCTGCGGCTGTCGTGCCATCGATCAAGGTTGCGATGGCTTTCCTCCAAATGGGAACAGGTTTCGCTTCACCTGGTGCTTTTTCTATTTTTATCATTTTGCTGCTCTCTTTCAACTCTATGTGTCAGACGTTGATGAGAACTCTTATGTCATGGCTTCCGTGATGTTACTGTGACCGCCATCACCAAAATTGAAGAATTAAGCACCGTGCCCTCTAGAGTAAGAATTAGTCTCAGCAGGTTTCCAGCCTTTTGGAGTATTCGCGGGTTTCCAGACTTCGACTTTCAATGAGTGGCACTCGGCTGTATCGCTGGAGTGTTCTGCGCTACAGGCACCACCTGGGCAAGCGGACAATCCGCCCAGCAAATCGATGTCAGCGAAGAATTCAAGGTAATCACCAGGACGTACTGGCGTTGCCTTCATGAAATATTGTTTTGTGTCTTGCGTGAAGCCCGTGCACATGAACAAATTCATGACATCATGAACCAATGGCTCCGCTTCGAGCAATTCCATACCGGTATGGGTGGCCAGAGCACGTGTTAAGTTTGAATGGCAACAATAGTGATATTCGTTGTTGTTCAACACAACGTTTGTATAGGGATCACAACGCGTTCCGATCACATCATGAACAGAGCCGCCATACTCGTCGAAGCCGTACCAGTCCAAGGTATCAAATGTAATGGTCGCCATGGGACGCATGTAAGGCAGATTGGACCAGAACCGATCACCGACCCCCATATGGGTGCCATGTAAGGCTCTGGTTTTGCCGCTGAAAAACCTTTCGTCCAGATTGTGCAGGTTCCACAGGTTCAGGTCACCCACTTGTGGACCATCGACCGAAATCATACGGCAAAAATGACCCGCTGGGATCTCAAAACAGGAGGCGTCTCGGGGCGCGACGATTGTTTCGCTTACCTTTGTCATGTCCTGCTTGATCTCATCAAACGGCGTGCTGTCGAAGGCTGGAAATGAATCAACCGGGTAACAAACAAGTGGTTTGATACTTTTTCGCGCTGCTGCATCCGCTGGGGCTGGATTGACCGGTGTTGGTTTCATGCTGTGTGCTCCTTGTTTTAGCGATCTGTTGACGGAAAGCGGTATTTTGCCGCCGCCACCGTCCAATCCATGTGATTGCGCACATATTCCTGTGTTGCGTCACGCGGTGGGTTGTAGTCCCAATGTGTGAGTTTGCCTGTCGTCATGGCCTCATACAAGGTGCGCCGTTGTTTTTGCGTGGCGATTACGTTGTTACGGATTTCTTCGGAGTTCCAACGTTCTTTGACTTCCGCTGCAAAACTTGCCGCTAGATCCGCATGTTCGGGGTCTTCGGCCAGATTGTTGCGCTCCTGGGGGTCATTTTCCATATCAAACAGGAGCGGCGGGTCGATGTCACAATGCAGGTACTTGTACTGGTCTCGGCGGATCATAAAGACTGGGTGGGAGGTCATTTCGGCGCAATATTCGCCTATCGCCTCTGAAATCGGATCTTCTTCCCCTTGAGCAGAGGGGAGCAGAGAACAGCCATCGATCGGTTGACCAGGTTCCGGTTTGCGGTTGCCGTTCATCGCGGCAATGTCCATCATCGTTGGCAGGATGTCGACCAGAGAGCATGCGTTGGGCACTGTGCCTTGCTCAATCCCAGGACCCGCCATGATCAGAGGCACTCGGCCAGAATGTTCAAAGAAGTTCATTTTGTACCAGAGACCACGTTCACCCAGCATATCGCCGTGATCCGCAGTGACGATCACGATTGTATTGTCCAGCATCTCCGCTTCTTCAAGAGTTTTGACCAGATCGCCAACCTTTGAGTCAAAATATGAAGTGTTGGCGTAATAGGCATGTCGCGCGGTTCGAACTTCTTCTTCAGTCAGTGCGATAGAACTGGCCTCAATGCCATCCATGACACGTCGTGAGAAAGGGTCTTGCTCATCGGCTGACAAAACATGGGCGGGCATGTCGATTGTATCGTGATCGTAGAGATCCCACCAATCTTTGCGAGCAACATAAGGATCATGGGGATGAATGAAGGAAGCGACCATACAAAAGGGCTCGGTTGAGTCTCGTGCGTAGTCAAAGATCTTGCGCTTGGCAAAGAAAGCGACCTCTTCATCGTAGTCAATTTGGAAGGTTGTGGCGGCAACGCCAGCTTCTTTGACCGTTTGCATGTTGTGATACCACTTGTCGATCCGCTCATCCGCCAATTCCCAGTCGGGTGTCCAGGCGAAGTCAGCCGGATAGATGTCGGTGGTCACCCTTTCTTCAAATCCGTGGAGCTGGTCAGGGCCAACAAAGTGCATTTTACCGGAAAGACAGGTGCGATAGCCCATCATTTTCAAATAGTGTGCGAAAGTTGGGATAGAAGCCGGGAATTCGCTGGCATTGTCATAGGCCGCGATCCTGGTGACTAACTGCCCAGACATAAAAGAGAAGCGGGAAGGGGCACAGAGCGGCGCATTGCAGTAAGCTGCGTCAAATCGAGTTCCTCGCTCGGCTAATGCAGTCATGTGCGGGGTTTTCACGAGAGGGTGGCCATAGGCTCCGGTAAACTGAGGTGCCAATTGGTCGGCCATAATCAATAGAATGTTTGGCGGATTGTCGGACATGAAAAGCTCCTTCGAATCTATCGCTAAAGAGGTAGCATCAATGAAACAAGAGACCATGATGTTTTTCGCCAAATTTCGGCCGAAAACTGACGTCATGTGGTTGGTTGGATTCCTTGTCGGATTCAAGAATCCACTAGTTCCAGATTCAACCAAATGTCGGCGAATCCACGATTACCAATCTGATTTTCAAATCGAGAAAAGATTTTCGATTCTACAAAAATTCTCAATTTGAATTGAAAATTCTCAAACTGCTTCAAAATTTTTGGCAAGGTGAAAATAAATCCCTCCCAGAACATGTATGACTCCAGTTGTTGCGAAAATCGGTCTTTCAAACGACAATAATGGCAACTCGACCAAGACTAAAAATGTGTCGAGGCTTCGTTAGTTCGTCGCATATTGATTGTGCTCTCCGGATTAACAAACTGACATTCGAAGCGCGTTTATTTTTAAGCCAAGACTTAGATATTTTGAGAGTCTACTATGCGCGATTTTAAACGCTTCTCTATCAGAGTCCGAGTTTTCTCAGGAGCTCATAAAAGAACCTGCCGCCTTGTTCAGGCTTTGCGCCGCAAGATTATTTTGCGCTTGCGCCTCAGCCACAAAAGCAAGATGCGAAGGCAAAGCACTCCTGCCATACTGGCCGCTGTCGCATCGAAAGCAGCCAAGAGAATCGCTCAACGCAAACGTCGACGACCGGACTCTCTCCAGATTTAGTTGCGGACGTTTGGGCCGTTACAGCTTCCTGTAAAATTTAGACTTTTGGGTTGTGGAACTCACCTGCTCCATTTTGAGCTAGTGAGACAAAAATAAAATTTTAATTAGTTATTTAAAATAAAAAATTCCTTTTAATTGGGCTTTGCCATGAAAAATATTTCTGTTCTTTCTCTCTCCCTTTTAAACAGATTGATCGTTTCACTTGTCATTATGATGAGTGTCATTTCTGTTTTTCTCGGCTTTGCATCCAACGCGCGAGCACAAACTTGTCCAGCGGGTCTGGAGTTCTTTGATAACTTGCTGGATGGTAGCGGTTTTGTGTTCCCATCGGCAACAAATGGTTCGACAACGGATAATTTTGGGCGAACGTGGAAATGGAACATTACAGGTAACACTAGTAATTTTGCTTGTGGTTCGACACCGACATTGGCCAACGGGCGATTACAGCACTGCTATGATTGGGTTAATCCAGGTGACGGCATTAATGTCACCGCAACGGTGACAGGGGGAGCAGTCACAAATCCGGTGGTTTTCTTGGCTGACATTGATGGCGGTGCCCCAGGCTTAGGTTGGCAAGACGAGTTTACTTGGAATTCACCGGCTGCAACCGCTTTTACACCAGCACAAAACCCATATTCATTTGATATTTCGGGATCGACCTTCACGGGTAATGCAAATAACGCCGACAATTCCAACTATGGTGCTGGTTCAATGCTGGTGACCACAGGAACCAGTACGAATAGTTTTTCATACACTTATAGGGCCGGTCCCGACACAAACCCGCCTGGCGGTCAGTTCGTATGGGTTTCGTTTGGTTCTTGCATGTCGGTCACACCTGAAACAACTAAGACAGCAGACGCGCCGTCGCCAGCTTACCCAGGCGACACAGTCACTTATACCGTTACCATAACCAGTCCAGACGATTGGGATGTCGCTTACAACGGCTTCGTCGATACGCTGGGGTCAGCGCTTGAAGCCAAATCAGTTGATTTGGTGAATTCCACTTGTGCTTTTGTCGGTGATGCTTCCATTTCAGCAGCCAGTCCAGGCAATACGATTTCCTGGACGTCTGGCGCGCCCTATTTTATTCCAAAAAGCACAAGCTGCACGATCATTTACACAGCAGAGATTGATCCTAACCTGTCAATTGGCAGCGCGCTGACTTGTGACGGAATTCCTGGCGATGATGCCAATGACAACCTGATCAACATTGATTTCACGAACATCAACGGCAGCAGCAACATCACAGCAAACTCTTGCTTTACCATCACGTCAGCTAATCCTGAGCTGACTCTCAGCAAAACAGCGTCTGCGGTATCATACAACGCTGTTGGAAATGTGATTACTTATACTTACAGCATTGAAAACACAGGCGACGTAGTGATTACTGAGGACATTTTGATTGAGGACGACAAGCTAGCGAGTGACGTGACTTGTACAACGGTTGATTTAGCTGTTTCAGGGACGATTGAATGTGAAGCGACTTATTCGATAACACAAGCCGACCTTGATGCTGGCTCCTTAACGAACATTGCTTTTGCGAAAACTACGCATAGCGGAAATCCATTAAACTCCGCAACTGACAGTGTGACGATTAATGCCGTCCAAACCCCCGCTCTTTCGATTGATAAGTCGACGTCAACAACTGACTATGACAGTACAACTGATACTATCGCTTACTCCTATTTAGTTACCAATACGGGCAATGTTTCATTCACCAATGCTATTACGGTTGCCGACGATAAGACAACAACCTCCTGTCCTGCATTGCCGGGTGGCACCTTGGCGCCTGGCGCATCCATCACCTGTACTGCGAGTTATTCCGTTGTTCAGGTAGATATAGACAACGGGTCAGTGACGAACATTGCTTCCGCAAGCACGACGCATGGCGGCAACCCGGTCAATTCCGGAAATGACACCGTTACGGTCAACGCAGTCCAGACACCCGGAATCTCATTGAACAAGTCTGCAACGGTTGGAAGCTACGATGATCCAGCGGACACTATTCCTTATGAATATGAAGTGACGAACTCTGGAAATGTTACTTTAACCCAGGCCATTACGGTTACAGACGACAAAGTAACTGTCACCTGTCCAGCACTCCCTGGCGGCGGGTTAACACCGGGTTCTTCAATCACTTGTGCCGCAAGCTATGACGTCGCTCAGTTAGACATTGACGCAGGTTCAGTCACCAACATCGCTTCAGCCAGCACAAGCTACGGTGGGAACCCATTGAGCACCGGTAATGACACTGTCACAGTTAATGCTCTACAGCTCGCTGGCTTAACAATCGATAAGACCACAACAACCGCCGATTATGACGCGACAACAGATACAATTTCATACGAGTATGAAGTCACTAACGCCGGTAACGTTACCCTGACGAGCACGATCACTGTAACGGATGATAAAACAACAGTATCTTGTCCAGCCCTCCCAGGTGGTGCTTTAGCGCCGGGAGCTTCCATTACATGTACAGCGAGTTATTCGGTAACGCAGGCTGACCTCGACAATGGGTCGGTGACAAACATTGCGTCTGCAAGCTCTTCTTTTGGCGGCAATCCTGTTAACTCAGCGGATGACACTGTTACCGTTAACGCCGACCAAAACCCTGCACTCTCGATCGTCAAGTCAACCAGTACTGCGGACTATGACGACCCCACTGATATAATCGCTTATTCTTATGAAGTTACCAATTCGGGCAATGTTACGATTACTTCCACGATCACTGTAACAGACGATAAAACGACAGCCACTTGCCCGGCCTTACCAGGTGGTGCATTTGCGCCTGGCGCTTCCATTACTTGTTCCGCCACCTACAACGTTGTTCAAAGTGATATCGATACGGGCTCGGTCACTAACATTGCGTCTGCCGCGACGACTTTTGGTGGCAACCCTGTCACTTCAGGCGATGATACGGTGACAGTAGCGGCGATCCAGAACCCAGCTCTGACACTTGTTAAGTCAACGTCAACGGCGGACTATGACGCGACGACGGACACGATTGCCTATTCTTATGAGGTAACAAACTCAGGCAACGTCACCTTTGTCGAGCCGGTTACGGTTACAGACGATAAGACCTCGGTCACTTGTCCTGCTCTTCCTGGTGGTGCATTGGCACCTGGTGCTTCGATCACCTGTTCGGCGACCTACAACGTTGTCCAGGGTGACTTGGATGCGGGCAGCGTCACTAACATTGCAACCGCGAGCTCAAGTTTTGATGGCAGCGGCGTTGATTCAAACAATGACAGCGTTACGGTCGACGCAGTGCAAAATCCTGCGATCTCTTTGGCTAAATCAGCTGACAGCGCAGACTACGATGCGACAACTGACGTTATTTCTTATGACTACGAAGTGACCAACTCTGGTAACGTCACCATCACACAGCCTATTACCGCGACAGATGACAAGACGACAGTCACTTGTCCAGCATTGCCAGTGGGTGGATTGGCCCCAGCAGCCTCCGTTACCTGTACCTCGACTTACAACATCCTTCAGCTTGATATCGATTTCGGATCATTGACGAACGTTGCTCAGGCTTCGACGAGCTTTGGTGGAAATCCAGTTGATTCAAACAGCGATACAGTCACTTTGGCGGCAATTCAGCTTCCGGCTCTTCATTTGGATAAGTCGAGCCCAACCTCTTCTTACGCGGTGGCTGGACAGTCAATTACCTATGTTTATCAAGTCACTAACTCAGGAAACGGTAACATCGGCAAAAGTCCGGGTAATTTTTTTCCGTAGAGAGATTCACAAGGGGCACGAATTGTGCGAGTCTCTTCGTTGATGACACAATTGCTTGCTCCTATTGATGATCTGGATATTGAAGAGTTAAAGAAGCTGCTGC
>CAJQQZ010000122.1 GCA_905480575.1 uncultured Alphaproteobacteria bacterium | reverse complement strand
GTGCTAAGGCTAGGATGCCCACCAGAAAGCTTTGAATCATGACAGCGAGACACAGCACACCAATTGCGACAAAAGCCGGATAGTAGCCAGCTAGGCTCGGGAAGTTCATGAGGATCGATTCCATTTATATCTCCTTGTTTCAGTTCTCTCATCTATGACGATCTTAGTGCTGCGAGATCGACAGAAGGTGAAGAAAAATAACACTTCGGGATGATTATTAAGCCAAAATGTGAATATTTATGGCAGTAATATTGACCTATATAAAATTATATGTCAGCATTGCTGCCATGTTTGAAACAAATGAAAACGCCTTAACGGGCTGGACGCCAAATTATGCTGATCGAATGGATGGCATGCAGGCGTCTGAAATTCGGGAATTGCTGAAGGTTATTGAGCAACCGGGGATAATCTCTTTTGCCGGGGGCATCCCGGACCCAACCCTTTTCCCCAAGGAAGCCGTTTCCAACGCCTACCTAGAAATTCTGTCTGACCCAGAAAGTGCGAAAAAAGCGTTACAATATTCTGTAAGTGAAGGCGATCCTGACCTTCGCTCATGGATTGCAAGTCACATGAAAACACTGGAGGTGGATTGCTCTCCTGCCAATATTCTGATTACCTGTGGCTCTCAGCAAGCTCTGGAGTTTCTGGGTAGATTGTTCATCGCTCCAGGAGACACGGCCCTTGTGATGGCTCCCACATATTTGGGCGCGCTTCAGGCCTTTCCCAGCGAATCAGCCGAACTATGATGTTTTGGCCAGTGGCCGCTCGAATAGAACGATGAGTTCATATCAGGAAACCGCTCAACAGATTGGAAGTAAAGTCTCATTTTCCTACATCGTGCCCGATTTCGCTAATCCTACCGGCGAGACTTTGACGTTAGAACAAAGAGTGGAATTGTTGCGGCTGGTCGAAGACCTGAACATCCCTCTCGTCGAAGACAATCCATACGGAGAAATCAGATTTGATGGCGAACGCTCCAACTCTTTATTGGCTCTGGATTGTCAGGCCAAAGGATCGATAGAGAATTCACGAGTTATCTACTGCGGTTCTTTCTCTAAGGTATTCATGCCAGGTCTTAGAGTGGGCTGGGTTTGCGCTTCGGAGGAAGTCATCAATCGCCTTTGCTTGATCAAACAAGCCTCTGACCTCAACTCTCCGGCGATCAACCAAAGAGTGATGCTGTCGTTAGCCCAACAACAATTCGATGCGCAAATCAACAAAGCCAAAGACAGCTATCGAAAGAAGCGCAACGCCATGCTGGCAGCACTGGCCGACCATATGCCAAGCGCGGTTACATGGACCAAGCCAGAAGGTGGCATGTTTCTATGGATGACCTTACCGGAAGAGCTGGACGCAGCTGAACTGTTAGAACGTTCTGTCAGGGAAGCCGGTGTGGCTTTTGTACCCGGTCAGGCTTTCTTTGCGGACAAGTCAGGTAAGAACACCCTCCGGCTTAGTTACTCTTTGCCGAGTGAGCAGAAGATTGCCGAAGGGATCAAGAAATTAGGTGCCATCATTAGAGCGGCATGCAGTTGAGTTGAAGGGCTGGCGCTTAGTGGAAAACACCAGCCTTTCAATCGTAAAATCCGCGGACTTTTACTTACGATCTTTCAACTCAGTTACGATTGAGATGGAGATTGGGCCCGTTGAGAAGCCGCCGACTCCAAATGCTTGATGGTCGATCGTCGTTGTTGCGGTGAAGGCAACCCACTTGCCTTTGTAATAGGCAATCATGCCACCGAGAGGATGGTCACCTTGATGGGTTAATGTGGTGTTCAAAGTTACTGACTTCGTCACACCGTGAATGGTCAGATCGCCCGTAACATCGGCCGTAGTATCACCGGTTTTTGCCACAGAAGTAGAGTTGAATGTAATTTCCGGGTAAGTGCCAACTTCTAGGAAGTCCGCACTTTTTAGGTGTTCGTCCAAAGGTCCGAATCCTGAAGACAAGCTGTTCGTATCAATAGTAACGTTAATAGTCGAATTCTCGACATTGTCGGTATCTAAGCTTAGCTCACCGTTCACTGAGGTGAACTCAGCGGACTGCATCGATACACCGGCGTGGCTCCAACCGAACTTGACCTCTGTATGGCCTTGATCCGTGTAATAGGTATCGGCGGCGAACGCGGATGTTGCTAGAAAGAGTGAGGCTGCGGCCAGTCCAGATAGCTTAAAATGACTCATTTCGTTTTCCCTTTGGTTAATAGCGGATTGGTAAAGTCTAGAAGGCAAATTAGATGTAAACGCATCTATATGAGATGCGCAACTTGACCTACGGGAAGAAGTTGAGCCATAAAAAAGGCTCAAAGTCACAACAAAGTGAAGTCATGTATCCCTCGGAAAATGAGACCCAATTGTGGGTTTCAATCAATTTGCTTCAGCAAAAAATCTACCGAACTGTCGATTCTGATTTGAAGAAAAATGGATTGCCGCCGCTGCGATGGTACGACGTTTTGTGGGATCTAGAGCGTCAGGGCGAAAAAGGCAGACGGGCTTTTGAACTGGAAAAGACGCTATTGTTTGAGCAATCCAATTTATCCCGGCTCTTACGCAAGATGATCGATGAAGGGCTGGTCGAAGAACTGATTGTGTCAGAGGATAGGCGCAGCAAAACACTGAAGGTCACAATGAAAGGAATTAAACTTCGCAAAGAGATGTGGCGCACTTACGGACCACATATCCACGGCTTCATGGGGCATATGGAAGACGAAGCAAAGCTAGAGAAAACAGCAGCGACCTTAATGGCTTTGCTGGCGCAGAATTGAATGCATGGACCAACAAATTTACCTCCTTTTTCTATAAACGCTTCAACTTCACCACCGTTTCATCCAACTTAACGAGAAATTGGGATCGGTCAGCCTTGCTGAATGGCGGCGGGCCGCCGATCTGATCGCCACCAGCCCTGAGGTCAGACATGATGGCTCTGGTCGCCAAAGCAATACCAATCGAATCTTCTGTGAAGGGTCTACCATTTGGTTTCAGAACAAGTGCTCCTGCCTTAATACATCGTTCGGCCAAAGGGATATCTGAAGTGATCACAACCGACTTCGGGTGAGCGACTTCAGCGATGTGATCATCCGCAGCGTCAAAGCCATCGGACACAACGACTTGGCTCAATAGAGGATGTTGTGGCAAGCGCAGATAAGCGTTGGACACCAACATGACAGGAACATTATTGCGAAAAGCGACCTTGTAGATTTCTTCTTTTACCGGGCAAGCGTCTGCGTCCACTAGGATTTGAGGAGTCGTCTCGTTCACAGTTTTAACTTCATGTGTCGATTGACGTCTTTGTACAGCAAGTATCTGAAGCGGCCAGGTCCACCTGCGTAGCAGGCTTGAGGACAGAAAGCGCGCAACCACATAAAGTCGCCTGCTTCGACCTCTACCCAATCGTCATTCAGCCTGTAGACAGCTTTCCCTTCTAGCACATACAACCCGTGCTCCATGACATGGGTTTCAGCGAAAGGGATCACCCCGCCGGGCTCAAAAGTCACGATATTGACATGCATGTCGTGGCGCAAGTCGTCGGGCTCTACAAACCGCGTTGTGCCCCAAACGCCATCGGTGCCAGCCATCATGTTGATGGAATGGTCTTGTTCGCGTGTTACGAAAGCCGCTGGAGCCTCAATACCCTCGACGGCTTCATAAGCTTTTCGCACCCAATGGAATTTGGCGAGAGCATCGGAATTGTTAGCAACGGCCCAATTACTCGACGGCGGAATGAAGGCATAACCACCATGTGAGAGCTTATAGTTTTCACCGTCTAGGATAAGGCTAATCTCGCCTTCGACAACAAACAAAACACCTTCAGCCTGAGGATCAGTTTCTGGTTTGTCGCTGCCGCCACCTGGACTAACTTCCATAATGTATTGGGAGAAGGTCTCAGCAAAACCTGACAAAGGTCTGGCGATAACCCAAACTCTTGTCTTATCCCAATGAGGGAGGAAAGAAGTGACGATATCGGTCATCGTTCCTTTGGGAATGACCGCATAGGCCTCGGTAAAAACCGCCCGTCCTGTTAGGAGCTGGGTTTGTGGAGGCAGGCCGCCGGTAGGCGCGTAGTAAGGACTGTCAGCCATGCTATAGCTTCTCATCTCTGGCTTTGAAAAGGGGTGGGTTTCGTGTTAGCGATAACCAATTGCACAGAAAGGTAACGCATGACGGCTTGGATTGAAATGATTCCTTTAGAGGAAGCGGAAGGCGACCTCAAAGAAATGTACAAAACGGC
>CAJQQZ010000121.1 GCA_905480575.1 uncultured Alphaproteobacteria bacterium | reverse complement strand
ATGCGTAAGGCAGCCGCAAGAACTTATGAAGAACTATGGAAGAGGCTTGGACAAGTCTGCGATCTCTTCTCGGACGAAGAATGTCACAACTTCCTAAAGGCGGCTGGATATGGAAACAATTAAACGCAACATGCTCTAACTCCAAAGACGCCGATCTGTCACATTCTTATAGATGTCTGCGACCTGATCACCGTATCCGTTGTAGATTTGAGTGGGGATACGTTTATCAGTGCCGATGTCTCGCTCTGTTGCTTGGCTCCACCGTTTGTGTGGGATCTCGGGATTTACATTTGCCCAGAAACCGTATTCGCTGGCGTTAATCTCCTCCCAAAAAGAAACAGGTCGTACATCAGTGAAGCTAATGCGAACGATGCCCTTAATGGACTTGAATCCGTATTTCCACGGCAGCGCCAATCGCAAAGGCGCTCCATTCTGCTTAGGCAAAGGTTTGCCGTAGATGCCAGTCACCATGAAGGCGAGATCGTTCGCAGCCTCGTCGATTGTAACGCCTTCGACATAGGGCCAAGGATACCAGGTTTGACGCTGTCCGACGGCAACCTTGCTATCCTCGAAGGTTTCGATGCGTAGATATTTGGCGCCGGAAAGGGGTTTGGCCTTGTTGACAAGCCAGGATAAAGGGAAGCCGCTCCAGGGAACAACCATGGACCAAGCCTCGACACAGCGATGGCGGTAAATCCGTTCTTCCAACGGTGCTTCAGCCAAGAGGGCGTCAATATCAAGGGTTTGTTCTTGCTCAACCATTCCGTCCAGAACAACGGTCCAGGGACGTATGGGGAGGTCTTGGGCCTTGCGCCAGATATTCTTGGAAGAGCCAAATTCGTAGTAGTTGGTGTAGGTTGTGGCTGTGTCTTCTGGTGTTAGAACTCTGCCTTCGCCCGCGGTGAAGCTACCGTTGTTGGTGACAGGATAGAGAGAGGCGGAGGGGTCGACTTCTTGTGCGCTCGCTAACTTGGGTAACAAGGGGGCCGAAGCGATGGCTCCTACACCTATGCCTGCCGCGGCCAAGATTTGCCTTCGGTTAACGTAGGACGCTTTTGGTGTGACTTGTGATTCTTTTATTTCCCAACTTCTGGGGCGACGGAAGAACATGTGCTTAACCTCATTTTGTCAAAAAGGAAGCACTCCGTTAAGGCCAGGCGACGGCAGGCGGCAGCGACATCAATATCGCTTCAGTGTTACCGCCTGTCTTCAACCCAAAAAGAGTGCCACGATCATGTAACAAGTTAAACTCAACGTAACGCCCACGTCTAATCAACTGATTGTGACGATCAGCATCGGTCCAGCTCTCATGCATGTGATCGCGGACTATTTCAGGATAGACCTCGGCAAAGGCTTTGCCGACTGATTGTGTGTAAGCGAAATCGTCGTCCCAATCGCCACTATCAAGGTTGTCGTAAAAGATCCCACCAACACCGCGGGGTTCATCACGATGGGGTAGGTAAAAATACTCATCACACCATTTCTTATATTTGTCGTAGTAGGTTGGATCACTTTGATCACAGGCTGCTTTGAGCGCGGCGTGGAACTTGTCAGTGTCAGCATTGTTGACAACCATCGGGGTCAAATCGGCTCCGCCACCGAACCAAGATTTTGTGGTGACGATCATTCGCGTGTTCATATGAACAGCAGGAACTTTTGGCGATTGCATATGCGCAACGAGGCTGATCCCGCTGGCCCAAAACCGGGGGTCTTCACTGGCACCGGGAATTCTGTCACGGAACTCTTCGGAAAACTCACCATGAACAGTGGAGATGTTAACGCCGACTTTTTCAAAGACACGGCCGCGCATAATGGACATGACACCGCCGCCACCGCCAGGACGTTCCCAGCTTTTGCGCTCAAATCGACCAGGTTCATCGGCGGGATTGTTTGACAGAGTAAGCCCTAGTGACTCATCTTCGATTGCTTCAAAGCTAGCACAGATCTGGTCTCTGAGTGTGCGGAACCAGTTTGTGGCTTGTTCCTTTTTGTTTTCTATATCTGTCATATCAAATCACTGGAGTAGGATTAAACGGGAAAGCAATTGGTTTGGCGGAGGGCTTCACCAAGAATGATACCGGTTGATACTGCGACGTTCAAAGAACGGCAATGGGGTGACATCGGTATTTTTACTTTTTTGTGGCACTGTTCCGAGACGTCATCTGGGACACCGGCGCTTTCTTGCCCCATCAGCAAGATGTCTTTTTCCCGGAAGCTAAACTCATAATGCAGGTCGGTAGCTTTAGTAGTGGCTAAAACCAAACGCTGGTCCTTACTGGCTTCGAGGAAGTGTTCCCAGCTGGCGTGTTTCTGAATATCGACGGAGTCTAGGTAATCCATACCAGCTCTTTTGAAGCGGCGATCATCGAAAAGGAATCCACAAGGCTCGACAATATCAACGCCAACCTGAAAACAAGCGGCCAATCGAAGGATCGTGCCGCAGTTTTGGGGGATGTCAGGCTGATAAAGTGCAATACGCATGAAGTGAGGCTTTGCCATGTGAAAACGAAGAAATTCAGCCGAAATGTAGCCATTTTGACGCGGATATGAGGCTTTTAGTGGCTGATGCGGCAGTATGTCCCCATGTCTCCAATTGCAGCGTCGGCCCGTCCGTCGTAGCTATCTTTCCGAAAAGTTACGGGCGACTTTTGTCAAAAAGATTGCCTTGTCAACGCATTAAAATATTCGAATATACGCTAATTACCGAGGGCTTCCTTATGTCTAATACAGGATCTGGCCATGATGAAACAAAACGCGACTTCTTGATGGTTGCGACTGCTGCAGTTGGTGCAGTGGGCGCCGGCCTGACAGTTTGGCCGTTCATCAATAGCTTAAATCCATCCGCCGATGTTTTGGCTTTGGCCTCCATCGAGGTCGACCTTTCCACGATTGAGGAAGGTCAAAGCATCACCGTCACTTGGCGCGGAAAGCCAGTCTTCATTCGTCGTCAAACTGCGGCAGAAATCGCAGATGCAGAAGGTGTGGATGTTGCAACTCTCCCGGATCCTCAGGCTTACGGCGACCGAGTTACGAAGCCGGGCTGGTTGGTTATGGTTGGTATTTGTACACACCTTGGCTGTGTTCCCGGCGGTCAGAAAGTCACCGATAACAAAGGTGATTTTGGCGGTTGGTACTGTCCTTGCCACGGCTCGCACTACGACACAGCGGGCCGCATCCGCAAAGGTCCAGCTCCTAAGAACTTGGAAGTTCCTGAATACAACTTCCTTTCCGATAACCTGATCAAGATTGGGTAAGGGCTAGTATCATGAGTTCAAAACAATTTAAAAATCCTGTTGCTAATTGGGTTGAGAAGCGACTTCCCGTTATTTCTCCTATCCATCACACTCTTTTTGAGCATCCGTTCCCAAGAAATCTTAACTTTATGTGGAACTTCGGCTCACTAGCAGGTCTTTGTCTCGTCATTATGATCGTGACAGGGATTGTACTTGCGATGCAGTACACACCTAACACAGCTGATGCCTTTGGCTCTGTTGAACGTATTATGAGAGACGTTAACTCAGGCTGGCTTCTTCGCTATCTGCATATGAATGTCGCCTCTTTCTTCTTCATTGTGGTTTATATCCACATGTTTAGAGGCCTTTATTATGGTTCATACAAAGCGCCTAGAGAACTTCTTTGGATTATCGGTGTTGTCATCTTGCTTCTAATGATGGCGACAGGTTTCCTCGGGTACACGCTTCCTTGGGGTCAGATGTCCTTCTGGGGTGCTACGGTTATTACAAACCTCTTCTCAGCTATTCCTGGTGTCGGTGATGCCATCGTGACTTGGCTTTGGGGCGGGTTCTCCGTTGATAATCCAACATTAAACCGCTTCTTTGTCCTGCACTTTCTTCTACCTTTCGTGATTTTGGGTGTTGTGATCCTGCACATTTTGGCTTTGCACACCTCAGTTTCAAACAACCCACTCGGTATTGAGATTAAAGGTCCACAAGATACAATTTCTTTCCACCCATACTTCACAATCAAAGATATGTTGGGTGTCTGTGTTTTCTTGCTTCTTCTTTGTGCTTTTGTTTTCTTTATGCCAAACGATATGGGCCACCCAGATAACTATATCCCGGCGGATCCACTTGTCACACCAGCGCATATTGTTCCTGAATGGTACTTCCTACCTTTCTATGCAGTCTTGCGTTCGATTCCTGACAAGCTCATGGGTGTAATTGCAATGTTTGCGGCGATTGGTGTTCTCTTTATTCTGCCTTGGTTGGATCGTTCACCGGTTCGTTCAGCTCGCTTCCGTCCCATGTTCCGCGTAATGTTCTGGGCCTTCCTAGTCATTTGCTACATCCTTGGAACTGTCGGTGCTCAAGCCCCAGATAACGTCTACGTTTTTGTTGTTCCATATTTGTTTAGTTTTGAAGTCTCCTCTTGGATGACTGTACTAACGGTTGGTCAGATCACTACTGCACTTTACTTCCTCTTCTTCTTGTCGTTGCCGATATTGCCTCTCTTTGAGAAAACGAAACCTTTGCCGGCTTCTATTTCTGAGGCAGTTCTCAGCAAGTCAGAGAAATGAGCGGAGGAGTTAGGGATATGTCTAAAATGAATAAGACTTTTAAACTCGTTACCGCTGCTTTTGCTGCGATGGTTGTGAGCACCTCTGCTGCTTTTGCAGCTGGAGATCTTGTGAAAGCTCCGAAACAAGATTGGTCTTTCAACGGACCGTTCGGTGTCTTTGACAGAGCTTCACAACAAAGAGGCTTTCAGATTTTCCAGGAAGTTTGCGCTTCTTGTCATTCTCTAGAATACATTGCGTTCCGAAATCTTACGGACATTGGATTCTCTGCGGATGAAGCAAAAGCAGTTGCTGCTGAATATCAGGTTCCGTCAGAACCTAATGATGAGGGCGAGATTGTTGATAGAGCTGCAAAGCCATCTGACTTCTGGCCTTCTCCTTATGCCAATGCAAAGGAAGCTGCTGCTACAAATAACGGAAAAGCGCCACCTGATCTGTCGTTGATGGCTAAAGCACGGGTCGGCGGTGCGGATTATATCTACGGTCTTCTGACAGGGTATGAAGATCATGAGGGAACACCGGAAAACTTGCATTACAACAAGTACTTCCCAGGCTATTACATCGCGATGGCGGCACCTCTCTCAGACGGTGCTGTCGACTATGTTGATGGTACGCCGAACACAGTCGAGCAAATGGCAAAAGACGTTTCACATTTCCTTATGTGGGCGGCTGAGCCGAAACTCGAAGATCGTAAATCTCTTGGTGTGAGAGTTATGTTGTTCTTACTTGTTCTTACCTTCATTACTTTCTTGGCCTACCGCCGTGTATCTAAGAAGGTAAAAGGTCACTAAGACCTGGATTTAGTTCCAAAGAATTAAGGGCGGCTTTTCGAGCCGCCCTTTTTTTTGTCTAAGATATGAAAGTGGGCTTAGATTTTGTTCACCCATTTCACCTTACCGCTCCAGGCGTTCGCTTTAACGCGAACACGTTTGATTTTGTGGCCTTTCTTGAAAACCAGCGTGAATTTCTTGTACTTGAAGCCACCTCTCGAGAAGTTCTCGGCTCTCACAAACCGACCAAGGCGTGGGTAACGGTTCTTGGCGGCCCTAACAGCCTTTCTAATCTTCGCTGATCCGTGTCCGTGATTGTTATGAACAACTGCAGGTGCGGTCGGATAGTTTGGAGGGGAGACATAAATGTCACCGCCATATGGCTGGCCAAAACCATTGCCGTACGTTGGATCGATCTGTGGCCAAGGATTGTTGTAAACAGGTTGAACCGGTTGTGGCTGGTGCCAGTGTTGTTTTTTGTGACAGTTACCGCCATTTTGGCGAACGTACCGCGCTTGTCGTTTTCCAAGAAGACCTGGAATACGTTCACCATAAAACGTGAAACATTTGAATTTTTTGCCACCATTGTGGGCTTCGGCTTCTTGAGTTGGAAGGCTTGCAAAAGAAATTGCCGCGATCAGGGCTAAGCTAGCGAGAGCAATTTTGCTAAGGTGGGAAGTCGGTTTTTTCATGGTCTTACTCCTTTGATCTTAATTCAGCGAAAGATGTTTTCTCTCTTGTTGATTTCAGTTTTAACAACCTTGCCTGAACCCTCACTGAACCTTTTCTGAACAGTTTCTGAACGATTGCTTTTTCGATTTGTGAAATTGACTTATGCTTCGGCGGAACATCAGGAGCTATTTTCGTGAGACATCTTCTCGTTTTGCTTGCATTCTTTTCAGCCACTGCCGTTTCAGCTGCTGATCTCGTGCTGACAAATGGTCGAGTTTATACGGTCGACCCAAGTAATCCTTGGGTGGAAGCCGTCGTTATTGAAAACGGGACCCTAGGCTTCGTTGGGTCAAACGAAGGCGCTGAAGATTTCATAAAAGCGGACAGCGAGGTGATTGATTTAGAGGGTTCTTTTGTGATGCCAGGCATCCATGATGTTCATATGCATCCTCTGGAGGCTTATGACGGCGCTGAGGCGACATGTGTTCTGACGGACGGACAGTCTGCCTCAACACATGCTAGAAAGATCGAGACCTGTGCGAAGAACAATCCAAGCTCAAGCTGGATTACGGCTTGGGGGTACTACATCGAAGATATCCTCAATCTTCGAAACGACCCCAAGAAGATCTTGGATCAAGTTGTTTCAGAGCGTCCCATTGCAGCGATGGAACTGACTTCTCATGCTATTTGGGTAAATTCCAAAGCCCTGGAACTCGCGGGAATTACCGCTCAGACTCCCAATCCTCCAGGGGGTGTTATCGTTAAGAATTCAAAGGGTGAACCCAACGGCATCCTTCTGGATAATGCTGGGAATATGATTAGAGAACAGATCACGGAACCAACGCCGGAAAGCCTGGATCTCACTTATCATGGCTTGTTGGAGGGCCTTGATGAGTTAGCCCGTAATGGGATCACTTCAATCAGTGATGCCCGTGTCTACTGGCGAAAAAAACACCACGAGGTTTGGCAAAGAGCTGAGCGGGAAGGGAACCTATCGGTTCGGGCTAACTTGGCTCTTTGGACTTACCCGCACATTGATGACAGGCAAATCGAAACACTCCAGCAGCTCTATGATAACAACTCTGATTCTCTGTTGCGGATCAATCAGATCAAGATGTACGTTGATGGCATCACGCCGCTGACGACAGCGGCCTTAAAGAAAGAGTATGAATTCGACTATGGGTGGATCGACCGGAATCGGGGCTTGAACTATTTTGACCAACAAAGGCTGACCAAATTCCTCAGTTTGTTGGAGCCTCTCGGTTTTGATTTTCTCATCCATTCAATCGGCGACCGCGCCACCGATGAAGCCCTGAATGCTATTGAACAAGCAAGACTGATCAACGGTAACCTGGGGCAACGGCATCGTTTGACCCATTTGGAGCTTGTTGATCCAATTGACATTGCTAGGTTTAGAGAACTCGGGGTTTCCGCCGATATGCAGGTCGCCGGTGATTGGACACATCCAAAAGCCTATCATCGTGACGTCGGCTACCTGATTGGTGATCGAGGGCACGAGGCTATTCCTCTTCGCTCGTTTTACGATGCTGGCGTGAATCTTACGTTGTCGAGTGACTTTGACGTTTCGACGATGAATCCCTTCGTCGGCATGAAAAATGCGCTAACAAGAGGCGATCAATCACTTCCTTCTATCAAAGAGGTTATTGAGGCCTATACCATAAATGCGGCATTCTCTATGCGGCAGGAGGAATGGACAGGTTCGTTGGAAGTAGGCAAGGCAGCGGATCTCGTTGTCTTGGATAGAGATATCACAAAAATCAATACATCAAAAATCGATAGAACCAAGGTTTTGCTGACGATGCTGGAAGGCAGAGAAACTTATAGAGCGAAGGATTTCTAAATGGCACAAGTGACGTTAGCCGCAACACAGATGGCTTGTACCGACGTTGTATCGGAGAACATTGAGCGTGCAGAGAAACTCATTCGAGACGCCGCCGCGCAAGGTGCCAATGTCATACAGGTTCAAGAGCTGTTTGAAGGATACTATTTCTGCCAGGATGAACTTCCAGAGTGTTATGCGAGGGCTAGACCATTGGCGGGTCATCCGACAGTTGCGCATTTTCAGTCCTTAGCCAAAGAACTGGGTGTTGTGCTGCCGGTTTCTTTCTATGAGCTTGCCGGGCAGGCTCGTTTTAACGCTGTCGCCATTATTGATGCCAATGGGGTTACCTTGGGGACTTACCGTAAGAGTCATATCCCCCATGGTTCAGGGTACCAGGAGAAATACTATTTCTCTCCAGGTGACACAGGTTTCAAAGTTTAGGAAACCGCCTTTGGGCGACTTGGGGTAGGGATCTGTTGGGATCAGTGGTTTCCAGAGGCTGCCCGTGCGATGGCATTGTTAGGTGCTGAGTTCCTATTGTACCCAACTGCCATCGGGTCAGAAACACACTTTCCAGATGCCGACTCCGTCGGGCACTGGCAAAGGGTAATGCAAGGCCATGCAGGCGCGAATATCATGCCTGTTTTGGCATCCAATCGGATTGGCCGGGAACCAGGAAAGCAGGGTACTCACCTCGACTTCTTTGGCTCGTCCTTTATTGCCGATCATACTGGCGCGATGGTTGAGGTCGCGGATAGAGAGAGCGAAACGGTTCTAACCGCCACTTTTGATCTGGATGAAATTGCTCTTGAGCGAGCGGCCTGGGCCCATTTCAGAGACCGGCGTCCCGACCTCTATGGTGTGTTAGGGACAATGGACGGCAAGGCCTGATCCGTGACCAGTAATTCTTCAAATCGCTGCCGGCGAATGCCCGGATTAGACGTTAAAACGGAAATGGAAGATGTCGCCATCTACTACGAGGTATTCTTTTCCCTCGGCACGCATTTTACCGGCTTCTTTCGCTGCTGATTCGCCACCCAAACTGATATAGTCGTCATAGGCAATGGTTTCCGCACGGATAAAGCCGCGTTCGAAATCACTATGGATAGCGCCAGCAGCTTGTGGAGCCTTAGCACCCTTGAATACGGTCCAGGCGCGAACTTCCTTTTCACCAGCAGTGAAGAAAGTGATGAGATCAAGCAATCCGTAGCCTGATCTGATCAAACGAGCCAGTCCAGCCTCTTCCAAACCCAGTGATTCCAGGTATTCAGCTTTTTCTTCGTCACCTTCTAGGGATGCAATTTCGGCCTCTATCTCAGCAGAAATGATAATTGTTTCGGAACCCTCGGCCGCGGCCATTGCTTCAACGGCTTTTGTGAAGTCGTTGCCTGTTCCGGCCTCGTCTTCACTAACATTACAAACGTAAAGAGTGGGTTTAGCGGTTAAAAATTGTTGTTGTTCAAACAACGTTTGCTGGTCCTTGCTGATTTCCACAGAACGAGCGGGCTTACCCTCCCTCAGGGCCTCTACAACTGGCTCTAACATAGACATCAGTTCTTTGGCTTCTTTATCGTTGCTCTTGGCTTTTTTGCCCAAAGACACCAATCGTTTCTCTACGGAGTCAAGATCAGCTAACAACAATTCAGTGTTGACGGTCTCCGCATCACGCACGGGATCGACAGAACCGTCGACGTGAGTGACTTCGCCCTCGAAACAACGCAGGACATGTAGGATAGCGTCTGTCGCGCGAATGTTGCCGAGGAACTGGTTGCCCAATCCTTCACCTTTCGAGGCTCCTCTGACGAGGCCAGCGATATCGACAAACTCTAACTGAGTGGGGATGGTTTTTTGCGGATTAGCAATTTTTGTAATGGCTTCCAAGCGAGGGTCAGGAACCGAAACCCGGCCAACGTTAGGCTCGATCGTGCAAAATGGGTAGTTTGCGGCTTCAGCAGCAGCTGTCGACGTGAGCGCGTTAAAGAGAGTGGACTTTCCAACATTAGGAAGGCCAACAATACCACAATTAAAACCCATGAGTTCTAGTCCTTTTTGTCGGGCTTGGGTGGCACAAAGGCCTGCATAACCCGAGAGGTGAAACCGTTAGCATCACCGTTAATAATGTAGTCTAGATTAGTGGCTGTTTCTGGTAAGAGCACAGACAGCCAGTCTTGGTCGGCTTTCTTAAAGTCACCCAAAACATGGCCCATGACGCGGCTCTTTTCACCGGGATGACCAATACCTAATCTGATTTTCCAATAATCTTTTGGGCAAAAGGCGTCAATTGAGCTAAGGCCATTATGCCCAGCGTTACCGCCACCTCGCTTGACCTTGACTTTACCGGCCACCAAATCGAGTTCGTCATAAAAGACAAAAACCTGATCGGGTGGAATTTTGTAAAAGCGAATGGCTTCACTGACTGACTTGCCAGAATTATTCATGAAAGTTTGAGGCTTCAGCGCAATGGCCTTCTCGCCACCAATCTTACCTTCTGAAATCAACCCCTGGAATTTGGTTTTCCAGTCCCCAAAAGAGACATGGCGGCGAACGATCTCGTCCACCGCCATGAAACCGATGTTGTGTCGGTTGTTTGCGTACTTGGCGCCTGGATTTCCCAGACCAACAAGTAAGAGCATAGGTGATTAACCTTCGCTTGCCTCTGAGTCTTCGCCTTCAGCGCCTTCTTCTGCTTCATCCGTCTCAGCTTTACTGCGAAGTGATGAAGGAGCAGAAATTGTTGCAATTGTGAAGTCACGATCAGTAATAGTTGCTTCCGCACCCTTTGGCATTGCGATCATGCTGAAGTGGATTGAATCGTTAACGTCCAAACCAGTCAGATCAATTTCAAAGCTTGCAGGAATCGCGTTCGCAGGACACGTAATTTCAACATCGTGACGAACGATGTTCAAGACAGCGCCGCGCTTAAGACCAGGAGAATCTTCCTCGTTGAGGAAGCTCACTGGAACGGAAACCGTCAAGCGTGATGAACCAGATACGCGCATGAAGTCAACGTGCTGTGGGACGTCGGTGACTTTGTGGAACTGTACCGCGCGAGGCAGAACTTTATGTTTCTTACCCTCGACTTCAACTTCGAAAACTGTGGAGTAGAAACCAGGCTGGTTCAACAGTTTCCAAAGGTGGATTGGATCCACGGAAACCATGATAGGGTCTTTTTTGTCACCATAGATGACTGCGGGTGTTCTGCCGGCATTGCGGACGTCACGAGCGGCCCCCTTTCCGGCTCCCTCTTTCAGCTCTGCGATCATGACAGTAGTGTTGGACATTGAATTTCTCCAGATGTGTCAGGGCCTCCAGGGGTGCCCCAACGGGATGTGATAAACAAACAAAAGGGCCTTAAAGCAGGCCCTTCTGAATGTCGCGGCTTTTAAACAGATTCAAAGGCTTAGTCAAACAAAGAAGACACAGATTGGTTGTGAGCGATTCGGCTGATTGCTTTGCCGAAAAGTTCGCCGATTGCGATTTGTTTGATCTTCTTAGATGCGGCAACTTCGTTAGTTGCAGCAATAGAATCGGTGACAACTACTTTCTCTAAAAGAGAAGCTTCAATCCGCTCGACAGCTGGATTGGAAAGAACACCGTGTGTCACATAGGCACTAACAGATTTCGCACCACCTTCCATAAGGGCATCGGCAGCATTACAAAGAGTTCCGGCAGTGTCGACCATATCATCATAAAGGACACAGCGTTTGCCCTTAATGTCGCCAATGATGTTCATGACTTCAGATTGGTTGGCTCGTTCGCGGCGCTTGTCGATAATTGCGAGGTCGGCATTCACACGTTTCGCGATGGCTCTGGCACGAACAACACCGCCAACGTCGGGGGAGACGATCATAAGGTCGTCGTCGACCATACCGTGGTCGTTCAAAGCCTTCTCGAAGAGTGGTGTCGCAAAAAGGTTATCGGTTGGGATGTCGAAAAAACCCTGAATCTGACCAGCATGAAGGTCCAAGGTCAAAACCCGGTCTGCGCCAGCTTCCGTAATGAGGTTAGCGACCAACTTTGCAGAAATCGGTGAACGAGGCGCAGACTTTCGGTCCTGGCGCGCATAGCCGAAGTACGGGATCACAGCTGTAATTCTGTTTGCAGAGCCACGGCGAAGCGCGTCCATGGCGATTAACAACTCCATCAAATGATCATTGACGGGCGAAGATGTTGACTGAATGAAGAACACATCTTGGCCGCGGACGTTCTCTTCGACTTCAACGAAGATCTCTTGGTCGGCAAATCGTCGAACCGTACACTGTGTTAAGGGAGAACCGAGAGACTTGGAGATCGCTTTTGCTAGCGGGCGGTTGGCATTACCGGTCAGGAGCTTCATGGGCTGGATTCTTTGCGTGGCCTGGAATGCGGGCCTTCTAACAAGGAGTCTTTAAACTGTAAACGATTCGATTCCTCAATCAGCAATGAGCAGGTCAAGAGAGGAGCGAGACAAGGGTTCGGCACCAGTTTCCGTCACTAAAACAGTATGTCCTGGGCACATTGCCAGTTTCAAGTCACTGTTCAAAAGAATCATGTGGCAGAAGAAAACCATGCCAGGTTCGGCCAGGGTTTTGTTGCCCTCATACAGCATAGGCCAATCCATCCAATTGGGGGCGTAGGTTGACCCAAGTGAATAGCCACAAGCGTTTAGCCTATGCTCTTTCATTCCGTTTTTGTCGAAGACCTTCGCATGGGCATCGAAAGCATTTCCCACGGGCTCACCAGGTTTGAGAGCAGCAACTGCCGCCTCTAGAGCTTCTACCGTAATGGCATGCATGTCCTTTTGAGCTTGAAGAACTTCGCCGACAACTGCCGTTCGCATCATGGCAGCATGGTAATGTCTGTAAACGCCTGCCCATTCGAGTGTGATTTGATCTTGCTGGCTGAGAGTTCTGCGGCCGGTTTTATAGCGACACATAAGAGCCTCGACCCCTGATCCAATGATGAAGTCGTTGGCGGGATAATCACCGCCTCCTTCAAAAATGGCGCCTTGCATAGCGGCCAGAATGTGACCTTCGTCGACACCCGAACCAATGAGCGCTTTCGCGCTGTCCCAAGCATCATCAGCCAAGGCGGCTGCTTCCTTCACATAGGCAATCTCAGCCGCACTTTTTACGACTCGAATCTTAGAAACCAGGAAAGAACTGTCGACTAATTCACAGAAACCGTCCAAGGACTTTTCCAGATGTTTTCCGTTGCGGTGTGTCAGGCCATATGCTTCGAATTCTGCCCCGAGCTTCTTGCCTTCGCAGCCATACTCTCGAAGAATTTCACGCAGATCTACGGCAGGCTTCGAATCTGGGGCATCTCGCCATATACGGATGTCTTTGACTGTCGACGTCATCGCCGCCTGGCGTTGGTCTGCTGAACGGGTCAGTAGGAATGTCCGACCGTCAGTGCCGAGGTAGACACACTGAAAGAAAACGTAACCAAAGGTATCGTATCCCGTCAGGTAGTATTGTGATTCTTGACGGAAGAGAAGAATGCCATCGAGGCCTTTGCGCTCCAATTCAGCGATGACGGCACTTTTCCGCTGGTCAAATTCTGCTTCTGAGAAATGTAACGCCACTTAGGTCTCCTGATTAATCCTGTTGTCTTGATTTTAAGGCTTTGAAGAAGGCACTAAAGATGAAAGGCGGTTTTCTTTCAATCTCTTTATGCGTTGAAAAGACTGATTGATACGGCGTTGGCTTAAGCGGCCTGAATTGAGAGCCTCCAGAATGGCTTTCATCGCCAGTTCGGCAGCGTTGGATTTCTCATCTCCAGACGGACCCAACAGCAGGATATCATTGCCTGCTTCGATGGCTTTTAGAACTTTCTCGGAGAACGAATAATGATCCTTGATGGCTCCCATGCCTAAGTCGTCGGTAATCACGACACCATCGTAATGGTTTCGCTTGCGCAACAATTCCCCCACGACTTTTGATGAGAGTGAGGCTGGGTGATCCGGATCAAGGCCTTTATGGAAAGTATGAGCCATCATAATCATGTCGGCGTAATTTGCAGAAATCAGCCCTTCAAAAACCATGAGTTCTTCGTAAGTCCAGACGTCAGTCACATCGACAAAACCCTTATGGCTGTCCTTCAACGCATTGCCGTGGCCAGGGAAATGCTTAAGTGATGTGACAACGCCACAATCCCGATGGGCGTGAACAAAGCTGGAGGCATAGGCGATCACTTTTGAAGGATCAGAAGAGTAAGCGCGATCAAGCTTGCCGATGATAGCGCTTTTGTCGGAGTGAAGATCGGCAACCGGACCAAAATTCAGATTAAACCCTGCAAACTTGATCATGCAAGCCATCTCACGATAGGTTTGATAGGCGCCCTCGAAGTCTTTCCTTTTGGCTATGCTCTTGGCCGAAGGATAAGATTTGTATCCATTTTTCCCGCGTAGCCTTTGAACCTTGCCGCCTTCTTGATCCACTGCCAGAAATAGGGGGAGGGGACTTTTTGTTGCTTGGAACGCGTTGGTCAGTTCTTTGACCTGAACCGGAGATTTGATGTTGGATGCATAAAATATAACGCCGCCGATAGAGCCTTGATTGGCCATTTTTAGCAGTTTTGTGACGGTTGGGTCTTGTGTTGATGTGCCAACAAAAGAGACCATCAACATTTGCCCGATCTTCTCCTGCAACGACTGAGCGGAAGCCATGCTGGGGAAGAGTAGAGAAAGAACGAGTACAAATTTGAAGGTGAGCTTACTCATGCAAACAAATCGCCGATAGCTGACGCCCGAATTCTGGAAGCTTGTTCAGTGTGTTGTATCGATGCGAGAAAAAGGACTTGTCGTCTGCGCAAGTGTCGTGAGGCATAATCTCGATCGAAGCCAGACTCAGAGACGAGAGTTGACGGTGAATGAACCCTTTGAGGTCAAACATCCAATGCCCATCTTTGGAGCTCGGAACAAAGAGGTCGCTGTAAGTCGGATTTTTCTCGATGAATGAAGTCGGGAATTCGGGTCCAACCTCATAAGAGGGTTGAGCGATGCAGGGCCCCAGGGCGGCATGGATACACTGTCTTTTCGCGCCAATACTTTCCATTGCGAGAACTGTTTCTTCGGCAATGCCTGCTTCTGCGCCGCGCCAGCCAGCATGGGTTGCGCCAACCACCCGGTTTATAGGGTCGCAAAACAGGATAGGGCCGCAATCGGCGGTCAATATGCCCATGGCTAGACCAGGAGTCTTTGTTACTACCGCATCCCCGTCAGGAGCCTGCTGGTTGTTCCATGCTTGATCGACAACATAGACGATTGAAGAATGCACTTGTTTTGGGGTGACAAGAATTGGAGATTGCCCCCCAAGCTCTTTCATCGCCTTGATACGATTACGTTCTGCTTCATTGGGGTCTTCGGCATGAAGAAATCCCATGTTCA
Source organism: uncultured Alphaproteobacteria bacterium (assembly GCA_905480575.1). Classification (GTDB taxonomy): domain Bacteria; phylum Pseudomonadota; class Alphaproteobacteria; order UBA7985; family CAJQQZ01; genus CAJQQZ01. Next base: position 27,134 of record CAJQQZ010000121.1, on the reverse strand, counting down.
AATCATCAGGCCGACCTTTACTGTCAGTACTCTGTCCCCCTTTGCGACCCCAAAAACCGTGACTGCAGTTTTCAAGTTTTGAGAGGTTTGCGGCGTGGAAGGTTTCAAGCGTCATCTGCTGGGGTCTCAATTGTTCTGATTTGGGTAAGGGAAGCCGGGCGGTGTTTGGGGACTGCTAGATACGGCCAGGACCTTAAACAGGTCACCCATTTTTTCGGATGCCACCAACCTTTCAGCCCCGCTCCTAAGCTCTCGTTCCTCTGATGGGCTGGCGTTTTGAACGAGGTTGTTCAGACGTGCTTCAAGCCCAAGAGCCGAGAGGAAGGCGCCTTGTGCAACGGGGCCGAAGGTATTCATTCCTCTCTGACTAAAGCATCGCGTTAGTTGTTCAAAATCAACATGAGCCGTTAAGTCTGCTGTGCCGACTTCATAGAGAGGATCGTGTTTTTGGTGATCTTTCACTGCCTGGAGCGAATTGTATCCTTCAGCCTGTTGATAACCGTAGTCAATGAACAGGGCTGACCCTCCGGCTGATTTCAAATGATCGGCTAACAGAGTCGCCTGGGCGCTTGTCGCTGGTGACACTTCCACGAAATCGTGGGTCTCAAGAGACGAGGAAGAAGCGCCGAGCGCCACGATCTGCAACGGATCAATTTCCTCACTCATTATGTACCCCAACTCGCTTGTGTCATTTGATCCGACCAGTACCTCCCGCCACTTGTTCGCTTTCAGTTTAGCGAACTGGCGGATCGGCAAAGCATCGAAGTATTCGTTGGCGACAATAAGAGAGGGCTTTTGCGGCAGAGTTGTGATGTCGTTGTGCCATGTTGGTGAAAAATCGGCGAGCTTTTTTCTCTGCACTTCACGCAGATTAGCACTGCTCTCCACTAGATGGACATCAGCTGCTTCTAGGAAGGCAGGCATGAGTTGCGCTGCACGGAGGAGATCGCAGAGCAGTGTTCCTCTACCTGGCCCAAGTTCAATCAGAGAAAAGGACTGGGGTTCGCCCATGGACTGCCAGCGTTCTAACATCCATAACCCAATCAATTCGCCAAATATCTGAGAAATCTCAGGGGCTGTAACAAAGTCCCCTTTTTGACCCAGAACATGGGGGCGGTTGTAATAGCCGTATTTCGGGTGCTGCAGCGCCTCGTACATGAAGTCAGCAATAGTGAGCGGACCTTGTTGGTCAATCCGCTGGCACAGCAGTTGGGTCAGTTTGTTCTTAGTTTCCTGCGCCATTAAACTTAGGTGCAAGAAGGATGAACAGAATACCGGCGATGATGAGCGGCAGGGACAGGAGTTGCCCCATCGTTATGAAGTTGAACAGGAAACCGATGTGTTGATCGGGTTCACGGACATACTCAACAATGAAACGTGACAGACCGTAGCCTAAGAAAAAGACGCCGGTGATCGTTCCGAAACGCTCTCTGATCGATTTGACGCGATAGAGGAAGAACAGAACCAAACCCAAAAAAAGACCTTCCAGTGCGGCTTCATACAGCTGGCTAGCATGACGTGGCAGGCCATCTCCGGATGTTGGGAAGATGAAAGCCCATTTGAAATCCGTAACACGTCCAAACAATTCGCCATTCACGAAATTAGCTATGCGCCCTAGCAAGAGACCGATTGGGCCAACAACAACGATCATGTCGGCCAATTCATAGCGCGAGATTGAACGGCTGTGTGCAAACCAAAGAATAGCGACCACAACGCCCAACAGCCCGCCATGAAATGACATGCCGCCCTGCCAGACATAGAGAATTTCTATGGGGTTCTGAATGTAGGCCTGGAAATTATAAAAGAGCACATATCCCATGCGCCCTCCCAAAATGATTCCTAAGGCGCAGTAGGCGACAAAGTCGTCGAAATGCTCAGCAGTGATTTTCTTGCTGTAAGTCTTCGCCAAATACCGACAAACTTGCCAGGCCAGGATCAGGCCAACGATATAAGCGAGAGAGTACCAACGCACTTCCAACGGCCCGAAAGAAAAGGCAATTGGATCAATGTTAGGGTAGGGTAGGACAGCAAACATGAACAAGGTTTCGATGCTAAGAGAAGAATTACCCTTCTCTAGCATTCCTGGAAGCAGACAGCGACTCCAAATTTTCCTTTAAATGTTCTCTTTTGATTGTTTTCTAAAGCGGTCTTCCTATGTAGAAGACAGGTTCACGAGCAAGGACAATCAAATGCAAACTCCAAACCGTATACTTGACGATCTGGCTAAGGTGGCTAATGGCGCCTTTGGAGCTGTTTCTGGCGTAAAAGGTGAGGTCGAGGAGCAGATCAAGCAAAGGCTGGATCGCTATCTATCTGAATTGGACGTCGTGCCTCGCGAAGAGTTTGATGCTGTTAAAGCAATGGCGATCAAAGCGCGGGAAGAAAATGAGCGGCTCGAAGCCAGAATTGAAGTGCTTGAAAAGTCCATGAAAGCCAAAAAGCCAACAAAAACGACTCGGGCCACGACTCCGAAGGCTAAAAAGTGAAAAAGCTGTGGAAAAGTAGTAGGTTTTCAACCTCTTAGCTTGAAACAGCGACTCGAGTCTGTCATCACTCCGTTCAGTATAGGGGTTGATTTGAGCCCCACAATGTAGCGAGCAATTTTTGCTCTGGTCTACTTCCGAAGGGGAACGGGGAAGATGGCGGTTCTGGCAAGCAGTTGGGAAAACCAGCATTGCGCAAATCCACTGGACGTACTTGAGGCATTAATCCAGGAAGAAGAATGGACCACGTCGCGGCAAAGTGAGCATGAATTGCTTATTGCGTGCCCAGGTCATTGGACCACCTATCAAATTCACTGTCTTTGGCTGCATGATATGCAGGCGTTACATGTTTCATGCGGTCTGGAGATGTGCGCGCCTCAGGGATCAGAGAAAGCAATGGCAAAGTTGCTTGGCTCGATCAATTCAAAGATCTGGGTTGGGCATTTTGAATCAGCGACGTCCGACAATGCCATTCTTTTCCGCCACACACTTCTTTTGCGAGGTGCGGGCGGTGCAACTAACGAGCAAGTCGAGGATTTGATCGATATAGCCATTGGTGAGTGTGACCGTTTCTATCCAGCTTTCCAGTTTGTCATTTGGGGTGGTAAAACGCCAGATGAGGCCTTGGCGGCCTCTCTGTTGGACACCAAAGGTCAGGCCTAATGGCGTTACCAATTAAAGCCGCTGCACCTGTTCTTCTTGTTGGTTGTGGGAAAATGGGGTCGGCCCTTCTGCAGGGGTGGCTCGACGAAGGGCTGGAGCCGCAGGATGTATTCATTGTTGAACCTTTTGCCGACAGTTTAGCGCAATTCAAAGAGCGTGGCGTCACTATCGTTTCTGAGGCCAGTGACTTGTCTCCAGGCCTAGCGCCGTCGACCTTGATCTTGGCCGTGAAGCCGCAAATGATGGACGAGGCAGCACCAGTTTATCGTTCACTCCTCTCCTCAAGATGTTTGGTTGTGTCGATTGCTGCCGGTAAAACAATTGGCTTCTTCGAAGAAATCTACGGCGCTGATACCGCCATCGTTCGCGTGATGCCGAATACACCAGCGGCAATCAGCAAGGGTATTTCTGTACTGTGCGCCAATGGTTCCGTTTCAACTGATCAGAAAGCCGCTGCGGAATTCCTGATGTCAGCCGTTGGGTTAACCGACTGGATTGAAGACGAGGATCTTATCAATCCAGTGACAGCCCTTTCTGGCGGTGGACCTGCTTATGTCTTCTTGCTTGTTGAAACACTGACTGAAGCAGGTGTCAAAGCTGGTTTGTCGGAAGCACTTTCTAAACGTCTAGCGTTGCATACGGTTGCGGGTGCCGGTGCACTGGCAGAACAGGCAAGTGAAGAACCAGCACAGCTACGCAAGAACGTCACAAGCCCAGGTGGCACGACCTTAGAGGCTCTTAATGTCCTCATGGCGGAAGACGGGCTGCAACCTCTTATGACAAGAGCAATTCAGGCGGCGACCGACAGATCAAGAGAGCTCGCTGGTTAAGCTCGACTGTAGAAGGTCACAGAGTTTAGTTGATTTTGGCCGTTCCATCCCCATATTGATGGCAAACCAATTACCCAAACGAGATTGAAATGTCTGGATCTGAAACACAACAATCCACGGACAGAATTATTGATGCTGCGATGAAAGCAGCAGAATCCCAAGGTTGGACCTCACTAACTCTTTATGACATTGCTGACGAAGCCAAGATGCCTTTGGATGCATTCTATGAAGCCGTTGGGTCTAAGCAGGCTATTCTGACGCTTTTTTCACGACGTGTAGACAAAGCCGTCTTGGGGGACTTTGAACGAGATCCGGCAGACTCTGTGCGAGACAGGTTGTTTGAACTCATTTTCGCGCGTTTTGATGAGATGCTGCCTTACCGGGGAGGCCTGAAGTCCATCGCTAATGCTTCCATGACAGATGGTGGAGCCGCCATTTGCGGCTATCAAAGACTGAGCCGTTCGATGCGTTGGACGTTGGATGCTGCTGGTGTTAACTCTTCCGGCATAGCAGGAACGCTTAAAGTGAAGTTCCTAGTGGGTGTTTATTTGCGCGCTCTTCGGGTTTGGCTAAGCGATGAAACTGAAGACTTCGCGAAGACAATGAAGGTGGTCGATCAAAGTTTGGCTCAGGCTGAGCGTTGGGCGGGTTATTTGAAAGAATGTAAGCCTGGGACCAGAGGAAAGCCGAAGAATGACTTCAACGAAGATGATATCATTCTTGAAACTTGACCCAAGAATTTAATCAGTGGAAAAGAGCTCGCAATAAGAAAACGGAGCTCTTTCATGACGATAACATTTGATGATTTTCTTGCGGTTGATATTCGCGTTGGAACGGTGGTAGAGGCCGAGCCCTACCCCGAAGCACGCAAGCCGTCGATCAAGATGGTTATCGATTTCGGTGATGAAATCGGACTTAAGAAGTCTTCCGCTCAGATCACCGTCCATTACACACCTGAGACGCTCGTTGGTAAACAAGTGACCGCCGTTGTGAATTTCCCGCCAAGACAGATTGGTAAATTTATGTCCGAGGTATTGGTAATGGGCTTCATGGACGAAAATGATGCGGTTGTTCTCGTTGGGCCAGACCAAAAAGTACTTAACGGTGGCCGATTACATTAAGTTCTAATGGTTTAGGGAGCAAAAAAATTCGGTTACATCGGTAGGGAAATCGTTGCTCTCAAGCCGCCCCAGGGCGACACGGAGAGTTCAAGTTTACCACCGTGATTGTTGGCTATGTCTTGCGCGATTGTCAGGCCCAGCCCTACACCACCGGTGCTTATGTTACGCGAACTATCAAAGCGGTAAAAGGCTTGGAAGGCTAGGCCTCTTTGCTTGGCCGGGATACCAGGGCCGTTGTCATCGACGTGGATCAGGAACCAGCCCTTTCCATCTGGACCGCCAGAGATCTGAGCTTTGTCTCCACCATAGCGATGGGCGTTGCTCACTAGATTCGTGAGACAGCGTTTGAAAGCATTTCGTTTCGCAAATAGTTTCGTGCCAGGCATAGAGGTGCGTTTGATGGTTTGCCCACTCCTAACCGCTCCATGGATAACTTCATCAACAACGTCTTTGATCTTAATCTCGGTCGCTTCTTCCGTGCCTTCACCACGGGCGAAGGCAAGATAACCATCGATCATAGCTTCCATTTCTTGGACGTCTGAAATGAGGTTCTCGTTGTCTTCATTCTCTTGCATCATTGCCAGCTGCAGTTTCATCCGGGTTAGCGGTGTTCGCAGATCGTGACTTACGCCGGAAAGCATTTGCGTGCGCTGACTGATGTGGCGGTTGATACGATGTTGCATGTTGATAAAAGCGCGGGACGCTTGGCGAACTTCTTGTGCGCCCTCGGATTTATAGCCCTCCAAGGACCGGCCAGTGCCAAAGTCCTCGGCGGCTTCGGCTAGGCGTATAATGGGACGAACTTGATTTCGAAGGAAGATACCAGCAACACCGAATAGGATTGCGGAAGCACCAACCATCCACAAAATGAAAATGTAGGTGGTTGAGGAGAATAGGCGTGCGCGGCTGACTAAAACTTGAAGATAGCCCGGCTCCATTTGAACAAGGATTTCTGCTTCACCCGGCGTTGACCGCGTGTCGATAGCAAAGGGGCGGTCGAGTTTATCAAGGGCCTTGGCGAGGCGCGAATCTAGAAAGGCGAAATTACGCCTGCGTTTAGCGGGCAGATCGCCTTCTTTCCAATCGACCAGCAGCCCCATTGTCCAACGGGCCATCTTAAAAACTTCTTCTCGCTCTGATTTTGTTTCAGTTCGTTCCAACATATAGATGACGGTGGAAATCTCGCCCCGAAGAGAATTGGTCAAACGTTCGGTTACGACTTCCCAGTGGCGATTATAGAACACCCAAGTCGCCACGAGCTGGAGCAAAATAAGGGGAATCAAGATAATAGCAATCGACCGGCCCATAAGGGTGGTCGGCATAATGCGCTTGAGCGGCTTGAAGGGCTTTCCTGCTAGATGGCGCAGGGGGGCGGTTAGTTCGCCAAGAGAACGTATCCAATGCCACGGACGGTTTGGAGATAGCGTGGGAATCGCGGATCATCCTCTATTTTGCGACGCAAGCGCGCGACCTGAACGTCAATGGATCTCAAATTGCCGGGCGTACCGACCATGTCACTCAACTCGTCTCGGCTGATCGGATCCCCCGGTCTTTGAGCAAAGGTAGACAACAAAGTTACTTCACCAGGAGCCAAGCGGATGAGTTCATCGTCTTGTCTTAGCTCATTTTTGGCTAAATCAAAAGTGAAAGGTCCAAAACTAAACAAGCCTGAGATGATGGAAGAGGGTTGTTCTCTTCGTCTCAAGATTGACCGTAATCGTGCAACCAGCTCTCTTGGTTCAAAGGGTTTGGGAAGATAGTCGTCGGCCCCTTTTTCAAGGCCAAGGATCCGATCTTCGGCTTCTCCCTTCGCGCTCAGCAGCAATATGGGAACGTGATCACCTTCCCGCAGAGCAGCCGTTAACTCAAGACCTGACTCACCTGGCATCATGATATCCAGGATCAAAGCGTCAAATTGAAACGTTGTAAGTTTGGTGCGGGCATCCTGTGCGTCGCGTGCGACAGTCACAGCAAAGCCCTGGTCGAGCAAAAACTTTTGCAGCAATTCCCGCAGGCGTCGGTCGTCATCGACCACTAATATATGAGGCTTCTCTTGCATGGGCGGGGACTATGCAACTTTTTGGAAGCAATTACGAGTCTACCGATTTCACTTTGTGTGAAAGCTGAAAGGAAAGTTGAGCTACTTCTTGATGATGCGGCTCTGATCGTCCTCGTCCAGCATGCCGAGTAGAATTTTCTTAAATCCGGCAACCGCTTCTGGGCCAGCTTTGGCGTATGATTTTGCAACGAACTGACGCTGAGTTTCTGAAAGTAATTTTTCCAGAGCGTAGCCTTTTTCACTGAGTTCCAGGTGACGTCGACGGCGATCTTCTGTGCCGGTCTCTTGGTCAATGAAACCTTCATCAACTAGCTGTCGTAAGACCCTAGACAGGGATTGCTTGGTGATTTGGAGAACAGAGAGCAATTCGCTGACAGAAATGCCAGGATTCCGACCAACAAAGTAAATGACTCGATGATGGGCTCGGCCGAAATTGTAGGCTGAGAGAATCCTATCTGGCTCGCCCGTGAAGTCACGATAAGCAAAGAACAGCAGTTCAATTGCTTGATGGAGTTCTTCTTCCCGGAGGAAGAGTGGATTAGCCGGAGAGTTTATGTCAACCATGTTGACTTATATTGCTAAGATTGTTACCGCTGGCAAGAATAAACCGACAGAATATGACTCGTTCTCTTGGTTTTTGCGTAATTTTATCTCTGATGGTGCGACCATCGACGAATGGAGAATCCCTATGGCTGGTCCGTCTTTTGACAATATGGAAGGCAAGATTTGGTATAATGGTGAAATGGTTGATTGGACAGAAGCACAGGTGCATGTCCTAACACACGGCCTACACTATGGTAGCTCAGTCTTTGAAGGTGCAAGAGCCTATTCAGGAGAGATTTTCAAACTCAGAGAACATAACGAGCGTCTTATACGTTCGGGTCAGATTCTTGGTTTTGATATTCCTTATACTGTTGAAGAACTGGACGACGCTTGCAATCTTTGCATTGAGACGAACGGGTTTGAAAATGCCTATGTACGTCCGGTCGCTTGGCGCGGCAGTGAGATGATGGGTGTTTCAGCTCAAACAAACCGTATCAACGTTGCTATCGCGACTTGGGAGTGGCCTGCTTACTTTGAACCTGAGTTGCTTGAAAAAGGCATCAAGCTGGAGATGGCAAAGTGGAAACGGCCTTCTCCAGAAACGATTCCCTGTGAAGCCAAAGCCGCAGGTCTCTACATGATTTGTACTTTGTCGAAGCACGCAGCAGAGGCTAACGGTTGCCAAGATGCACTGATGTTGGATTATCGCGGTCAGTTAGCGGAGTGTACCGGTGCTAACATTTTCTTGATCCAAGACGGTGTTATTCATACACCAACACCGGATTGTTTCTTGGATGGCATCACCCGTCGCACGATCATCGATTTGGCAGCAAGGCGTCAGATGAAGGTTGTTGAGCGCCCAATGTTCCCGGAGGACCTCGGGAAATCTCAGGAAATGTTCATTGTTGGTACAGCGGCGGAAGTAACACCAATTGGTTCTGTCGACGAACATCAGTTTATACCAGGTGAAATCACCCGTGTATTGCGGGAAGACTACATCAATTTGGTGAACGGCCGCGAGTTGGCGGTTGCGGCTGAGTAGGCAATATGGCTGACCAAGTCGACGTTATTATTGTTGGCGGCGGAATGGCGGGAGCCTCCGCCGCTTTCTTTTTGGCCGATAAGCATTCTGTCTTGTTGTTAGAAGCAGAAGAGCACTGTGGGTATCACACGACCGGGCGCTCTGCTGCTGTGTTCGAGGAGAACTACGGCACCAAAGCGATTCGTGAGATCACGAGAGCTAGTCGTGATTTCTATGAACGACCACCGGAGGGTTTTGTAGACGTTCCCCTGCTACACCAGCGAGGCTGGGTTTTTGTGGCCAACGAGGAACAGCTTCATCTTCTAGATTCTGTTGCACAAGACTTAGAGGATGCCGGCCTGCCTCCAGAGCGTCACGGTCCTGAATTTTATGAAAACCTTGTTCCGATTGCTAAGCCAGGCTACGCAGCCGGTTGTCTTTGGAATCCGGTTTCGAGTGACATTGATGTCGACGCACTGCATCAGGCCTTTCTACGCGGAACAAAGGCAAAAGGCGGTGAAATTGTAACCCGGGCCCGCGTAGACCAGCTGTCGCGCGAAGCAGACTTGTGGCAGGTGAGGTGTGGAGATCGTCAATTCAGCGGAGCAATCTTGGTTAACGCCGCTGGTGCTTGGGCCGATGAGCTTGGTCAAATGGCGGGCTGTGAAAAAATAGGATTGGTGCCTAAGCGCAGGACCGCGATGTTGATTAAATCACCGGAAGGTGTCGATGTTATGGAATGGCCTGCCGTGGTGGATGCCGAGGAATCGTTCTACTTCAAACCTCAATCCGGCATGTTGTTAGCCTCCATGGCGGATGCAACACCCAGTCCACCCTGTGATGCGCAACCGGAGGAGATTGACGTCGCAACAACAATCTATCGCGTTCAGCAAGCTATTGATATGCCAACCGCCAGGCCTGAAAAAACATGGGCCGGGCTTCGGTCGTTTGTTGCAGACGGGACACCGGTCGTAGGCTATGATCCAAAGGTCGAGGGCTTCTTTTGGCTCGCGGGGCAAGGCGGGTATGGCATTCAAACGGCGCCGATGATGGGGCAGTTAGTGGCCGAACTTGTTGATGGCAACCCACTTCCGCAAAGAGTGATCGATGAAGGGTTGTCGGCAGAGGACTTGTCTCCACTTCGACTTTAGATGAAAGGTTAGACTTATGCTTAGATTGTTCTTTCTCACTGCGCTGTTGCTTATGGGCGGGACGAGTTCTGCTTTTGCCAAGGACATTGTGCGTGGTGATAGTTTCTATTCTCCAGATCAACTAAGCTTAGTCGCTTCGATCGAAGAGGTTAAAGTTCTGGTTAGAAAGACAAAGACGATTCCAGTTTGTGACGGCTCTGACTGCATTCAAAGGGAAAGTGATCTCCGAGTTTCAAGTTTGTTGCTGAGTGGCGGGCCTTCTACTGATGTCTCTCCTCGTTACATGATCGCGCTTGTGATAAACAATGAAGTCAACGAACATGCCGTTGCTTACTCTTACCACCAAATCGCCTTCGCTGATGAACTTCGGTCCGTCGAACGATTGAAAGCTGGCATCTATCGTTTTGTCTATGTTGCACACGATTATGATGAGGCTTGTTTTCTTGGCGTACTCGAGACCACGGTCGATGCGCGAGAGCTATCAGCCGCCGTTCGCTTGGCGAAGAAAACGAGTAACTTTGAAGATGCTTTTTATGATGATCCGATTTATCTCACTCACAAGAAACTTGGGTGCCTGAACTAGGAGGAAATTCATGACAGCCGATTGGCCTAGCCAAATATTCGAGAAATTTAAAGAGCAGAATGTTCGGCAAGTCTCCTACGTCCCCGATGCTGGTCACACTAAACTGATCAATGCGATTATTGCCGACCCCGATATTCATGCGGTTTCCCTCACCAGCGAAGAGGAAGGCATAGCACTTGCAACGGGTGCTTGGCTTGGCGGTGACAAGTCAGTGTTGTTGATGCAGTCCAGCGGTGTCGGCAATTGTGTCAACATGCTATCCCTGATCAAAAGCTGTAAAATTCCCTTTCTCACGTTGGTAACCATGCGCGGAGAGTGGGGTGAATTCAATCCTTGGCAAGTGCCGATGGGATCAACAACTCAGGCTTCTTTCGAAATGATGGGTGTTCATGTCATGCGGATCGACCAGCCGGAAGACGTTCAAGACGTTTTGGCGGCGGCGATGAGGATGGTGTTCGAAGGCGGCACGCCGGTGGCAGTCCTGCTTTCCCAGCGATTGATCGGCGCCAAAGTCTTCGAAGGTGCAAAGTAGATGGCTGAACAAGAATTAGATCGTTTAGACGTCGTTGCGCAGCTGCTGAAAGATCGTGGTGATAGCCTCGTTGTTACAGGACTAGGCAGCTCAACCTACGACGTCTCGGCACAAGGCGATAATCATCGCAACTTCTATCTCTGGGGTGCTATGGGTGGTGCTGCAGCGATTGGGTTGGGTCTAGCCCTGGCTCAACCGGATACACCGGTGATCGTCATCACAGGTGATGGCGAAATGCTAATGGGAACAGGCTCTATGGCCACCATAGCCAAACAAGCCCCTGGAAACCTGAAAGTCATTGTCCTGGATAATGGTCACTACGGAGAGACCGGTATGCAAGAGGCACATACAAACTCAGTCACAGATTTGACCACAATGGCAAAAGGCGCTGGGATTGAGCAGTCTTCTACCATCGTCGATCAAGCTGGTGTTGATCGGTTGGTTGACTCTATCAAACGGTTGGAAAACGCACCGACCTTTGCGGTGATCAAGGTTTCGGCGAAATCTTATCTGAGAGCTGACACTGTTGCCAAAACCATTAAAGACGGTGCCTATAACCGCGCGCGTGTTCGCGTGGCTTTGGGCGTTGGCATTGAATAACTAGGAACAAGAGAAAATGAGTGACTTTGACCTCCGCTATTGGTCCCACAAAGCGGCAGACTGGACAGCTGACTATCATGATAGTCTGAACGATAGACCCGTACGGTCCCAGGTCAAACCAGGTGATATTTCAAAGCAGATCGACATGTCGCCGCCTGAACAAGGTCAAGAAATGGAAGATATCTTCTCAGACTTTGAGAAGATTATCCCCGAAGGCATGACCCATTGGCAACATCCGCGATTCTTTGCTTATTTCCCTTCAAACGCTTCGCCGGCCTCGATCGTTGCCGAACAACTGGCCTCGGCCATGTCAACCCAAGGGATGCTGTGGCAAACATCACCAGCGGCCACCGAGCTAGAAGTCATGATGGTGGATTGGTTGCGCCAAGCTCTTGGCTTGCCAGAAGAATTCAAGGGTACATTCCAGGATACAGCCTCGACGTCCACGCTCTGCGCTATCCTGACCATGCGGGAGAAAGCGCTTAATTGGAAAGGCAATGAGGAAGGGCTGTTTGGTCAACCGCCTCTTCGCATTTACGCCTCTGGCAGAACGCATAGTTCGATCGATAAAGCGCTTTGGATCGCAGGCTTGGGGCAGAACAATCTCGTCAAGATCCCGACGGATGAGAGTTTCGCGATGAAGTCTGACGACTTGCGCGCTGCAATCAAGCAGGACAGAGAAGCAGGAATGACACCCGCGGGCGTCGTTATCTGCATTGGCGGCACCTCGATTGGTGCCTGCGATAACGCTCGCGAGATCTGCGCAATTGCTAAAGAGGAGGGCTTATACACACACGTTGATGCAGCCTGGGCTGGCTCAGCAATGATCTGCCCCGAGTATCGTTATCTTTGGGAAGGCGTAGAAGAAGCGGATTCCATCGTTTTCAACCCACACAAATGGCTCGGTGTGTCGCTTGAATGCTCCGCCCATTTCGTGAAGGACCCAGCAACTCTAGTACGCACAATGGCGATCCAGCCGGAGTATCTCAAAACTTACGGCCAAGATGGTATTATCAACTTTTCTGAATGGTCGGTAACTCTTGGGCGCCGTTTCAGAGCGCTCAAGGTTTGGTTTATGATGCGCGCCTATGGTCTAGAGGGACTGAGGCAAAGGATCAGAAATCATGTGACCTGGACACAAGATCTGGCGGAGCGATTGCGCTCTGAGCCTGATTTTGAAATCACCACAGAACCGGTTTTGTCGCTCTTCTCCTTCCGGTTCAATCCAGGCAACGGCGCGGACCTAGATGAGTTAAATCTTCGCCTGGTCAATACCATCAACGACGACGGCCGCATCTATTTGACACAAAGCAATCATGACGGAATTTTTGTTATCCGCTTTGTAGCGGGTCATTTCGATATGGAAGCCAAAGAAATGGATGTGGCCTTTGATACCATTACTCAGATTGCAAGGCAGATCTAGTTAAACGCGGACGTATTTACCGGCTGCGTCGCTGTCGACCTTGTAATCCCAGTGCGTGTTGTTCTTGGCCATAGCCTCATTGACGACTTGCTTCTGCGCTAACCGTGCCCAGACATCTTGTTCAATGAAATCCAGGTCAAAGGAGCCATCAGTAACGACGGTTGTTAGTTCCGCTTCAATGGCTGAATAGGTTGATTGACCTGAAAGGTTGTTCCATTCACCTGGGTCGTCATCCAGATTGAAGAGCTGGCTTGGGGAGCGATGGATGTAAATTAGTTTCCACGGTCCTTTTCTGATCATGAAGCAGGGTCTCATGATTCCCTCCGCGTGGTACTCACAGACCACAGGTATTTCTTCTAACTTCTGCCCGGTCATAGCAGGTAAAAGGGAGCGCCCATCCATTGGGGTGACCGGTTCAACCCCTACCAGATCGAGAAGCGTCCGTGGTAAATCCATCAAAGATACAGGCGTGGTTACTTCGCCTTGTGTTACGCCCGGCCCAGCCATGATCATTGGAATGCGGGCGGACCATTCGTAAAGGCTGCGCTTTTGAATGAGACCTTTCTCACCCAGCATTTCACCATGGTCGGAAACGAAAATGACCAGCGTGTTGTCATCCAGGCCCGTTTCTTCAAGAACGTCCACTAACTCGCCAAGCTTGTCATCGACATAGTGCGCGAGTGCTGCAAATCCGCGTCGCATTGCGGTCAAATGCTCAGGATCGCGAATGGACTTTCTATCGAGGCCGTACCAGCGAAGAAAAGCGCGGTCGAACTCTGAGTAAAGCTCATCCATATTGTCTGGGTAATGAGGGAGTTTGACATCGCTGTCCTTGTACATGTCCCAGTATTTGCGCGGCACGATGTAGGGCGGATGTGGATTGGTATAGGAAACAGTCAGCATGAAAGGGCGGCCCGCTGGCGCATATCTTAGATACTCAAGCGCGCGAAGATGTGTTTCTTCATCATACTGCAGCTCATCACTCCATCCTGGCCCTATGTTTTGCGCCTGATATTGGGGCGCGAAATCGAAGGCAAAAGCTTCAGGATCATTCTCATCGAGCAAGGGATAGGACCAAATGAATCCAGAAGGATACACATCTGTGTTGAGGCGCCTTTGATAGCCGTGAAGCTGATCGGCTCCCACGAAATGCATTTTACCGGTTAAAACAGTGTCATAGCCAGCATTGGTCAGATAATGAGCAAAAGTCGGGATAAATGAATGATAGGGATCGCCATTGTCGTAGCATCCCGTGCGCGACATGTACTGCCCGGTCATAAAGCAAGAACGGGCAGGCACACAGATCGGGCTGGGTGAGTAGGCATTGGTAAACTGGAGGCCTCTGTCCGCCAGGGCTTTCAAGTTTTTCGTCCGCGCACCAAAACCGCCACAAGCTTCCAGCATGAAGGGCGTCATTTGGTCGGCCATAACGATCAAAATGTTTGGGTGAGCGCTGTTATCGGTCATGAGGCAATCCTTCCTGGCATCCAACCTTGACTTGATGCACAGAGCAATCGAAAGTCAAGGGAACTCAATTAGGCTCGAAGGATATTCACTCAGTGCAATTGCGCCTCTACAGCTACGAGCATTCGGTCTACTCCTGGATTGCTCGTCTGGCCCTGGCTGAAAAAGGGATCTCTTATGAGTTGTTTGAAGTTGATCCGTTTGATGCCAACCCAGCACAGGAGCTCCTCTCTATCAATCCATTAAACCGGGTGCCAGCCCTGAGCCACGGTAGGTTTGAACTCTACGAGACGGCGAGTATCACCCGTTACATTGATGAAGCATTCAATGGCTCAGTTCTCCAGCCGCAGTTGCCTGGGCAAAGAGCAAAGCAGAACCAAATTATAGGTGTCCTAGATAGTGATGCTTATTGGCCCTTCGTTCGGCAAGTATTTGTTCACTCCGTCTACAACCCGATGTTTTCTGAGCCCATATCACCGGAGGAACTCAAAGCTGGGTTAAATCGATCTGAGCCAGTGTTAGCTGCGCTGGAGGCACTGGTTGAAGGTCAGCAATTCTTGGCAGGTAAAGAGTTCTCACTTGCAGACATCCATGCTTTCCCAATGCTGGCTTACCTGCAGGCCGGTGAAGAGGGGAGGGAATTGACCAACGGGTTTGGTAAACTGTCGTCTTGGTATGATACCCTATGTGACCGTCCAACCGTTTGCTCGACCTGCCCCAACTTTCTTGTTGATAAGGTTCTTTAAAACAAATGGATCAAAAATCGACATTGCGGATTTTGCGAGAGCGGTACCTTAACAGTGAGATTGTCATCGAACTGCTTCCTTCGCTGACATTCTTTGTCGTCAATTACATTTGGAATCTCAAAACAGCCGCGCTCGCAGTGTTGATCGTTATGCCCGTGGCTATTCTTGTTGGCTACCTGATTAACCGCAAGTTGGCTTGGTTGGCTATTGTCAGTGCAGGGTTATTCTTGGCTCTCGGCGCTTTGAGCCTCCTTTTTGACAATGAAACCTTTGTCAAAATCGGACCCACGATTGGCAATGGCCTTTTCGCTCTTGGTTTGTTGATCGGCCTAGCGTTCAAGCCTTCTTTCCTAGAGCGGGTGCTGGGACGTCAACTTAGTCTGACGAACAAAGGTTGGAAGGTTCTCACACTGACCTGGGTTGCGATGGCGCTGGCCTGGGCCAGCACTAACGAGATCGTTTGGCGACTTTTTTCAACAGATAACTGGATTGCTTACAAAACGTTCAACGACATCCCGATACTTCTTGGCTACATCATCGCAACTCGTGCTCTAGCCGGTCGGTTTTGGAAAGTGCAAAGCTATCCGGAAACTTGAATGTGGACATGATCGTCGTGCCTAGCCGCCCGACAACCCTGAAACCGCACAATTCCACCACTGATGCTAAATGCTCTTGCTAAGTGTGGTTCGATTAGAATTTTCGAAAGCCCCTTCTTTCGGCCTTCATTCTTTAGCCATTTAAGTGCTGTCGCCATCCGTTGGCGGTCCAATTCTAAGTGCCGAACAAAAAGTTGAAACCACTCCATGTTCCAACGAAGTGAAAGGGTTTTGGCTGCTTTCTTACAAGCTGAGTTAGCCTTGTTTTTAGGATTTTCAAACCCCCAATACCCAAGTGGCGACTTAGTCACTCCGGGAAGGTAAGCGCCATTAGGTTCTTTGTAGTAAAAAGCTAGATCAAGTTTACGCCCATCATCGTGCGATGGGTGGGGCAACAAGGGAAAGCCTTCAATGAACGGAAAGCCTGCATCCAGCGCCAAAGTTATACTTCCTGGATGTCGTGCGTCCACATGATCGGCTAGTGCGAAAGTAAGCGATTTCAGTCTCGGAGAAACGTAGTGTCTGTTGAGCAGGCAATAGAGCGGCGACTGCATTTGTATCGAACTATCTGTGAAAGCACCAAAGCACGGCAGTGGCTCCCGTCCCAGGAGTGGAGCCGTGAGAGCAGCCCCTGCAGAGAAAGATAGATAAATCAGACCAAAAACCAGCAAGTTTGTAATTTTGGGAAAACGGTGGCTTGGTACTCTCCCGCGAATCACGAAATAGAGTAAGTAAGCCAGACCGCCAATCTGCGTAAGCAATGTCAAAAAGACGAAAACCAGCGAATGCACGAGAGCTTTCAGCACGGTCTATTAGGCTTCTTCTCTACTTTGTTTCTGCTCGCCATTGATCTGGTGCCGCATGATTTTGAGAGGCTTCAATCCGAAGGGTTCGGGAATAATGTTTCGAGAGAAGTCTAAAACTTCTATGCTTTGCCATTCGATTCTGATCAGGATGAAATCGGCACTTTCGGGGCCGTCTGGAAAGAACAAACGCCAATAGGCTTTCCAGTGCTGTCGTGCAAAATCCGGATTGTTCTCGACGTTTGCTATGCCTTGGATGACAACATTGGAATCGTTCTTCTCGTTCCCAAATGCCAAGGTGACGGCAGGGTTTTCTTTGATCTCCTCTATTTTACGGAGGCTTGGATTGGTGCCGATCCAGAAGGTCATTTCCTCGTAATTGACAACGGGTTCGACCAACCGAGCGCTAGGTGAATTGCTGCCGTTGTTTGTGATGAGAAAGGCATATTTGTTTGTGGAAATCGCTTTTTTTGCCAGCTCTAGCGCCTCGTTGATGTCTGTAACAGATTTCCGCCGTTTAGATTTCTTGTAGCGGTCGAGGAACCACGAAAACAATCGGCGTTTGATATTTTTTAGCATGGCTTCGGCTCTTTCGTGGCAGACTCTATCGCCTTCATTTGGTCGATTTTTTTGTATTTATAAGAGGCATTGAGGAGCTTTCTTCCCTTCCGATAGATTTGATTTGAGTCAATGCTTTTTGATTAGTTGTGCCTGATAATGGATACTCGTCTAATAAATCAGAGGAGAAATCAAATGAGGAAAACGACGATCATCGCTCTGGCGGCTATTCTCTTAAGCCCGCTATTGTCTTTATCAGCAGAAGCAGGAAGTTGCGGTTACACACGCTGTTGGGGTGCTGTTGGGTTTGGGCCTGGTGGGGCCTGGGGCTATTCACACTCCTACAAATCAGAATGGCGGGCCAAACGGAAAGTCCGCAATGAATGTAGCAACTGTACGGTAATCAAGACATTCTACAATACTTGTGGTGCCATTGCTGCGGGTCCCAACAACGGTTGGGGCTGGGGTTGGGCTTCAACCCGCGCTGCCGCGGAGAGAACAGCCCTAAACTATTGCAGACAAAATTCTCGCAACTGCTTTGTTCGAGCCTGGGCTTGTTCTCGTTAGGTCAGGCCAATCGCCCGGCGGACCTCTTCTGACCTGAGAGAGCAGTCACCGCCGTCAAACTCTTTGCCGGCATCTGTGCACAGCCAGGCAACCGCTTCGCCTGCCCAGGAAGGTGGGATATGGTCTGAGAATTCCAGTTTGCTGACGGGGTTGATACCAGAGGCTTTGATGACCACCTGCATTTCCGTGGCGACCGTCCCGGGCGAAAGTCCAACGACCCGAATGCCTTTGCCAGCATATTCTTTGTGCACGGATTTCGTGAGCATGAGAACGGCGGCTTTGGTTGCGCAGTAATGACTCCAGCCTTCAAGAGCACTAACCGCTGCGCCAGAACTGATGTTGACGATGACGCCTGAACCCTGCTTTTCCATTTCTGGAATGGCGGCTCTGAGCCCATGGTAAACACCCTTCAGATTAATATCGACAACTTTGCCCCATTCTTCAGGGTCAGATTCAGCCAAATGAGAGATCGGATCAATCACGCCCGCATTGTTCACGAGGATGTCTAGGCGACCAAATTGATTTTTGGCCGTGTCGACGGCGGTCTTAACCTCCGAATAGCGCGCTACATCACAGGCAAGACCAATGGCTTTTCCACCCTTGCTGTTGATTTCTTGAGCGAGTTCGAGAATCAATGATTCCGTCCGTGCTACCAGAACAACGTTGGCGCCGTAGCTTGCCAAGCATCGTGCGGTGTCTGCTCCGATCCCCTTGCTTGCACCTGTGATCAGTGCTGTCTTTCCAGTAAGGCTTATCATTTTTCAGTTTCTCCGGTTTGACCTTTAGGACCTTCTTCGATTGTTACTTTCCGGCCATAAAAAGCGATGTGATCTTTGATTTCGTTGGCAAAACCAACGGGTTCTGGGTAGCACCAGGCGATCTCCTCAGTGATTGTATTGCGGTCTTCATTCAAAAGATCGAAGTAAAGGGCATCTCCCTTTATTGGGCAATGACTGTCTTGATCTCTTATTGCTAAATGAGCGCTTACATCTTCGCGCGGAAAATAAATCGTGGGATCGTAGAAGTCCTTATTGACTTCCAACAATCGAAGAGCAGCCTCAGACTCGGCAATAACTTCATCGCCAAATCGCACTCTTGCCAAGCCTTCGATAGGCTTGATGCGCATGAAATGGCGGGCATCTTCAGGGTTGTGAATTGCCTCAGAGCATTTGGTGATTTGTTCCGGTTTCAAAACCGTTGATCCATTGAGGGCCATGGATTGTCCTTAGGGATGTGAGAGCAGTGTACCTTTTGGTGGGCAGACTACCGCGCCTTCACTGGTTTGAAAAGTGATTGGCAGACTTTTCGCCAAACCGGACTTTGTAGCGGCCGTAACACCGAAATGGAGATGAGGGTGAGAACTGTAACCTGTGTTGCCTGAGTAGCCGATCAACTGGCCTATAACAACTCTGTCACCAAGGGCTGGAACAGCGCCTTTGTAGTGCAGGTGACCGTATTGAGCCATCGTTCCATCATCATGTTCGATGATGATTTTGTTCCCAGATAGTCTGAGTGAAGGGCTGTTACCGCCGGTTTGTGAATCTTCTTTGAGGTCAACGATCAGGCCACCGCGTGCCGCATGAACTTCAGAGCCAACGGGCATGTCGAAATCAATTGAGTTTGCATCATGATCGCGGTGTGTGAACTCGCTGTTGCATCCTTGAAGCACGGCATAAGACTGCTCGATAGCGAAGGGAAGGTGATAAATGACTTCTTCATCTGGGAGATCGAAATGGTTTCCTCGGGCCCAAAAGACGCTTTGATGGTACTGCCACCGCCCGTCTTCCGACCCTAGCAACGTGAACAAGTCCCTGGTTTCCCCACCCTTTAACACAAACGGACTCGCGGTTCCGTCCACGACTTCCATATTGGTCAGAAGGAAAGTGAACTTGCCTGTAATCGTCATTTGGGGTTTGAGGTTGGTGACTTTGAAATGGATGCGATTACGTTCCTGCCGTTTGTCAACACACAGGGTTTGATCGAAGCAGGCCGTCTTAGCCATTGCAGAGAAGCTTATGCCGATCCAAGCAGAAAGGGACAAAAAAGTAAGAGTGAGGGCACGCATTCATTCTCACTATAGGCAAAGCCTTTGGCCTGCATTACAAAAGTGGAGAAACGAGAAAGGTTTTCTGCCATGAGCAAAGACAAGACGATCAACTACATAGAGTTTGCGGTAAAGGATATTGCCCGGAGCAAGACTTTCTACGGCGATGTTTTTGGCTGGACTTTCACGGATTATGGCCCTGCTTACTGTGAATTTGATGATGGTCAGATGAAGGGCGGCTTTGCTTTGACGGAAGAAACCCAGCTGAAAGGAGGCGCGTTGGTGGTCCTTTATGGGGATGACCTCGCGGCCGTCCAAGAAGCGGTGAAAGCATCCGGTGGACAGATCGTTCAAGATATCTTTGATTTTCCAGGTGGGCAGAGATTTCACTTCGCCGATTTGGACGGCTATGAGCTCGCTGTTTGGACAACTTCTTAGGTTGGAAGTTTCAACTCGGCTTTAAAGAACGTGACGGCTGATCCTCGGATAAACAGCCGATCATTGTGAAGTTCACAGTCTAAGTGACCGCCCCGTTTTGAGGCTTGAAAGGCTTGCAGATGAGATTTTCCGAGTTTGGTGCTCCAGTAGGGAACAAGTGTGGAATGGATGGAACCGGTAACTGGATCTTCGGGAATGCCAGCGCCAGGAACAAAGTATCGGGAAACAAAATTATAGGGCTGCCCCGGATCTGCTTGTGCTGTGATAACCAATCCGATTTCTCCGAATTGGCTAATTTTCTCAAGATTGGGTTGGTAACCGCGAACGTCTGCTTCGCTTTCTAAAACCACGAAGAAATTCTCAAAATTTCTGAACAGCTCAAATTGATCATTTGGGAAAAGTTCGTTCAGCAGCTGGGGGACGGCGTCGAACTTCTCTGGGCCGAAAGTGGGGAAGTCCATTTGATAACGATTGTTGCTAACTGACTTAACTTTCAACGTTCCTACTTGGTTGGTGTTGAAGGTTATCTCGTTCTCCTCATTCAATTCCGAAAAGAGAACATGTGCCGTGGCCAAGGTCGCATGACCACAAAAGGCAACCTCGTGGGTGGGTGTGAACCAGCGAAGGTCATAGTTTCCATCGTTGCAGCGAACAAAAGCCGTTTCCGCTAGATTGTTCTCCATCGCAATAGCCTGCATGAGATCATCAGATAGCCAATCGTCAAGGACCATGACGGCGGCTGGATTGCCGGAAAACAGCTGCTCTGCAAATGCATCAACTTGATAGAGACTATGTTTAGACATAGCGGTCGAACTCAGACGTTTAGGAGATAACGAGCAACGTCAATGTAATCGATAACCAAGGAAGCGGTAATTGTAACGAAGAGGACCAGGATCCATTTACCACTCCAGCTGCCGCCGACATTCCAACTGCTTTTGCGTTTCCAGAGGTAAACGGCGAGTGGGGTCCAGAACAGGACGTGGCCGAGACCCAAGTGTCTGCCATAACCAAGATTGGTGACCAGAACCAACATGACAATGACGGCGCAAAGAGTTGCCAGCAGCGTCCAGCGCGCTTCAACGCGTTTGTAGGCAAAAACCAAAGGCAGCCAAAAGACGACGACGCCCATGAAGTTAACCCAAATTTGAACCCATAAGGGGCTTGCTTCAACACCGGCTCGGAGTGCTAGAAAAGCTTCGATCATTGTTGCCATTTCCTTGTAGCTTTGTCGTCACTGTCTCTAGCTTCAACCCATTCGCCTTTGCCGTCAACTTCTTCCAGTTTCCAAAAGGGAGCTTTGGTCTTCAACCAGTCCATCAGGAAATGGCAGGATTCAAAAGCAGCTTCACGGTGTCGGCTGGCTGTTGCGACGAGCACGATTTGGTCGCCTGGCTCCAAACGCCCAAAGCGATGGATGATTAGAGACGCTTCTAAGGGCCAACGGGTTTGGGCCTCTTGCTCAATTTCTTCCAGCATCTTTTCTGTCATGCCTGGGTAATGTTCCAGGGTCATGGCCTGGTTTTCGGCATCTGGATGAATATCCCGAACTAAACCAACAAAGGAGCACAGGCCGCCAATTTGATGGTTATCCCTTGAGAGCGCTTTGATTTCCGCTCCAAAGTCGAAGTCTTCACTTTGGACCCTTATCATCTTAGCCTCCTGTTACCGGCGGGAACAAGGCGATCTCATCGCCGTCAGTGATGGAGCGATCTTCAGGCGCATAGTTTTGATTGACGGCAATTCTCACCGTCTTGCCTTCGTTTATCGCGGATGCATAGTTCTCACCGCGAGACGAAAGCCAATCCAGCAGCTCAGAAATCGTGGTCACTTGTTCCGGCAGGGAGACTGTTTCCTCTGAAAGGCCGATGCGGTCTTTAACCCATGCGAAGTAAAGAAGTTTCATTTTAAGGCCTCTGAAAAGGGCAAGAACTGGAGTTGGTCGCCAGGCGCAATGGCCAAGACGTCTTCTGCTATCTCAACTAAGCCATCTGCCTCGACAAGTGAAGACAAGATGCCCGCACCTTCGCGTGAGAATTTCCGCGCGTTAAACCCTCCATTTTCTGACTGGTGAAGGGAGGCCCGTAGCCATTCTCGCCGCCCAGGCTTCTTTTTGTGGTGGAAGTCTGCGCTAACGTTGAAGCGGAATGCATTCAACTGGCCGCCTTTTAAATGATACAGAAGTGGTCGAACCAGCGTGAGAAAAGTCACAATGGCCGCAGCAGGATTCCCAGGCAATCCGACAAAGATACAGTCCTTAACTTGGCCAAAGGCAATCGGGCGGCCAGGTTTGATTGCTAAGCGCCAGAAAAACAGAGAACCGAGGTCTTCAACCGCTGATTTCACATGATCTTCTTTGCCAATGGACATGCCACCAGAAGAGAGAATGAGATCGTGGTTTGCAGCGGCTTTATGGAGCGCGCCGGAAATTTCACCGAGATCGTCCTTTTGGATGCCTAGATCGGTGACGACACAGCCTGAGGCTTCTAGGAATGAACGCAGGGCATGGCGGTTTGAATCGCAAATCGTTCCTGGAGAGGCAGAAACTCCAGGTTCGCGAAGCTCGTCGCCTGTCGATAGCAATGCCACCTTTAGAGGTTTATTCACTGCGACGGTTTTATAACCAGCAGCTGCAAGCATGCCGATATCTTGCGGCCGAAGTCTGTGCCCTTTTCTTAAAACGATCTGACCGGAAGAAATATCTTCACCGGCTCGCCTACTGTTGGCCCCTCGCTTAATGCCGGGGGCAATCGTAACTGTCAGAACGTCTCCGGCTTTATTCTCGACCGTTTGGCAATCTTCCGACATCATGACAGTGTCAGTGTTTGACGGCATGATAGCGCCGGTGAATATTTGAACCGCGCTTCCACGGGTAAATTCTTTGGTGAAGGGATGGCCAGCCGCGGCGCGGCCTATCACGGGCAAAGTTGTTGGCTGGTCGCTGTATAGATCGTCGAAATGGATTGCAAACCCGTCAACGGCTGAGTTATCAGCAGGAGGGACTGTCTCTGTTGAGATGACGTTTGAGGCGAGGAAACGATCAAGGCCAAATTGAGTTGGAATGTTTTCTGGACGAATGATGGGCTGAAGCCTTTTGCGAAGCTCTTCCAAGGCTTCGTCGAATGGCATCAACGGGCCATCGAATGCAAAACAATCATCGCTCAACTGAGCCATAGAAGCACCTATAGAGGTTCGGCTTTGGCCAACACAAATTCTGCAATGGCCGCGACATCATTCAAGTCCAGCAAAACGACTTCGTCGGGAAGCATGGAGCGAATGATTTCTGGTTCGTCTGTTGCAACACCAAGGATAGTCGGGTCTTGGGCAGCAATCAAAGGCTTTCCGACACTTGGGCGGTGGATTTCCATCTTCATGTGGCTTTCCGACTTGAAACCTTCAACCAACAAAATGTCAACGGCTGACATATGGGCCGTTAGCTCTTGCAGGCTAGGTTCGCCTTCGTCCTCTAACTCATGAAGCAAAGCCCAGCGATGGTGAGAGGAGATCAGAACCTCGGTCGCGCCAGCGTCACGATGACGGTATGAGTCCTTACCCGGCTTATCAACATCAAACCGATGATGGGCGTGTTTAATAGTTGAGACCTTGAGGCCTTTTTCTTTGAGAGCAGGGATAAGCTTAACGAGGAGGGTGGTTTTACCACTTCCGCTCCATCCTGAGATACCAAAAAATTTCACGTTTATCCGATCAGGAAGGGAGCTTTTGAATGTAGTCTAGGCCGCGGCGTAAGTAGCTATAGCCAGAGATTGCTGTGAAGGCCGCAGCGATCCAAAGTAAAAGATCACCAATGTAGTGAATCGAGTGCTTAACGAGCCAATCACTCCACCAGGGGCCATATTGATCAACAATCAAGAAGCCGAGCGCCACCATTTGAACGGCGGTTTTCCATTTTGCCAGATTGCTGACGGGGAGCTTAATCTTTGAGCCTGCTAAGAACTCACGCATGCCAGCGATGACGATCTCGCGCACTAATATAATGAGAGCTGCAATGATGGCGTGGCCCGCAATGGAATCAACCGCGATCAACATAACGAGTGTGGATACCACGAGCAGCTTATCGGCGATCGGGTCCATGACCTGGCCGAGGGGGGTGATGCTCCCTTCAGCGCGGGCGATCTTGCCGTCAAAGTAATCTGTGATGCTGGCGGCAACAAAGAGCGCCAAAGCGATCCATCTGGGCCAAAAGGAATCAAATGCGATCAGAAGCACTATGATGGGCACCATCATAATTCTGAGCGTCGTTAAAGTATTGGGTAAAGTAGAGAACATACGCCTTGATTACAGTCTTCCAGCTAAGAATGCAGAATAGCTTGACTGAAAGGCTTAACTCAAGCCAAATCGCTGTGAAAGTGATTGTAAATCTTTTGGGCCACGGATCTTGAAATTCCGTCGACGGCTTCCAGGTCACTCAAACCGGCTCTTTCCACCGCTTTGGCGGAGCCAAAATGCAGGAGGAGGGACTTCTTTCGGCTAGCACCAATGCCTTGAATTTCATCGAGTGCGGAACGCTGATACTTCTTTTGACGCCCAGTTCGATGGCTGCCAATAACGAAGCGGTGCGCTTCATCGCGCAAGCGCTGCAGGAAGTAGAGAGCGGGATCGTTGGTTTCGAGGGAAAAGGAAGGTCGTCCCTCCATGAAGAATTCTTCTCGACCGGCGTTTCTGTCGGGTCCTTTGGCAATCGCGCAGACAGTTATATTTTGCTCTAGACCCAGTTCTTTCACAACGGCCATCACCGAACTCAACTGTCCTTTGCCACCATCGATCAACAAGAGGTCTGGCCAAGAAGAACCTCTTTTCTCAGGATCTTCTTTTAATGTTCTTGAGAGACGACGGTAAAGAACTTCCCGCATCATGGCGTAATCGTCGCCGGGTTCAAAGTTCTCCGCGCCTACCCTGGCCGATCCCTGGATTTTAAATTTCCGATAAGCGGACTTCATAAATCCATCTGGTCCGGCGACGATCATCGCGCCGTAAGCATCGGTTCCCTGGATGTGAGAGTTGTCGTAGACTTCAATCCGATTTGGCCGCTCTTTCATGCCCATGATTTCACCGACTTTGGTGAGTAGTTTGGCCTGAGCAGAGGTCTCTGCCTGCTTGCGTCCCAGCGCGTCGCGAGCATTGTTCAATGCATGGTCGACAAGCTTGCGTTTGTCGCCTCGCTTCGGCGCTCGCAATTCAACCTTTCGATCAGCTTTGATCGTCAAAGCTTGTTCGACAAGGCTTTGATCGTCGATCTCATCGGAAAGAAGCAGCAAAGGCGGCACAGGTTTGTCGTCATAAAACTGGCCGATGAAGGCAGCTAACACGTAAGCTAGCCCTTCATTTTTGTCGTGGCTTGGGTAATAGGCACGGTTACCATAATTGCGCCCGGCTCTAAAAAAGAACACCTGAATACAGGTTTGACCACCAGCCTGATGACCTGCGATGACATCTGCGTCGCCGATTGAGCCCTCAAGATTGATGTCTTGGCGTGACTGCACCGCGGTCAAAGCCCGAATGCGGTCGCGGTAGGCGGCCGCAGTCTCGTAGTCCATATTGGCTGCTGCTTTTTGCATCTCTTGTGCAAACTGTGCCTGGATCTTTGAATTTTCACCCGTCAGAAAGGCTTTCGCTTCATCGACCAAACCACGGTAGGATTCTCTAGAGATTTTTTCGACGCAAGGAGCGGAACAGCGCTTGATCTGATATTGCAAGCAGGGGCGGGTTCTTTGTGAGAAAACTGAATCAGAGCAAGATCTCAGCAAGAAAGCTTTTTCCAAGGTTGCCAGTGTCCGATTAACAGCACCAGCATTCGCGAATGGTCCGAAGTAGTCCCCTTTCTTTACCTGTGCACCGCGATGTTTCTTGATCTCGGGGTACTCATGTTCATAGGAGATGTGGATATAGGGGAAGGACTTATCATCTCTCAGTAACACGTTGTAACGCGGCATGAAGCGTTTGATGAGATTGCTTTCCAACAAAAGCGCTTCAACTTCGGTGTGAGTTGTGACAATCTCTAGCGCCCGCGTTTCAGAAACCATCCTTTGCAGGCGGTAGGGCAGCTTGTTGACCAGTGTGTAATTGGTGACGCGTTTCTTAAGGTTTTTTGCTTTGCCGACATAGATCGGGTCACCTTGAACGTCCAACATTCGATAAACGCCAGGCTCGTTACTTATGGTACGTAGTTCTGTCTTTAAAATCTCTACACCGAGTTCAAGGTTAGGCTTCTGCGCTGATTGCTCTTCTTTTTCCTTCGGAGCCGCAACAAAGCTGGACTGAGCCTCATGCAAACCTTTGTTTGACCATTCGCTTTCACGCGCTGGCATTGCGGCACGCTTGCCGCCCATCGACGGATCAGGGTTAGATTTGGGTTTTCGGTCTGCCATATTAGTGAAGGTTTATACCAGGGAAGATCTCACGTAGGGTTAGACTATAAAAGATATCTCTGTGGATTCGAAGGAGCAAAATGGGTGCATTTTGCAAAACTCACAATTCTGTGGATAACTTTGTGGGTTAATTAAGTGAATTTTTGCTATCTAGCCGGAATCCTTAGGTTTTTGCAGGCTGCACAAAAATTAGGCAAAATTTTCAAGCATTTGATTTCATTGGGTAAATTTTTATTTATCGAATTTGATGATTCCAATTGACTCCTTTGAGCTGTTTTAACAGACGAGTCGATCTATCGAGATGGAGCTGTGAACAACTCAAACATGCAGAGCCAAAATGAATCAAAGATTCCAATGACTTATGCTTCCCGCTTCAAGTTGGAGTCACACTACCCGACAATTTGCTTAGAGCGTGAAATTTTGGCAAGTTTGCGATTCAATCTTTCCAAGGATGATTCGCATGCCAAGCTTCCACTCTCTAAACGTTATTTAGCGCGATCGGCTGGTTTGGCGCAAGCAGCGTGTT
>CAJQQZ010000120.1 GCA_905480575.1 uncultured Alphaproteobacteria bacterium | reverse complement strand
ATGCGCCAAGCTGGGAATTAATTTCTGGGACTATCTTGGAGACCGACTATCACATCCCGGCGCACCCAATATCCCACACTTACCAAACCTCATCCGACAAAAAGAAACTGCTTGATACCCCGGACTTTTGCCGATGTTACGAATTCACAATTTGGGTCGTGCTGGGAGTCTTAGTGGTCTCCCTTGCAAACTACGTTGCCGGCGTTGTGAAAAGTTTTCGCTCAGCAAGGAAGTTGAGCAAAAAGGGAAAAGGGTTTAACGGCAAACTCTGGCATTTCTTCGCTGCATTTATCTTTCTTGCGCTCTACGATCTCGCGTACGAGCCTTTCCGCAAAACTCACATGTTTAAAATTCCTGCTGCATCAAGTTATCCTCAGTTGGTCATCGGCGACAGGATCATTACCACAGTTGTAGATTTATCGGAGTTACAACGAGGCGATATTGTCGTTTTTGTTCCATCTCAGAACTCTGAAGCACATTTCATCAAAAGGTTGATCGGGCTGCCTGGCGATGAAATCAAGTTCGTCGACAAAAAAATCCAGCTCAATGGTGAACTACTAGAGTACAAAGACGCAGAGCTGAGCTCTCAACCCACGTACAAGAGCCGTGATTACACGAAGACCAAGCATCAATATCAGTTCTTAACTGAACAGATGCCAAATGGGAAAAGTTATAACGTCGCTTTGAGCAAAAACACGGGCAGTTTTTTTGGTTATGATAAAACCTATATTGTCCCTGCGGAACATTATTTTTTTCTGGGTGATAACCGAGATCAGTCTATGGACAGTCGGTTTCAGTCTGTGGGAATGGTTCCGGCCGAAAACATAGTTTCTAGAGCTCAAATGGTGCTCTACAACTCTTTCTGGTCGCGTTTTTTAAGTTGGGATTTCTCTGAGCTTCGTTTTGCGAAAGAGCTTTAGGCCTGAACACCCATCACTCGTTGGCTTCGATCTTTTTCAAGAGGTCCGTTGCTTCTCGTACACCTTGTGCTGCTGCCTTTTCAGCCCAGAATTTAGCTTGTTTTCTGCTCTTCAGAAGTCCGTGCCCGTTATTGTGCTCGCTAGCGAGAATAAACTGTGCCGTTGGGTGGCCAAGTTCAGCTGCTTTTTTGTACCATTCTATCATTTTGTCCCAATCTCGGTCTACGCCGAACCCGAAGGAATAGCAGCGGGCAATAAGAACGGCTGCTTGGATATGGCCCTGGTCAAAGGACTTTTCGAGCCATTTCACACCTTGTGTCGTTTCGGCGTCGTCCAGTGCCATAACCAGATGCGCGCCGTAAGCGGCTTCGGCCTTTGCGTAACCGTCTTCGGCTGCCTTCTTCATCCAAGCAACCGCTCCGAGATCGGAGCCTGACCGTGCTTCCTCTTTGAGAAGGGCTGCAGCGAAAGCATAGATTGCTCTGTTTTCGCCTTGCTCCGCCGCTTTTTGAAGCCAGTCTAAAGCGAGTGCTTGGTTTTGTTCGATCCCAAAGCCCGATTGCAAGGCGAGACCTAGGAGGAGCATCGACTTGGCATCTCCAGCTTGCGCTTTAGCTCTGTGACTTGCCACAAAAACACGTCGTTCAATCTCATTTGCTGCAAACAGCTGCGCAAACAAGGGATGTTCAGCTAAATAGTCTGCTCTTTGAGCTTCATAATAATTCTGAGCCGAGGCGGTATTGATTCCAATAGTCATTGAAATCAGAAAAATGGAGAGGCTGAACATCTTTGCAAACATGAGTTTTCCTTTTCCCGAATTATGAACGCTTTGTTGAGATATCATCAAGCAATTCAGTGCCGATATCTTTGTCAAATCGCCAAATTAGGATCACATTGGCGTACAGACCCAGGATTTCCGGGCAATGTGCGGGCATTCCCGGCCGGCTGCGGAAGAGATAAAGCACAGCATTCCAAAGATAGTTAACGGTACAAAACCATTTTGATGACCTGACAAAGTGGACTTCTTCAGCGGCCGCAAGGCATCGTTTTGAATATCCGGCGACAATCCAGCTCTCTTGATCTATCAGTGCCGCTATCGCGTGCTGCCTTTCTTCAAAGGTGGCGAGCTTCCATCCTGGCTGCCAGTAAATGGTTTCGAGATCAATGAAGGGAACATCAAGCTCTTCGGCTCGCTGCCTCGCCAACCGCACGGCTCTTGATCCCAGATTACCGACGAAAACAACACGTTTCACTGGCTTGAACTAACCCCCTAGCCGTTCATCAAATGGGTACTTGGAAAGAACTTCGACACCTGTTTCGGTAATCAAGATCTGGTCTTCTAATTTGACGCCAAATGTGCCGCCGACACGACCCGTGTATGATTCAATGCAGATCGTCATGCCAGGCTCAAAACCGCCGGAATGTTTCTTCTTGGGCCAGTCTGGTAGGTAGGGAAGCGCTGGGTACTCGTCGGCGAGACCAACGCCATGAGCGAGAGACCCGTAACGGTTGGGCATACAGTTTTCTGGCAACTGTTGAGCTTTCTCAATATATTCATTGAAGGACATGCCAGGACGAACGATTTCGGTGTTGTGGTCGATTTGATCTTTGGCGATTTTGAAGATTTCTTTTTGTTCGTTACTGGCTTTTCCATCACCGCAAAGCCAAGTGCGCGAGATATCGGCGCAATAGCCGTAGGGGCCAATCAGATCCGTGTCGAAAGCAACGATCTCGCCGTCATTGATCACCTGGCTTGAGCACTCTTGGAACCAAGGGTTTGTGCGTTGTCCAGAGGCCAGCAATCTGGTTTCAATCCACTCGCCGCCACGGGCGATGTTTTCTGCGTGGAGCACTGACCACAAGCGATTTTCGGTAACGCCTGGAATCAGGGTCTTTTCCATTTCAGTCATAGCGACCTCACATGTGGCGATGGCGCACCGCATGGCTTTCATTTCCTCTTTGGATTTTATGAGACGCGCGGTTTCCATGACTTCTTCGCCGTTGAAGATTTCGACACCAAGCCCTTCCAAATGATGCGCGCCTTCAGGATTGATGTGGTCGATAGCCAGCCGCTTGTTGCCGCCGCCGTGTTGTTTGACTAGGTCCGCGATTTCCTTTGCCCAAGCCTCAGCAAAGTGGTCATAGTTCTCGCCAGTCCGCATGTAGTAAAACGCGATGGAGGGGCGGATTTCGTTGATCAGTGGATTATGCATGTGAAGGTGTCTGGTCGTATTGCCATAGTCAAACAACACCACGGGCCCTTCCGCAGGGACGAAAGCATAACGGGTCGACATGTGCAAACACCAGACCTGCATGTTGGTTGAGTCCGTCGCGTAGCGAACATTGACCGGATCAGAAACAAGAACCCCCGCGTAATCGAAGTCCTGAATGGCCTGCCTTGTACGCTCTAATCTGTACGCGCGCACTTCATCCATGTCAGGCACGGGTAATCCAAGCGCGTCCCATTCAGATATGGCGAGATCACCCGGGCCCAAAACATGTTGGTTCAACTGACCTGCGCGTTGAAGACCAAATTCCTCAAGTTCAGCCAAACTGGCATTGTCGCCAGGAAAGGAGAGAGGAGCAATTTTTCGTTTGTGACGGCCGAAGCCTCCAGAGGTCGTTGACATCGGAATTCCCTATCTGATTAGGTGCAGTTTGCTTCAGAGTTTTAAATTCTGCAATAAATCATTTCACACGAGCCAACACTAATGCTTCTATCCTAAGAGGGTAGGCTCTGCTAAAGCGAACGAGATGTGCCAAAATCCGCCTAAAGCCTGCATTCTCTGCTGTTACGAAGACCCAAGCCCCTTTGTTTCGGTTAAGGGGCGAGACTATTTTCACTGTGAAGTCTGCGATCTGGTTTTTCTACATCCAAGTCAGAGGCCAAATCCAGAAGAAGAACTTAAGGAATACCAGCAACATAACAATGATCCCTGTGATCCAGGATACCGACGACACTTGAGAAAGTTGACGGACCCCTTGTTGGATGGGTTGCCAGTCAGCGTAAAAGGTCTCGACTTTGGCGCGGGTCCAGGGCCAGCGATTTCCGCCATGTTAGGAGAACAAGGGTTCGAAGTAGCAAACTACGATCCTTATTTTTCACCAGACAAAGGCGTTCTTTTGAAGAGATATGATTTCATATGTTGCTCGGAAGTGGCTGAGCATTTCTATCAACCCGCAGAAGCCTTTGACTTGATCGGGTCGCTACTTGCCTGGGGAGGACGTTTGGGTGTGATGACGCAATTCAGGCCAAAGGAGATTGAATTCGCGGATTGGTACTACATCAAACAGAGTAGTCACGTGACGTTCTACAACGAAACAACCTTTTGTTGGCTTGCAGAGACCCAGGGATGGTCTATTAAGCATTTGAAAGACCCTATCGTCATTTTTGAAATTTTAAACTCGTGACCCCTTCAAATTCTAACAGCCTTCTAGCTGTTCTCTTCATTAACATTACCGTTGTGGGCTACGTTGTTCACGATGCACTTGTGAAAGTCGCGACAAAGACTTTTTCTGTTTTTCAGATTGCTTTGTTCGAGAACGTTGGAATCTTGTCCCTGCTGTTACTGGTCTTTTTGCCCATAAAAGGGAGGGCGTTTTTCCGTACAAATAGGCTTGGGCTTCAATTACTGAGAGCTTTGTTCTTTCTAATTTCGATGTTTTTGTTTGCCACAGCATTGAAGCATCTGCTGTTGGCGGATGCCGTGGCGTTGGTGCTCGTCTATCCTTTGTTGGTTACCGCCTTATCGGCGCCGATGCTCGGCGAAAGGGTTGGCCCTCGACGATGGGCCGCGGTTGCAGTAGGGTTTGTCGGGGTGCTCATCATTGTTCGACCTGGGTTATCTGTTATCCACTGGGCATCATTTTTGGCGCTGGCTGCGGCGGTCATGAATGCCCTGATCCAAATAACAACAAGAAAGCTTGGGGAGACAGAGGATAACTTCACCACGATGTTCTATGCAGCCTTGATTGGCACCACAGGAAGTTTAATCGCCGTTTCTGTTACGCCGGTGGGAACTGAACCGTTTGTGGCTATGGCTTTTTCTGCTAAAATAGTGGCCACGTTTTGGCCAAGTGATCCTTGGTTTTTCGTTCTCCTAGCCGCTTTGACGTTAACAACATTCATCGTCGCTTTTACCATTTTTAAGGCTTATCAGTTAGCAACAGCATCGTTCTTGGCGCCGTTTACTTACACAGACATGGTCTGGGCCATAATTTTTGGTTTTCTTTTTTTTGGAGAATGGCCGGACAACTGGACAATAGTAGGGTCCGTCATTCTAATCGCGGCGGGCTTATATGTGGTTTACCGGGAGCAAGTCGTGGCGAATGACGCTTCTCGCTAAACAGCCACGAGTGATTTTTCAAATGCTTCAACAAAGGCACGTTTGCCTTTACGACGGATAGAAAAACCTTCAGCTTCCAACTAGCTTGCCTGATGGTCGATGCCGCCTGGGTATTTTGGGTTCAGCTCTCCACCAGCTTTGAGGCAGCGCCAATAAGGCGTTACTTCACTTTCTGGTGTGCCGAGTTCGCGCTTTTCTTCTGTCGCTTTCGCTGAGATGTTCATGAAAATTCCTGTCGTCAAAGGACAGGTGATGTCAGTTTTGTGCTTGGTAGACAAGCGGGCACGGATTTCGGTCGTCGTGATCAGTTTCCCCTTAGGCACGGTTGCCATAATTGCATCCACCTCCTTGGGCGTGGAAATGACCATCGAAGCACTGGGTGGTCCCCATTTGTTTAGGGTGTCGGGTAATTCGGTGATTTTGATTGTTTTGTCTTCGAGGATTTTTTCAATCGCTGATTTGGCCATAGCTTGTACCTCCAAATTGATTTACATCAGCTTACCAAAGGAAAAGCTTTCTTGGCCAGAGTGTTAATGGAAAAATTCGCAGTGCTTGAATACAACAATCCGATTGTAATGGTCGGCGGAGGTTGGGTTGATTGGGCGTTGCTTCAGCAATTGGTGGACAAAGGGTACGAACTGATCGCAGCTGATGGTGCAGTGGAGGGATTGGTCCAAAAGGGATATTCTCCATCAGCAGTTATCGGTGATATGGATTCATTGGATCAGTCGGTCGATTTGCCCTCAAGTATAGAGAGGGTTGCACTTGAGGAACAAGACACAACAGATTTCGAGAAGTGCCTTTATTCGACCGTTGCGCCTAGGTACGTCGGATTGGGCTTCTTAGGTAGGCGTCTTGACCACAGCTTAGCTTCACTTTCTGTCTTGACCAAATATGCCAAGTCCAAAAGGATTGTTTTGGTTGATGAAGTAGATTTAGTTTTTGCGCCTGACGGAGAATTTAGATGCCGGCTTCCTGTTGGCAGTAGGTTCTCGATTTTCCCGCTTAACGCAATCCAATTTGAACGTTCCGAAGGTTTGGTCTATCCTCTAAATGACTTGAAATTAGAGATCGGCGGGTTGGTTGGTACCTCCAACGAAACGAACGCACCGATAGTCAGGGTTAGCCCAAAGAAAAATAGCGGATCTTATGCAATTCTATTTTCGAAGGTTCATCTTTGGAAATTGTTGCAAAATTTTTAGCGATTTGTTCACAATTCAAAGCTTCTATTCGATGAATTCGAGTCAAAATCACGGATCACGGTGAGTTGTCTAAAAACGGCCTTTATTTTTCTATTTGACAGGTCTATCTAACCAGAAAGCGGAGTGCGACAAGTTTTCAGTTTTTGAAATCGTAAGCGTTTCGTGTGATCCATCAACCAAGAGGCTTCGTCACAATGGCACCCCTTGACGTGAGTAGCGCCGAACAGGCCGATCTACTCTCCGGTAGCAATGCCACTTTCATTGCAGAGCTCTTTGAGCGTTTCTCAGAAAATCCTTCTTCCGTCGATACCAGCTGGGCTGATTTTTTCCGCTCACTTGGTGGGGAAGCTCAGTCCGTTATACAGGAGTTGTATGGGCCGAGTTGGGCGCGAACGCGGTCGACCGTTATCGGTGCGGGAGAAGAGAACGAAAAAGTCGAAGCAAAGACTTCGTCTGTTCCGCTGGATGTCGAACAGCTTAGAGCTTCAGCTCGAGATTCTATCCTCGCTTTGAACATTATTCGCGCATACCGTATTCGTGGACATCTACAAGCCGACCTGGATCCCTTGAAACTGGTTGCTCACAAAGATGACCCCGAACTGGACTATAAAGCGCAAGGTTTTACCGAAGCCGACCTTGATAGAGAGATCTTCATCAATGGTGTTATGGGGTTCCAAACGGCCACGCTGCGGGAGATTATTCGCAGGGCTAGGGAGACCTATTCCGGTAAGATTGGTATTGAATTTCGGCATATCCAGGACCACGAGCAAAGGAATTGGCTACAGGATAGAATGGAGCGGGCGAGGAATACTCAAGAGTTTTCAGATCGGGGACGTCTAGGTATTTTACAGAGTCTGACGAAGTCTGAATACTATGAACGCTATCTCGATAAAAAATATAAAGGCACCAAACGTTTCGGTCTTGATGGTGGTGAAGCTGCATTGCCAGCGCTTGAACAGATCATCAAACGTGGTAGTCAATTGGGCCTTGAGGAAGTTGTGATTGGAATGCCACATCGTGGGCGCTTGAATGTGCTTGCGAATTTTATGGATAAACCATACCGGGTGATTTTTGCTGAATTCGCGGGGGTGCAGAGTATCAGTGACGATGGCGCTGGCGCGGATGACGTGAAGTACCATCTGGGTACGTCTTCAGATCGCGAATTCGACGGTAAGTCTATTCACTTGTCTTTAACCGCTAATCCGTCTCATTTGGAAGCCGTTAATCCGGTTGTGGTTGGTAAAGTAAGAGCCAAGCAAGAACAACGTGGTGACAAAGACCGCAACAAGGTAATCGCACTATTGCTGCATGGTGACGCTGCTTTTGCGGGCCAAGGGTTGGTGCCTGAAACTTTAGACATGTCAGAGCTCCGTGGATATCGCATTGGCGGGACTATCCACTTCATCGTGAATAACCAAATTGGCTTTACAACAAACCCTATCAATTCACGGTCAGGACCTTATTGCACTGAAGTCGCCAAGATGATCGAAGCACCGATCTTCCATGTGAATGGTGATGTGCCTGAAGCGGTTGTTTTGGCTTGTCGGATGGCCGTTGAGTATCGACAGAAGTTCAAAAAAGACGTCGTGATTGACATGTTCTGCTATCGCAGGCACGGGCACAACGAAGGCGATGAACCGGCCTTTACTCAGCCATTGATGTACAAGAAAATCCGCCAACATCCACGCGCCCATGAACTTTATTCAAAATACCTTATCAAAGAAGGTTTGATTGATGAGTCTGGCGTTAAGAAAATGGTTGATGATTTCAACGCCGTTCTTGATGCCGATTTCGAAGCCGCTCAATCCTTTAAATCCAATAAGGCTGATTGGCTAGAGGGCGCATGGTCTGGACTGGAAAAAGCCGGTGAAGGTGACCGCCGAGGCAAGACCTCGCTAACCGACGGAGCTTTTGAGCAGGTCGGTAAAGCGATTTGCACTTTCAAAGACGGTATGAAAGTTAACAGTAAAGTTCAGCGCCTGCTTAACACCAAAGCCGAAATGTTTAAGTCTGGCGAAGGTTTTGATTGGGCCACGGCGGAGGCATTGGCCTTTGGCAGTTTGCTCAATGACGATCATCCAGTTCGCTTTAGTGGTCAAGATGTTCGTCGGGGAACATTTTCTCAGCGCCATGCTGTATTGGTCGATCAGGAAACGGAAGAAACCTATGTCTCTGTGAATCATGTCAGAGAAGGCCAGGCGTTGATGGAGATTGTTAATTCTCCGTTGTCTGAAGCCGCCGTTTTGGGGTTTGAGTACGGTTACTCCATGGCAGAGCCTAAAGCCTTGACACTGTGGGAAGCTCAGTTTGGTGATTTCGCCAACGGCGCTCAGATTATTATCGACCAGTTCATCGCGACGTCTGAAGCAAAGTGGCTCAGAATGTCTGGCTTGGTTATGCTTTTGCCGCACGGTTATGAGGGACAAGGGCCTGAACATTCCTCCGCAAGAATTGAACGGTTTTTACAGTCAAGTGGTGAGGACAACTGGCAAGTTGTAAATTGCACAACACCTGGCAATTACTTTCATGTCCTTCGCCGCCAAATCCATAGAGACTTTAGAAAACCACTTATTGTTTTCACGCCGAAATCTCTCTTACGCCACAAGAAATGTGTGTCGTCTCGTCATCATTTTACCAATGGATCCTCTTTCCACAGGGTGCTCTATGACGACGTATTGACGGGCAAAAAGAAAGACATGAAACGAATCGTGTTCTGCTCGGGTAAAGTTTACTATGACTTGCTGGAAGAACGCGACCGCCGTGGTCTTAAAGACATCTATTTCTTACGCATTGAGCAGCTTTATCCGTTTCCTCGCAAAGCTCTGTTAGAAGAGCTCAAAGAGTTAGAGCATTGTGAGCTGGTTTGGTGCCAAGAAGAGCCTAAGAATATGGGCCCTTGGTCGTTTGTTGAACCTCACTTCGAGGAAGTATTCGCCGAGGTGGGAATGAAACAGAGCCGCCTCGTTTATGCTGGTCGTAAAATTGCGGCGTCGCCTGCCACCGGTTCAAACAAAAGGCACCACAAAGAACAAGCCGATTTAGTTGAAGCGGCTCTCGTTGGGCCTATATCCTGAATAGTTAACTCCCTCGATTATGAATAATCGACAATAGGAAAATTGAATGTCTGTCAAAATCGTAGTTCCAGTCCTTGGTGAATCCGTAACAGAAGCTATCGTTGCTCAGTGGTTGAAGCAACCAGGTGAAGCGGTAGCCGTTGATGAACCGTTGGTTGAGTTGGAAACCGATAAAGTTACGCTGGAAGTTCCATCCCCCAGTGCCGGTGTCTTGGCGGATGTTGCTGCACAGGAAGGTGATACGGTGGAGGTTGGAGCATTGTTAGCAATTGTGGCCGAAGGAGGCGCTGTTGCTAGCCCTGAACCTGTCGCAGAGACAGCTGAACAAAAAGCGGGGTCTAGTACAGAGGAAGAAGTTCTTTCGCCGGCGGTTTCTAAGTTAATCGCTGAAAACAATTTGAACGCAGGTGATATCAAAGGCACAGGAAAAGACGGCCGCATTCTTAAGGGCGATGTGCTCGCTGCAATAGAGGCTGGTGCTCAGCCTACCGCGCCTCCAACACCTGCTCCGCAAGCGCCTAAAGCACCTGCACCAAGAGTGGCGCCGAGTGCTGATCAAGCATGCCGCGAAGAACGTGTTCGTATGTCAAGGCTGCGTCAACGCATTGCGGAGCGTCTGAAAGAGGCTCAAAACACAGCGGCCATGCTGACAACCTACAACGAAGTGGACATGTCAGCTGTGATGTCGCTTAGAAAAGAATACCGCGATGCATTTGAAAAGCGTCACGGTGTGCGTCTTGGTTTCATGTCTTTCTTTGTGAAGGCGGCTATCGCAGCTCTTAAAGAAATCCCGCAAGTGAACGCAGAGATAGACGGCACGGATATCGTCTTCAAAAACTACTACAACGTTGGTGTTGCTGTTGGCACGGAAAACGGCCTTGTTGTTCCTGTTCTGAAAGACGCTGATCAACTTGGTTTCTCAGATGTTGAGAAAACGATCAATGATTTTGGGCGACGGGCAAGAGATGGGAAGCTCTCCATCGATGAGATGATGGGCGGCACTTTCACGATTTCCAACGGCGGTGTCTACGGCAGTTTAATGTCTTCGCCCATTTTGAATCCTCCTCAATCGGGCATCCTTGGGATGCATAAAATCCAAGACCGCCCTGTTGCCGTTAATGGTGAGGTCGTCATTCGTCCAATGATGTACTTGGCTCTGTCTTATGACCACAGAATTGTCGATGGCCGTGAGGCTGTTACATTCCTGGTTAAGATAAAGGAAGCAATCGAAGATCCTACTCGCTTAGTTCTTGAAGTGTAGTGAAATTGAGACGCAAAGCTTCGACTGTTTGTTAACCAGGTTGCTGCCATAGTTGACGAATAACCTCAATCAAGTGTGCCTACACCTGGTAACGAGAGAAGAAAATTTTAGAGAAAAGTGTAAAGTTTGACTCTTAAAGGCGTTTTTTTAGAATGCGTATCTAATTATGATGGTCACCATTGTGGTATAGCCCATTCCGGTGATTCATATTAGGAATTTGCTGCAAAAATCTCGTCGAAATCAAAAAAAACAGTTCAAATTTCGAGTCTATCATTTATGGTGGCTGCAGTTACAGATCTGAAATAGGGCGAATTTTTGATCTTTGATGGAAAAATGGTACTTCGTGATTGAGCGAAAACGTTTTCATTGATGCGACGTTCCTGGCGATCTGAGGCTGGGCTGGACTTCTCAATATTTGGAGGAGCGAGGTTCTAAGTGGAGGAATTGAGTGGTTATTCTTTCCAGCAGTTCGGTGCGCCAAAGTGATTTGGCCAGAGCTGTTTGACAGGAAGCGCGTCTTGAAAGGGGAAGCAATTGGCTTCTCCTACACAAATGGAATGGTAAGATCAAATGAACTGGAGTCAGGTTTTTGAACAGGAGAACCGCATAGACGTCATTCTTTCTGACGTCGCCGACAGAATGGGGTTTCGTCACTATTTCTTACTTTCAGCCCAAGCCGATCGAAAAATTATGAGCGATCATGCTTTGGCAAGTTTTGGCCGAGATTGTTTTTCAAAACTCAGACAGGAAGCTGTTGAGATTGAGGATTTCGTGTTTGATCAATATGACTTTGATCAGCCACATATCTTGCGCCACGGAGCGAATGAACGCGTTCAGGACGGCAAAGCGATTGGTGCGATAGTGGATGAGTTAGCGCAACAAGGTAGTGATAGCTCTATTCTCGTGTCTGCTTATGGACCTTACACTGAAACGTCTATCCTTGGGTTTTCAAACCAAGAATACGGTGATGATTTCGAACAATTGTGTGATGCTTACCGGGATGATCTCAGACTTATCTGTATTCTGTGTCATCAGAAGGTGTTGAGGGGCCGCTCTCAGGATCAAAGTTCTCCCCTAACGACCCGTGAGCGCGAATGCTTGCTTTGTGTTGCTAGAGGAAAGTCTTCTTGGGAAGTATCTCAGATCTTAGAGATTTCAGAGCAGACCGTCGTTTTTCATCTCAAGAACTCGATGAAAAAACTCGAAGTGTTCAACCGCACTCACGCCGTCGTGCGGTCGATCCAGATGGGCTTGATCAATCCTTGAAGTAAACGTTATCAAAAGATTGAGAGAAGGCTTAGGATCCTTTTGCTATTTTGGCGTGGTGAGCAATGTGATCATCGATAAAACTAGCGATGAAGAAATAGGAGTGGTCGTATCCATCCTGCATTCTGAGCTCCAAAGACTGCCCTGCTGAACGGCAAGCATTTGCAAAGAGTTCCGGCTTGAGCTGGTCCTGTAGGAAACCATCATCTCCGCCTTGATCAATTAAAATGGTGTTGAGGGAACGCTGGCCAGATTCCATGAGGCAAGTGGCGTCGTGGTTTTTCCACGCGGTCCGATCATTTCCCAGATAGGCGCCCAATGCCTTTTCACCCCATGGTACTTGGGTGGGGGCCACGATTGGGGCAAAGGCAGAAATTGAGCAGAACTTGTCGGGATTCCTGAGGCCTATCGTCAAAGCGCCGTGACCACCCATCGAATGACCTGTAATGCCTGCACAAGCCGGGTCTATCGAAAAGTTCTCGGCGACTAGGCTTGTCAGTTCATTAACGACGTAGTCATACATTTGGAAATGACTGGACCAGGGTGCCTCGGTCGCATTGACGTAGAAACCAGCACCTTGGCCCAAATCGTATGCGTCGTCATTGGCAACATCGTCCCCTCTGGGAGAAGTGTCAGGTGCTATGACAGTAATGCCATGCTGAGCAGCGGCCCGCTGGGCACAAGCTTTAACTGTGAAGTTCTCTTCGGTGCAGGTTAGGCCAGACAGGAAATAGAGAACTGGCGTTGGACCAAGAGCCGTTTGAGCAGGGACGAAGGCCGAGAATTTCATTTCACAAGAATTCGCGTCCGATTGATGTTTGCATACAAACTGAGTACCGACGAAGGATTTAGCTTGGCTTACGATTTCTAGTGTCATGATATGGCCTTAGCAACAAGAGTACAAAAAGGGCCCGTTCATTAGACTTGAACGAGCCCGCTTGACGGATAGACTTAGAAATTGATGACGGAACGAATAGATTTTCCAGCATGCATCAAATCGAAGGCATCGTTGATTTTTTCAAGTGGCATTTGGTGCGTGATCAAATCATCAATGTTGATCTTACCATCCATGTACCAGTCGACGATCTGAGGGACCTGTGTGCGCCCTTTGGTGCCGCCGAACGCTGTACCTTTCCATACACGGCCGGTCACCAACTGGAACGGGCGGGTTGAGATTTCAGCACCTGCAGGAGCAACACCGATGATAATCGACTCACCCCAGCCTTTGTGACAGCATTCGAGAGCCTGACGCATAACGTCGACATTACCAATGCATTCGAAACTATAGTCCGCGCCGCCTTTGGTGAGGTCAACAATGTAGGGAACCAGATCGCCTTCGACTTCCTTTGGATTGACAAAGTGAGTCATGCCAAACTTTTCGGCGATGTCTTTGCGACCAGGGTTAAGGTCAACACCAACGATCATGTTAGCACCAGCGATGCGAGCACCCTGGATAACATTCAAACCGATGCCACCAAGGCCAAAGACGACAACGTTGTCACCTGGTTGAACTTTCGCGGTGTTGATAACTGCCCCGATACCAGTGGTCACGCCGCAACCGATATAGCAAATTTTGTCGAATGGCGCGTCCTCACGAACTTTCGCGCAGGCAATTTCAGGCAAGACTGTGAAGTTAGAGAACGTAGATGTGCCCATGTAGTGAAAGAGGCGATCTTTGCCGATGGAGAAACGACTGGTCTCATCTGGCATCAGGCCTTGGCCCTGTGTGATGCGAATGGACTGGCAAAGGTTGGTTTTTCCGGAGGTGCAATAGTCACACTCTCTACATTCTGGTGTGTAAAGAGGGATAACGTGATCGCCTTTCTTCAAGCTCTTCACGTCTGGCCCAACATCAACAACGACGCCTGCGCCTTCGTGGCCGAGAATGGCTGGGAACAACCCTTCTGGATCTGCACCTGATTTTGTGAATTCGTCGGTGTGACAAACGCCAGTGGATTTGATTTCCACCATCACTTCGCCAGCACGAGGGCCTTCGACGTTAACGGTTTCAATTGTGAGCGGTGCTCCGGCTTTGTGGGCAATGGCGGCACGTGATTCTACCATGGGTTTCTCCCTAATCCTTTCAGTTGATTGTTGGGCGCAAAATTGACAGGCAAACCAAGTGAGCGCAAGCGCTTTTTTCATGCAAGTCGAGCCAAAATCTGCGGCTGCCTCTTGAATTTAGCTGTCCGGCTATCGAGATAGAGTGGTTAAACCAGAATGCTTTGGTCAGATTAATTCGCTTAATACGCCCCTGCGGCTCCGGGAAGCTTTCAATGGAACAACAGAGTGCTTATAAGGCAACAAAGTTTGGGTCATATAAATGACCAAACGTATAACTCAGAAAGGTAGCTTGATGGCTTGGCAAAATCAGGGTGGCTCCGGCGGCCCATGGGGTGGCGGTGGAAACCAAAATAACGGCGGCGGTCCGTGGGGCGGTGGCTCTGGCGGCGGCGGTGGCCGTGGTCCAGGAGGTGGTGGTGACGGTCCAA
Source organism: uncultured Alphaproteobacteria bacterium (assembly GCA_905480575.1). Lineage (GTDB taxonomy): Bacteria > Pseudomonadota > Alphaproteobacteria > UBA7985 > CAJQQZ01 > CAJQQZ01. Next base: position 14,481 of record CAJQQZ010000120.1, on the reverse strand, counting down.
AGCCACCGAATTTGGACGATTTGTTCAAGAAGGGCCAAGATCTGAAAGGTGCTTTGCCGGGTGGTCTCGGGAAAATGGGCTTTATACTTATAGCGGTTGCTCTTCTGGTTGTTTGGGCAGCATTTGGCTTTTATCGAGTCCAAGCTTCAGAAAGAGGCGTCGTTAAGCGTTTTGGCGCTTTGAGTTCCGTTACGGGGCCAGGTTTGAATTATCACTTGCCTTATCCAATTGAAACGGTGACCAAAGTTGATGTCACGCGTATCCGCTCAATCGACATTGGATTTGTGGCTCAAGGCAGTGCACGTCGCGACGTGCCTGTTGAAAGTCTTATGCTCACTGGCGATCAGAACATCATTGATATTGATTTGACTGTACTTTGGCGTGTTGCCGAGCCGGAGAAATATCTTTTTAATATTCGCAGTCCCGAGCAAACGGTTAAGATTGCAGCTGAATCAGCTCTTAGAGAAGCGATTGGTCAAACCGAAATCGACGATGCGTTAACTGACGGCAAAGCAGCGATCCAGATTGCAATCGAATCTAGCTTGCAGACTATTTTGGAAGAGTATGGTTCCGGAATCGTGGTTGAGGAGGTTCAATTACAAGCGGTTCAGCCTCCAAAAGAAGTTATCACAGCTTTCGACGACGTTCAGAAGTCCTTGCAGGATCGTGACCGTTACCAAAACGAAGCAGAGAAGTATGCAAATGAAGTTGTACCAAAAGCACGTGGTGCAGCTGAAACCCTACGCCAGCAATCCGAAGCCTACAAAGATCGCGTTGTTAATGAGGCCAAAGGTGAAGCGGGGCGTTTCTTAGAGGTCTTAGCGGCATACCAACAGAATAAGGAAGTGACTTTGGAACGCTTATACATTGAGGCTATGCAAGAGGTGCTTAGTAACGGTGGAGCCGTTATCATGGATCCAAAAGTAGGGCAGGGAATTTTGCCATACTTGCCTCTGCCTTCAATCCAAAAACCAGCAAACAACTAAGAGCGAGGATAAGCAAATGAAATCACCTGTTGTACTAGGTATTGTTTTAGCCGCTTTGGCCTTCGTTGGTTTGAGTGCTGTGTTTGTCGTTGATGAAACCGAGCAGGTTCTTGTCACCCAATTCGGTGACCCTAAGAAAATTGTCATCGAGCCCGGATTAAACTTCAAGATTCCTTTCGTTCAAGAACTGAGAGGCTATGACAAGCGTGTTCTCAATCTCGATCCCGAGCGAGAGCGCTTTTTGTTGAAAGACCAAAAGCCGCTCATCGTGGACTATTTTGTTCGCTACCGTATTTCCGATCCGCTGAAGTTTTTCCAAGCGGTGAGAGACGAATCGGTTGCAGAACAGCGCCTTGAGCGGACGGTTAATACTCGTTTGAGGGAGGCTCTCGGCCGTTATCTATTGCCGGCTGTGCTTTCCGAAGAACGTGCAGCGATCATGCAAGAAGTTCGTGACGCAGCAGCGAGCGACACCATTAAGTTTGGCATAGAGATTGTTGACGTTCGTATCGGTAAAGCGGATTTACCGGATGAAATCAACCAAACGGTTTTTGATAGAATGAAGACTGAACGTGAGCAGGAAGCGGCTCAAAACCGCGCTCTTGGTCGTGAAAAAGAGCGTGAGATCAAAGCAGCAGCTGATCGAGAGAAAATCGGTATTGAATCTGCGGCTCGCCGCGATGCAGAACTTCTTCGTGGTGAGGGGGATGGTGAGAGAACCCGTCTCTTGAACGATGCTTACGGACAAGACCCTGAGTTCTTCAGCTTCTACCGTTCTATGGAAGCTTATCGTCAATCTTTGACTGGTGACGATTCTTACATGTTGCTTTCTTTGGAGAATGATTTCTTCAAAGAATTTAACCAACATAAGAGCCAGTAGACGAACGTAAATCCTGATGGGGTTTTCGGATCTTATTGTGGCTATAGGCATAATGCTGCTCATTGAGGGCAGCATTATTGCTTTTACGCCTGGCGGTTGGCGTAGAGCTGTCACACAGATGCTCGCACAATCTGATGATAATCTCAGGACTTTTGGTCTTGTTTTTGTTTTAGTGGGGGCAGCAGTTCTTTGGTTTGCAACATAACGGAAATTCACAAAAGCGTGTCTGTTGTAAATCTACCACTTTGCCACTTCTGGGCCGGGTAAATGTCACATTCTCGCCTAGATTGGCCACCAATTAGCTTCTACGAGCCGAAGAACGGTTGCCTTAAGGCGAGATTGTTCTTCTTCTTTGTTAACGATTACGAGGCTGCGGCACTAGCCCAGCCAGATTAACTACTAATGGAGTCTGACTGCATGGTTTCGCCAAAATTCAGAAACTTGTCTGTCCAACAGCACACTGGTTCAACAGGACTGGGATACTATAAATTAATCTTGATCGTACCAATCTTACTTGGTGCATCTCTTCTAGCTTCGGCTTTGGCCAATGCTAAGGGCGCTCCTGAAAGCTTTGCCCCCTTGGTTGAGCGTGTCATGCCCACGGTGGTTAACGTTTCTTCTGTTCATGAAGTAAAGCGAAGCCCAAAAGACGAACAATTCAACGATCTTTTCAAAGAGTTTCTTGAGCGCTACAATCAAGGTAAGCCGAAGCAAGAAGGCGGCAGAAAAGCAACGTCTCTTGGTTCCGGCTTTGTGATTGATCCTAACGGCTATATCGTGACCAACAATCATGTTATCGAAGGTGCGAGCGCGGTTTCTGTTACTTTCGATAACGGTGACAGCTTCGATGCTGAAATCGTTGGCCGAGATAAAAAAACAGACTTAGCCCTGTTAAAGATCGATACAGAAGGAAAGCTTATTCCCTCGGCTGAGTGGGGTGATTCGAACGCTGCGCGTGTTGGTGATTGGCTGATGGCAATTGGTAACCCTTTTGGTCAGAATAATACGGTGACTGCTGGCATTATCTCTGCAAAGGGACGTAATGACGTAACCGGCAATTCTTACGACAATTTCATTCAGACTGACGCTTCCATTAACCGTGGTAACTCTGGCGGTCCAAGTTTTAACATGGATGGTCAAGTGATCGGCGTGAACACAGCGATCTTCTCGCCATCTGGCGGTTCTGTCGGTATTGGCTTCGCTATTCCTTCGAACCTTGCCCAGAATATCGTACGCCAATTGAAAGATCACGGTGAGGTTCGTCGCGGTTGGTTGGGCGTTCGTATTCAGCACGTAACAGAGGAACTCGCTCTGGGTCTTCGCTTAGATGAAGCTACTGGCGCTTTGGTTGCCTCGACAACACCAGGTGGTCCAGCCGAAAGAGCTGGCATACTAAAAGGTGACGTCATTCTTACCTTCAACGGTAAACCTGTAGAAGAAATGCGTCGCTTGCCTTTGATGGTCGCTGAGACCGAAGTTGGAAAAGTTGTTGAAGTGGTTGTTTGGCGTAAAGGCGAGGCCGTCACCGTGAGTGTGACATTGGCTGAGCTTGACGATGACCAGGTCGCCAAGGCTGAAAACCAAGGCTCAAACAACAATGAAGGTGATAAGAACAATGCCTTCTTGGAAAAACTCGGCCTTCGTATCGCTGGCATGAACAATGAAACACGCACCGAATTGGGCCTCGATAACCCAGAGGCTGGTGTTCAAGTTTCGGCAGTGTCCAGCGAATCAGTTTTCTATGAGAAAGGCATCCGTGCCGGCGACGTTATCGTAGAAGTCGATCAGCAACCAGTATCGTCCCCTGAGCAGGTCGCTAACTTGCTGGAACAAGCCCAAAGCGAAGGTTTTGGTGTCTCCACCTTGTTGGTGTTCCGCTCCGGTGATTATCAGTGGATTGCAGTTCGCTTGCCGAAAGCAGAAACTGAATAAACCCTGGACTAAATGGTAACCTTAAGAAGCCTTGCTCCCTTGATCAGGAGGAGGGCTTCTTGCATTTTGACTCCTATTCAGTTCTAAACCCACCATGAAAAAGAAAGTCATCATAGTTGCTGGACCAACGGCCAGTGGTAAGTCGGCACTTGGGTTGGAAATCGCCACCAAAACCAATGGTGTGATCATCAACTGTGATTCTATGCAGATTTACCGGGAGCTGCCAATTCTGACGGCGCAACCATCCGAAGTAGAGATGGGAGAGATCGAGCATCGGCTGTATGGCGTGATGCTTGGTTCTCAGGCTTGTTCAGTCGGCTATTGGCGCGAACTGGCGGTGATGGAAATTGAACGCGCTTTCGCCCTGGGAAAACAACCGATTATACTTGGTGGGACAGGGCTCTATATTAGAGCCTTGATGGAGGGGCTTTCCAAAATCCCAGAGGTTTCAAAGCAACACAGGTTTGAAGCAACAACGACCTATGACCAGATAGGCCCGGAAGGTTTGATCGACAAGATTGGTGAGATAAGTCCAGACAGTGCAAAGCAGCTTGGATTTAACGACCGTCAGAGAATCATCCGTGCTTGGGAGGTTATTTTGGCTACAGGCAGAGGGCTGTCGGAGTGGCAAAAACAGAACCCACCAAAGGCAGAAGAAGGTTACGTTTTTCGAACGGTTTTAGTATCGCCGCCCCGTGAAGAGCTCTATGCTCGTTGTGATAAACGATTTGAGCTGATGGTTGGCCAAGGCGCATTGGCTGAAGTAGAGGCATTGCTGGCTATGAAAATTGAACCAAGTTTGCCTGTGATGCGCGCTATCGGAGTGCCCGAGATTAGGAGCTACCTGGAAGGTATTGTCGGCTATCAAGAAATGGTGGCACTGGCGCAGCAATCCACGCGACGTTACGCAAAACGACAGCTTACCTGGCTTAGAAACCAAACCGATTATGAAATAAAATTACAATCAAGTGATCAATTTCATAGTTATATTGCAAAAATATAGCGATACGTGTTCAAAAAATTCAAGCTTTGGGCGCAATTGCCGCTTTATCCGGACTTGATCTCAAAGTGGAATGCTTTTAAAAAGAGTGCGTTAGACAAATGAGAGCCAGGGGTCGCCATTCGGGGGCCCCTGGTCTTTCTATGTCATGTTTTATTGTAAGAGTTTAGGAATTATACCAATGTCAGGAGAGATGACCGGTGCCGAAAGCCTTATCAAAGCCTTGATTGAACAGGGCGTTGATACTGTTTTTGGATACCCCGGCGGTGCGGTTTTGCCGATTTATGATGCTTTGTTTCAGCAAAATAGTCTGCGCCATATCCTCGTCCGTCATGAACAAGCCGCTGTTCATGCCGCTGAGGGCTATGCGCGTTCGACAGGCAAAGTCGGCGTCGTCCTCGTGACATCCGGCCCTGGTGCTACCAATGCCGTGACCGGACTCACCGATGCTTTGATGGATTCAATTCCAGTTGTTTGCTTGACTGGCCAGGTCCCAACGCACCTGATTGGTAATGACGCTTTCCAGGAAGCTGACACAACCGGCATTACGCGCCCTTGCACCAAGCATAATTACTTGGTGACAAGCGCTGACGACATGTCACGTGTTGTTCATGAGGCTTTCTATGTTGCTCGTTCTGGTCGCCCAGGTCCCGTTGTTATCGATGTTCCAAAAGACACCCAGCAGAACAAAACTTCAGTTTATGCGAAGCCCAAGGAAGTTGAAGCTCGTCGGATTTCTTATCGTCCTCAGGTGAAGCCAGAACATGCTAAGATCGAGCAAGCGATCGAGATGCTCGCGAAAGCGAAGCGTCCGATCATCTATGCTGGTGGTGGTGTGATCAACTCTGGGCCTATTGCCTCACAATTGTTAACGCAATTCGCTCGTATGACCGGCATTCCTGTCACCAATACACTGATGGGATTGGGGGCTTTCCCTGCAACTGACAATCACTTTGTCGGCATGCTTGGGATGCACGGTACTTACGAAGCCAATCTCGCGATGTACAATTGCGATGTTATGCTGAATATCGGTGCCCGCTTTGATGACCGTATCACAGGGCGTCTGGATGAGTTTTCTCCAAATTCTAAAAAAATTCACATCGATATTGATGCAAGTTCGATCAACAAAACGGTTATGGTTGATTTGCCGATTATTGCTGACGCTGGGCATGCGCTCGAAGATCTGAATCGGATATGGACTGCTCGTCATCTAGAGCTGGACAAAACCGCCATGACTGAGTGGTGGGGCCAGATCAACGAATGGCGTGGCAAAGATTGTTTGGCATTTGAGCAGCCTGCAAAGGGTGAAATAAAGCCGCAACACGCAATCAAGACCTTCTACGAGATGGTTGCCGATCGGGATGATGTTATTGTTACCACAGAGGTTGGTCAGCACCAGATGTGGGCTGCGCAATATATCAAGTTCGATAAGCCCAACAAATGGCTAACTTCCGGTGGCCTTGGCACCATGGGCTACGGTTTGCCTGCGGCTGTAGGGGCACAGGTCGCCAACCCAGACGCACTGGTTGTTGATGTTGCCGGTGAAGCGTCCATTTTGATGAACATTCAAGAAATGGCGACGGCCGCTCAATATAAATTACCCGTGAAGATCTTCATTATCAATAACCAGTGGATGGGAATGGTTCGTCAATGGCAAGAACTGCTTCATGGCAGTCGCTATTCTGAATCATACTCCGAATCTTTGCCTGACTTTGTCAAGTTGGCGGAAGCTTTTGGCGCGACTGGCATTCGGGTTACGGATGTTTCCGAACTGGAAGACGGTCTCAAACGTATGATCGAAACACCAGGCCCTGTGATCTTCGATTGTTGTGTGACGAAAGACGAGAATTGCTTCCCAATGATTCCGTCTGGCGCTGCGCACTACGATATGATCCTTAGCAAGGAAGACAAGGTTTCTAATCCGGTTTCTGCCGAAGGAATGGTGCTGGTCTAAACGATCTTTAGCCTATAGAAGCCCTTTTTATCTTGGGCGAGTGACAAGCTCGCCCTTTTCAAGCAAGTGAATGAAGCCATGAGTGCTGATAAAATTGAATCCCGCGTTATCGCGGTCTTAGTTGACAATGAACCGGGCGTTTTGGCCCGCGTCATTGGTCTCTTCACCGGTCGAGGATACAACATAGATTCGTTGACCGTTACTGAAGTCGATGCCGACCAAAATCTTTCTCGTATCACAATTGTAACTTCTGGCACGCCGCAGGTGTTGGAGCAAATAAAGGCGCAGTTGTTTCGCCTTGTTCCAATCCACGCAGTTGGCGATCTGACAACAGGGGGGGAACTGGTCGAGCGTGAACTGGCTTTGGTGAAAGTGGTTGCCAAAGGTGAGCAAAGGGTGGAAGCGCTTCGTATTGCTGACATCTTTAAGGCCCGTGTCGTAGATGCTGGGCACGGACATTTCGTTTTCGAACTCACGGGTAAGCCCAAAAAGCTCAATTCTTTCATTGAATTGATGCAGCCGCTCGGCCTAAAAGACGTCAGCCGTACTGGGGTAGTGGCTATCGCCCGCGGTCCTGAAGCTTTAGGTATCTAACTCTGGTTTTGAAATTTCTTAAAAATTCAATCAACTAACTTCTAAACCCGCTCATATGAGCGGCAGACAAACAAAAGGATAACTCGATGCGCGTTTATTACGACAACGATGCAGATATCAATCTGATCAAAAACAAGAAGGTCGTCATCATTGGTTACGGTAGCCAAGGTCACGCCCACTCAAACAACCTGAAAGATTCAGGCGTTAAAGAAATCGCTGTCGGTCTTCGTGAAAGCTCTGGTTCTAGAGCAAAAGCAGAAGCAGCTGGCCTTAAGTGCATGACTGCTGCTGAAGGTGCTGCATGGGCGGACGTTGTTATGGTTCTCGTTCCTGACGAAGACCAGGCTGACCTCTATAGAGACCACCTTGCTGACAACATGAAGCAGGGTGCTGCTCTTGTCTTTGCTCACGGTCTTAACATCCACTATGGCCTTGTTGAGCCCCGTGCTGACCTCGACGTCTTCATGGTTGCACCTAAAGGCCCTGGCCACTTGGTGCGTTCAGAATATGTTAAAGGTGCCGGTGTTCCAACATTGATCGCAATTCAGCAGGATGCTTCAGGCAACGCTCATGACCTCGCGCTGTCTTACGCTTCTGCAAACGGTGGCGGTCGTGCCGGTGTTATCGAAACAACATTCAAAGAAGAGTGCGAAACTGACTTGTTTGGTGAGCAGGCCGTTCTTTGTGGTGGCATTTCTCACCTCATCATGGCTGGCTTTGAAACTTTGGTTGAAGCAGGTTACGCACCAGAAATGGCATATTTTGAGTGCATGCACGAAACAAAACTGATCGTTGACCTGCTCTATGAAGGTGGTCTCGCCAACATGCGCTACTCTGTGTCCAACACAGCTGAATATGGTGACTATGCAACCGGCCCACGTATCATCACAGATGAGACAAAGGCAGAAATGAAGCGCGTTCTTCGTGACATTCAGGACGGCACATTCACACGTAACTTCGTGACAGAAATGAAAATGGGCCAGCCTCAGTTTAAAGCTATCCGTCGTATGCAGAACGACTCACAGATCGAAGAGGTCGGTGCAAAACTTCGCGGTATGATGCCTTGGCTCAAAGAAGGTGCTTTGGTTGACAAAGACAAGAACTAAAAGCGAAACCTTTATCCTGAGCGAATGCGGAGGATCTTTATGATCCTGATTGCTGCAAGGAAGATTTGTAGAAAAGGCGGTCCAGGTGGCCGCCTTTTTTCGTTCTATAGCGTATCTCCCAAAAGTGGGTACCGGTTTTGGGATAAAGATACGCAAAACATCAAAGACTTAGAGCATGTCCCGCGAATCCATTCAAACTCGACATGCTCTAAATGCCTAGCCACTCTAATCCACCCGGCAGTTTTTCCGCCGCAAAGTCGACATGTAGAACACGGCGATGTGAGGGGGCTTTTGCCGCCTCTGATGCATGCAGGACGAGGGATGAATAAACCCAAACGTCTCCAGCTTTAGCCAAACAGCTAAAGCATCCATGTTTTTGGACAAAATCGTTTACTTGATTGACAGGTACGCGGCCTAGTTTGTGTGAACCAGGGGCCACCAAAAGAGGCTCATTTTCTTCTCCGCAATCGTCCAAATGAGCTCTCAACGTAATCATTCGGGATAAAATTTCGCTCGGCGGTTCCACGTGATGAATTCCCTCTTTGAGGGACCAGTGCCCAAATCCTGTAACGTTGATCCTTTCCTTGACCGCTACTGTGCGATCCTGATGCCAGCCAAGCGACCAGTTCGTTTGCTCTGTCTTATCAAAGAGTAGAGCCCGGACAGGCATTGCTTTTTCACCTATAAAAGCTTGTGCTATTTTTCTGAGTGATCCTGTTGGTTTTAAAAGCTCTAGCAAGTGGGTGTTATTGATCAGGCGCTGGCCAGGTTTGACTTCTGAATGTCGCGCAAAAAGTGTCATTAGGGAGCTGAGCTCCTGTTTTCCTAGAGCATTTCTACTCAATCCGAAGCCAGATGACGTGAAATCGTCAAGTTTGGTGCGATTGGTCACTGAATGATCCTAGAGCTAACGGCAGAGTGTGTTGGCGAAAAGATTTGTTTGAGCGTCGCTTAACGAAATAGAAACAGGAACTATGTTTTGTGTGAGGCGCGTTTTGTTAAGGAGGTGAGAATGAATGGAAAATTGGATCATAGTCAAGTTTGGCGAGCATCAATGAAATTAATGGCAGCAACCGTTTTTGCGGTCATTTCTGTTAGTGCTTGGGGGGATAGACAGGCCAAGGCAAGTGGCGCGGCGCCAGATGTGTTGGCGAGTCTGAGTCTAGCCATCGGCAATTATAAAGCCCTTAACACTGTTGTTGGAGATCCCAAAGTGGTCGCCAGGTTTGTTTTGGAGGGTAAAAATCAAGATTGCGGAAGTTTTGATCTAGCCGGAATAAACCAAGGAAGCATAGCATTGGCAACGCCCAGTGTGACGGCGAGTACAAGATTGCGTCCGACGAACGCTGTTTGGAGTGGCGTAGACTGATGGCAAGTCACGGTGTGCCAGGCTTTAATGCCAGTCGAATGGGAAAGCGCTGGCCTTCAGCTGAATGGCGTCGATGTAAACTATAACGCCAGTGACCCAAGTAATCCGCTTTCCGCCATAGCGGTTAAGTTCCCTGGCCCTTTCAGCGTGGGACGTAAACATGGCGACGAGGTGATAGTAGTAGGTGTGGGGGACACTGGGTGTCGCTCAAGCCATGAAGCGCCCGATACTTGTAAATCTGGGCAGCCTCATTTTAAGGAAGTCGCCAAATCTATCAGCGAAAGCAATCCCGACTTAGTTTTCCACGTTGGCGACTACCGCTATCTCAAAGAAGGTTGGCAATACTCGCAACAATGGCAATTTTTCAAAACGGAGTTCTTTGATCCAGGTAATGAAATGCTTAGAAACTCAGTTTTCCTGGCAGGGAGAGGGAACCACGAACAGTGCTCGCATAGCGAAATCTGGTATGGAAATGGCTGGTTCTATTTGTTTGAAGCTAATGAAGCTGCACAAGCATCCAGTTGTCCACCCTCAAACGTTGATGGTACGGTTGATGGAAACGCTGTGATTGCACCGTGGACTTTTGATATAGCACCTTTGGCAAACGGTCATGGTGGGGCGGGCCTTGCACACCGTTTTGTCGTGCTTGACACTTCTGCCGATTGTGCCAATTTTTCGAATGGCCCTTGCTCAAACAACAACCCTTGGCCTTCAAATGGTGACGACGCTACTCTAATTGAGGTGATGACAAAAAATTTCGGTTTAGCATTTCGGAAATCTAAAGGTTTCTCTGGCTCTGTTTGGTGGGTAGGGCATAAACCTCTTTGGGATTACTCCGGTAGCAGCTCCCCGTATAACGGTTGGACGCAGGCGATGTACGATATGATGAAAAATGGGGTGAATGGCAGCCTCTGCACGGCAAACGGAACTTGCATTCCAAGTACGACGGTTGCTGGTCATCAACACTACTTCCAACGCATCCAGTTCCATGACAAAGATGCTTCAGGAAACGATATCTGGAAAGCACCCGAGCAGTATATCGTTGGTCATGGTGGTGTTCATGAGCGCCATGTTCCAAGCCCCGACGTATGCTCGGCTGATTTCGATAGCCTAAAAGGAACGGTTTATTCAGATGGCAAGGATCACGGCTATGTACTTTGGACACGATCCAAGGCAACCAAAAACGATTTGTCAGGATGGTCAAACAGCGCTTGCTTCATGACTGGCGCTTCGAAAGCGAGCTGTCATCCCGTTGGTGGAAATGCGTCAGGAGGCAGCACACCTCCACCTTGTTATCCTTAACCATCGTTCTGCCAGTGCTAAAGAATTCAGTTGGACTTGAGATTTATCTAAGGAAAACTACCTTCTCGTTTTAGATCGTTAAGCGACAACGAAATCAAAACGGGAAGGCTGCACATGACTTTCAAGGAACTACTGGGAAACAAGCAATTAAAAGTTGGGACCTACATCGGCGAATTTGCAACCTCGGGCCTAGGTCAGATTTTAAAAGCCAGCGGCACTCAATATGTCCTCTTAGACATGGAGCACAGTGGGTTTTCGTTTGAGACGGTGAAAGGTTTGCTCAGGAATCTGCACGATGCGGGTATTGCAACGCTGCTGAGACCGCCGTCAAAAGAAACGCATCATATTGCGCGTGCTTGCGATGTGGGTGGGCAGGGCATTCTTTTGCCTATGCTTGGGTCCGCCGCTGAAGCCCAGGCCGGTGTTGACGCCATCAACTATCCACCTGTCGGAACGCGTGGTTGTGCCTTTGCCATTGCTCACGATGACTACCAACCACAGCCGGTGATGGATGCCATTAACGCCGCCAACGACAAAACCTGTCTCGTGCCTTTGATTGAGACGGCGGATGGGGTCGAGAACTGTGAGGCCATTGTCGCAACGACTGGAATTGATGCGATCTGGCTGGGCCACTTTGATCTCAGCGCTTCTCTGGGTATTCCCGGCGAATTCGACAACCCCAAGTTCGTTGAGGCAGTGGATCACATCATGGCCTCGGCCAACAAAGCGGGCGTTTCTGTCGGACGGATCGCTGGCTCTGGAGATGAAGCTAAGGTTCTTTTTGATCAGGGCTGCGACTTCATCTGCTATCTCGGTGATATCTGGGTTTTCCAGAAGGCTTTGCGTGAGGGCTATCAGGCTATTCAAGAACAGATTGGTGCAAGCGCCGAAGCGGGCAGGGGATAAACCATGGGTATGTTTCGTGTCGCCCTTTCTTCCGATTTCCTGAAAGCGGATGGAACGCCCGCTTTCCCTATGTTCGATCTAACACCCCTTGATGAAGATCCGAGGGTTGAATGGGGTTACGTGCCCGTCACCGAAGGCCGGATAGCGGCCGAAGACATGGTCGGTTATGACGCTGTGATCCTGCTGACCGCCAAGTTTGACCGCAATTCGTTCCCAGGCGACGGACGACTTTCGATCATTGCGCGGTTTGGTGTGGGCTATGACACGGTCGATGTCGATGCCTGTAACGACAACGACGTAGCGCTAGTGATTGCGCCCAGCGGTGTGAGGCGTCCGGTGGCGGTCTCTATCTTGACGTTCCTGTTGACGCTATCGACCAAGATGATGGCCAAAGATCGCTTGACCCGCCAAGGACCAGATGGCTGGGCACAGGTCAGCGATCACATGGGCGTTGGCCTAGTTGGTCGAACCTTTGGCGCCATCGGCATGGGCAACATCGGTGCAGAGGCCTTTCGCCTCGCAAAGCCCCTCGACATGCGGTTCATCGCCCACGATTCCTTTGTGGCTCCTGAATTGGCCAAGTCGTTGGGCGTAGAATTGGTCTCTCTGGAGGAGGTCTTCAAGGAAAGCGATTTCCTATCGGTCTCTTGCCCATTGAACGAAGAAACGCGCGGTTTGGTCAACGCTGAACGTTTAGCAAGCATGAAACCAACAGCCTACCTGATCAACACAGCCCGCGGTCCAATCGTCGACCAGACGGCCCTAACGAAAGCCCTGCAAGATGGTGTCATTGCTGGCGCTGCCCTCGATGTCTTCGAGATAGAGCCCTCCAGCGCCGATGATCCTCTCTTTGCCCTAGATAACGTCATCACCACCCCGCATTCGCTTTGTTTTACCGACCAATGTTTCGCTGAGCTCGGCGCAACCGACCTTCGCGCTGTTCTGGCTGTTCTGAATGGCGAAGTGCCGGAGGCGATTGTGAATGGTGGGATTGTTGAGAGTGAGGGGTGGCGGGGGAAGTTGGAGCGGGAGCGACTTTGGCTGATCTTCTGATCAGAAGTAGATTGATTGAAGCGGTCTAAAATAGATATAAATATACATAAAATTCTTTCTAGGAGCATTTTTCTCTCTTATGGAGTATTGAGCTGATTATACTCTAGATTTGACAGAAGCGAATCGTTGGTGTAAGGTAGGTGGAATAAGGAAAATCAGGGAGGACTTTGCACAGGAACCAATAGTTCCTGTGCAAAGTCCTTTTTTTGTTTTTGAGGAACGAGAATGCGAAATCCGAGAAATGTTTTCATCAGTCATATTCACGAGGACGACAAGAAGCTCGGCGAGCTAAAGTCGCTGCTGCAAAAGAATGGTATGCAGATGCGGGATTCCTCGATCAATTCTGATAAGCCTAATAATGCTAAATCTCCAGATTACATTATGAATGAGATTATTGGACCACGAATCAGTTGGGCTGGAACTATGATTGTTTTAATCTCTCCTGGCACCAAAGATAGCGAATGGGTAGATAAAGAGATCAAACGAGCAGCGAGAGAAGAAAAGAGAATCGTTGGTGTTTGGGCCTATGGAGACAAGGGGTGTGATGTACCAGAGGCCTTTAATGACTATGGGGATGCTCTGGTGGGGTGGTCAGGAGACAGTATAGTCCAGGCAATAGAAAATGATGAACCCAAATGGTGTGACCCTGATGGTTCTCAGCGAACAGTTCCTGAGATTCCAAGATTTAGCTGTTAATGAGATTGTTTTCTTACAAAGTGGCGAGAGATTTCGGGTTCGCGCCTAATCCCTTTTTTGGATACTGCACCCTGGCGAATTGTATGACGCAAATTCGCAGGACTGCCAATTTAGGCGATTGGATCGCCGGTATTGGTTCGCAATCAAACAAGCTAAACGAAAAGCTCATTTATGCAATGAAAGTCTCTGAGACTTTGACTTTTGATGAGTATTTCAATGACGAGAGATTTCAGAGAAAGAAGCCAAAGCAGGGGCTTAGTTTGAGGCAGGCTTTTGGTGACAATATCTATTACAATGTCATTCCTGGCGAATTTGCAGAACAGCTAGACTCTCACCATAGTTTGTCCAGAGGATTGCTAAATGGAAGAAATATCAGAAAGGACACAAGCGTAAACAGGGTATTGATTAGTGAAAAATTTCTTTATTGGGGAGATCAAGCTATTGAAGTCCCTGAGCTATTTCGAGCCTACAACGGATACGACATTGTCAATCAGCGACAAGGGCATAAATGTAGATTTCCAGAGGCCCTTCCCAGAGAGTTTGAAGTTTGGATGAATAGCTTTGAGCTGTCAACGGCGGAGTAAAAGTCTGCCATTGGGGCGGAGCAAAAGTAGGCCAGTTTGTTTGATTTTTGGGTATGTCTTCTGGCCTCTGCAGGGGCCAGAAGACATTGTCCGTCATTGAGACCTATGATGGGTGTTGT
>CAJQQZ010000119.1 GCA_905480575.1 uncultured Alphaproteobacteria bacterium | reverse complement strand
TGTTGCGGAAGAACGCCATTTGAGACAATGATAGAGGGCAAAGAAATCTGGAAGGCCAAGTTCATAAACTGAATTTGATCCGACAGACACCGCATCAAAATCCGGAAACTGTCAGATCAGGTCTGAACTTCTACAACTCAGTTCATCTGGGAACAGCGCGCGGTAGCTTTCGACCAGCGACGTGTTACAGTTCAGGAAAACCCCAATTTTGTCAGGTGCTTTGGCTTTCCATCCAAGGCGAATTGTAGAACCAGACTTAGTTTTCTCCGTTAGGTAAGACGGCTCTCCCCACTTCAACGTTTCGGTGACAGGGCCAACTTCGTTCTTTGATTTGGCTTCGTTCAGGATCATTGACCTGACAGCCAACAACAATTCTCTGGCTTCATCTGGATAGGACGCAAATACCTCCGCTACGTTCGTTGGCATAGTTTGTTCTGTCATCAAAGCCTCCCCGTCATCCAGTAAACAAAATATCCCACGTGTTCTTTCATGACAATGTCAGTGTCTTTAAGGCCTAACGCTATTGAACGATATCCACGCTTGGAGCGACCCGTCATCACTTCACTTCGAAAATCCGTTGGAACAGGTATCACGCCCAAACCTGCCTTTTCAAAGATGGCCCGCGAACGTTTCATATGGAATGCAGACGTCACCAAAAGCCAAGGTTTATCTTTGAGCTGTGGGTGGAATTTGTTGATTAACGCCAACGTCTTTGTGGCGTTTTCGGCTGTGTTCAAAGCCTCATTCTCCACGTAGACCTGGGAGGTATGAAGAGAGACTTTTTTCAAGAACTCCTCAACCAAGACAGCTTCCCCCTTTCCCCCAACCAAAGGATTGGCTCCTCCAGTGATTATCATCGGTGCTGAAGGCATATCGGTCATAAGAATCTGGGTTGTTAGCAATCGATCCGCTGAATCAGTTGTCATCATTTGCCCAGTCGCCGTTGAAGTAACTGTGTCGACGAACCCTCCCAGCAAAATAGTACCCACAGGCACTTTCATGCTTTGCCCCGCAGTAGGTAGGGACTGGCTTTCCAGGTTTTCCATCATCCAACGAGGAACCGGGCTCAAGCCAAACACCAACAACCCTAGGAGACCAACGCTAAGAAAAAGCCCCCGTCCTTTCTTGTTGGCCAGCGTCAACAGAGTACCCACCAACAGGCAGAGAAAAATCACCGATGATGGCTGGAGCAAAAACCAGACAATTTTCGACAGGTAGAAAAACATCATTGCTCCTTCAGTTGAGTGTCCGCAGCGCTTGTGGTGAAAACTTGGTCACAGTGGCACCTTCAAACACAAGCTGTCTCGTGTATATGATGCCAAACTAACCGGCCATCTACCTTCTCAAAAAGAACGGTAGAACGGCGATAGTTGTCGGCAGGGACAGTGTTCTTAGCACCTTGTTGAAATTCGAGATATGTTGCCAAACAAAACTCACCGCTCATACCTATGCGAATTTCAACATCGCTAACGGTGATCGCAAAATCTGGGTTGGAGCCAAAGGCGCGCTCAATTGGTCCTAACAGATCATCGCGACTAAGTACCTCTCCGGAAGGTTGAATGTTGATAAAGCTGGACGATAAGACCGAAGAGAACTCTCTCTCAAATCCAAAATCGTTCAGTTCTCCGTCTCCTCTAAACCAGGCTGATATGAAAGTGTGTAGTCTCTCTACTTCGCCCCGAACTTCTTCTTTCGTTATCATTGGTTCACCTATTCTTCGCCCATTCTATTAACCGGGATGCTCTTCGTTAAAGCAGACAACCGCTTTCGCTGCTGTCCAGTCTCTGAAAAATTGCTGGGAGAAAGCCAGGTTTCAAAAGCGTCTCGAAGCGGTGGCCATTCTTCTTCAAGGATAGAAAACCACGCCGTATCTCTGTTTCTGCCCTTCACGATCATATGATTGCGAAAAGTCCCCTCGTAGGAGAACCCCAATCGTTCCGCCGCTCTACAGGATGGCACATTGAAGGCATTACATTTCCACTCATACCGGCGGTATCCCGCCTCAAAAGCCCGTTTCATCATTAGGTACATGGCTTCTGTTGCAATGGGCTTCACCTTCATCAGTTGGGAAAAATGAATACTCCCCACTTCAATCGAGCCACTTTGTGGGTTGATACGAAGGTAAGAGGCCATTCCCACAGCTCTCCCAGTTTCCCCATCGACCACGGCATAGAACAACGGATCCTTGCTCAAACAATACCCCTTCATCCAGGCCTGGAAATCAGACAGTCTGCTAAAGGGACCATGGGACATGTAGGTCCAATCTCTCCCCTCTAAGTCCAAAGAAAACACATCAAAAAGGTCGGATGAATGAAGCCCAACATCAATGGCTTCCAACTTACACAGATTGCCGACCATTGGTTCACGACTTGGTAGAAGAGGAACTTCCCGAGCAGAAAGATCCTCTCCTATCCGTTGCCCCAACTGATTGCTAAAAACCACGGCTAAATCCTTGACTAACATCGAGTCTAGCTTAGACTGATCCACAGGGTTTTAAAGGGCCAATTTATTCAACTTCACCAATCCGGAGTTTTCGGGATGCAAAAGTCAATCTGTTTGATTTTGTTTGTCTTTTTTTCTGGTTTCATTCCAACGGCTCAAGCAGACTTCCTCGGCTCGTACTACGCTCGCCTGTCTAGCAATGATCACTATAACTCCAAAGGAAATCGGCTTAGGAACGCCGCGGCGATCGTTCGACAGGACCGCGCCAACTACCACCGTTTTCATATCCGCGATAGTGAAGACAACTGGGATTCCGTATTCGGCAGCAAACAGAACAGGGCGCGAATGGAGCGCATGTTAAACCGTGGTTCTTGGACGAAAGGGCTGCGCAAAAAAATCGTTACTCAAACACCTTTAATCCATGTAGAGATCTACACAAATTTCATCAATTTACAGGTCTTGGATTAATCAAAAACCACGAGGTCTTGAAGGACCGCCAAGCCATCTATCTGTCTTTGCTTCAAAATTTTGTAGTTTCGTTTAGGTGAATAGCCTTGTTGCTGTGATAGCTCGAATGTTTCAATCTCAACAGTTGCGCAAACCTGTTCCACTTTGTTGTGTTTCTCTAGCTTGGCTGCTCGATTGACAGCCTCTCCTATCACCGTCATTTCTAATCTTGTTTCGTCGCCAACGGCACCGAAAACAACGCTGCCTGTTGCCACAGAGAAGCCAATCGAAAGAGGTCTAAGGCCAGCCGCGTGTCGCTCCCTAGCCCAATCTTCACTTTCAATAAGCAGCCCTTCCAAAGCCCGCATCGCTTGAGCAGCAGGTTCGTCCCCTTCCGTCACAACCCCAAAGGTTGCCAGAATTCCATCCCCGAGAAACTTGTCAATTGCGCCGCCGTTCTCATCTATGACTTTCCCCATCCTGCTCTCGTATTCAGCCAAAAGCGTCATTACTTCATTGGGCGGAACCTCTGTCGCCATCTTTGTAAAACCACGTATATCGGCCATCAAAATAGCAGCGTTTCGCGTGTCTCCTTGCCCTGGCTGCAAAGATTGTTCCGCCGAAGTTATAGTCTCCGCGACACCTGGAGCAAAAAATCTGGACAGCTCTTGGGTAGCTGTGCGTTCTATCGCCGCCTCAACCACCACTGCCCGGCTTCTGTGAATGGCGGCCGCTAAGATAAAAGTCACCAGTAGTATGGAAACAATCTTATCTATCTCTGCACCCACCAAAATAGAATTGGAGGTAAGATAAGTAACGTAGTCATTTGTTATCATGTCGCTCATAGAGTCATATCGGATGACATAAAGGAACATAAGGCCCCAACCTATGGCCGCACAAATGCCTGTAAAAAGAATGTAGAACGCCTCAAATCTTAACGCACGTAAGGCAATGAAAATGAAAACGTAGAGCAATGTCGGCGCCTTCAAATAAAAAGACGGCGGTTGCTCGTACTGCAAATGAAAGCTCCATATCAGGCCATAAAGCAGCGCCAAATCAGCCAGTATGGAAAGACAAAGATACCACCGCGGCAAATCCACATTGAATGAAAGCCACAAGCGCAACAGGGTAAAAACAAAGTAAGAGGCCAAAACGGACGGTACAGGCGCGAAACTGGCATCGTCACCAAAAGTCTTTGGAGAAGCAGAATAGAGCAAACCCATGAAAACAATGAGACCGAACTGCAACCACCCAATCAGGCGCTCACTCTCACGCTGGCGTCGTATGATTAGTTTGATAACACGAGCTGGTAATTGGCCAGCACTCCTCAAGTGAATTAGTTCCGACTTAATCTGACATAGTAGTCCTTCCAGCTAGCTGGAA
>CAJQQZ010000118.1 GCA_905480575.1 uncultured Alphaproteobacteria bacterium | reverse complement strand
CATCGTAGTTTCCTTTGTTTGATGTTTTTGGTTTGCACCTACATCAAAACCGGAAACGGCTGGCTCCTTCAAGAGCCGAACGTAGTCCTTCCAGCTAGCTGGAAGGACTACTATGTCAGATTAAGTCGGAACTAATTCAGTTCATGTGATCTCTATTCTATTGCAGCTACATTCTTAATGTAGCTGACTTCTGCTGACAGATTGTGTCAGTAGGCTGACCAATTGTCGTTTCCTGATCGAATTGATTCCGTTCTAAATGAGGAACGTTAGTGTGTATGTATCAATTAGGGAAAACTTAAGCGCAGCAGTGAAAGTGAGCACGCTGTACATCACTTTCACACTTTGCTTTATGAAGCGTTGATGATGAAAGACTAGATGCCTTCACCATCAGGTCGATTTAAGCTTTTAACCAAGCAACAGCTTCAGCACGAGTTGCGAAGTATGCAGTCGGAAAGTTGGCTGGCCCTTCATTGACAGGTGCCTTGCCGATGGCAGGCATTCCTTGAGGCATAACAAAGGCGAACTTCTTCATTCCTGCAGCATTGTAGCGAGGAACGATGTGGATATCGCGCCAGCCCATGTTCATCTTGGCAAAGTCCATCTTGAATTGGACCGCGTCGATCATGCCGTTGTTGCAGTTCGACTGTTCGAATTGTTCAACGTAACGGGTGAGAAACTCACTGAAGTCGTTTCCGTCCATTTGTGATGTTGTATCGAACCATCTGATTTCAACGCAATCATCCTCCGGCCGGTCGACAACGTCGCCCCATTGATCAGAATATACGACTTGTACCATTGTTAGCTCCTAGCTGTAGATTGGAAATTCCTTACAGAGCTTAGACGTCTTGGATTTGGCGCTTTCGACAACGGAAGATAATTTTCCTTCGCCCTCGGCAAGGATTAAATCTGCAATAATGTCACCGAGTTCAGCGAACTCTTTTTCTTTCAACCCTCGTGTTGTGGCTGCTCCTGTGCCTAATCTCAAGCCAACCCATTCTGGTGGGCGAGGGCTGTCGAACGGAATGGGGTTCTTGTTTGAGGTGATGTCGGCGGCGTCCAAAGCCTTCTCTACTTGGCTGCCTTTTAAGTTTTGCCCACGAAGATCAAGCAGAACGATATGAGTGTCAGTACCACCAGAGACAATACCAATCCCTTTGGACATCAGAGTCTTTGCCAGCACTTGAGCATTGGCCTTCACCTGTCGTGCATAGTCTTTGAAGGAAGCGTTCAATGCTTCACCAAGGCACACAGCTTTAGCGGCGATGACCTGGGTGTGAATAGATCCCTGGACGCCAGGAAAGACTGCGGCTTGCAGCTTTCGTTCATAGTCTTTGTTTTTAGATAGAATGACGCCACCTCGTGGACCGCGGAGTGTCTTGGTGGTCGTGCAGGTGACAAGGTCGGCGCAGGACAAAGGTGAAGGGTGAACACCGCCGGCAACCAGGCCAGCGAAATGTGCCATGTCGACGTGGAAGAAAGCATCGACCTTGTCCGCTATGGCCCGCATGCGTTCAAAATCGATCTCTCGCGGATAGGCTGAACCTCCGGCAATGAGGAGTTTCGGTTTCAACTCCTTGGCCAACGCTTCCATACGATCATAGTCAATCAGACCGGTTTCTCGATCAACACCGTAATGATGGGCTTCAAACCAGCGACCAGATAGGTTGGCTCCCAGGCCGTGGCTCAAGTGACCACCAGCCGCGAGATCAAGACTGAGCACTCTGTCGCCAGGATTCACGAGAGTGAAGAAGACGGCTTGGTTTGCCTGGCTACCAGAATGCGGTTGGACGTTGGCGTAGTCGCAAGAGAAGAGCTCTTTAGCGCGGTCGATTGCTGCTTGTTCAACCACATCCACGAAACGACCACCACCATGAAAACGAGATCCTGGATAACCTTCCAGAGTTTTGTTTGTCATCTCATGACCGAGACAGTCTAGGACAGCGCGGCTAACGATGTTTTCGGAAGCTATCAATTCGATCTGGTTTTGCTGGCGTGATTTTTCGTCGCTCAACGCGTTGGCGATCAGGCTGTCTGTTTGTTCAATTGGTGTGTGGAAGAAAGTGCTCATGGGAAAACTCTTCAGTATTAGGTGGAATTGGTCCTCTTGTGGCAATTTGTTTGGGCCAAAGCAAACGAGTTCTGTTAATCTTTAGGCATAGTAAATCTATGCCTTGGATTTGGTGCCAAATGCAGAAACACACAAAGAGCCCGCCACTCAATGCACTCCGTGCGTTTGAAGCTGCGGCTAGGCTGGAATCTTTCACCGCTGCAGCGTTAGAGCTATCGGTGACACCAGGTGCAGTCGCTCAACAAATAAAGGCATTGGAACTATGGTACGGGACTGAACTGTTCGAACGCGGCGCAAAGGGTGTCCACCTATCTGCGGTTGGCAGGGATGTTCGTCCAAAATTCGTCGAGGCTTTCGATAGTCTATCCGAAGCGATCCAGGCGCTTCAGGTCAGAGCCGAACCCAACAAAATTAGGATCGCTGCGTTGCCAGCTATTGCCCAATTGTGGCTGTCGCCGCTCTTGCCTCTTCTTCGAGGTCAGATGCCTGAATTATCGATCTCAATAACGGCAATGGATACTCCGCCCAATTTGGAGAGGGAATCTTTTGATCTTTCCATATTCTTTTTAGAAGAGGTTGAGGGAGAAACGCAAACGATCATTGCCGATGATTTGATTTATCCTGTTTGTTCACCAGATCTTGCAACTGAAATCGCATCCACGGAGAGCTTGGAAGCGGCGAACCTTTTGATCGACAACAAATGGGAAGCGGACTGGGACCATTGGTTCGAGGCTTGTAACGAAACCCCGGCTTCGAAGTTAAGGAAATCAGAATTCTCGCTCTACAGTTTAGCGGTTGAAGAAGCAAAGAATGGAGCAGGAGTCTTGATGGGCCACGATCTCTTGGTGCGGCCTCTGCTTACTGCCGGTGTCTTGACAAAACCTTTCACCCATGACGTTCGATTGGATCAAAAGCTCGTGGTCTCACTTGCCAAACAGAGCGCCAATAACGCCAACGTACGAGAAATAGCCACGGTGCTTAGCAAACAAGCAAAACCGAAATCATAAAAAAATGCGCTCAATAGCCCAATAAGCTCCCACGGCTGCGATAGCTAAAGATCCAGGGATCGCAATAGCTTTTCGGTACCAAGCCTTTTGACCAAACCAATAGCCGACAAGGGTGAAGCAAACGGCTATGATTGCCAACTGACCAAACTCCACACCAAGATTGAACCCTAGCAGCCCAACCACATATTGACCTTGCGGCAATCCAAATTCGCTCAAGACACCCGCAAAACCCAATCCGTGAAGCAAGCCAAATGCAAAAACAAGAACAGGCCGCCATTTAGTCATTCGACTAAACAGAATGTTCTCAACAGCTACATAAACAATTGAGATTGCTATCAAGGGCTCTACGAGAGATGCCGGGACAACCAGCACACCAAACAAGCCAAGCGCAAGGGTAATCGTGTGGGCCAACGTAAAGGATGTAATTTGAACTAACAGCGGTTTGAGCCTGGTGGAAAGCAAGAACAGACCTATGACAAAGAGAATATGGTCCATGCCCAAAGGCACTATGTGTTCGAAACCAACAGCGATATAGTTCAAAAAAACGGACCAACCAGACTGTGATTGAGCGCCGGTGATAGAAATTGGCTCGGTCAGGTCACCATTCTGCAGAAAGGCCGAGTAACCGTCTCCATTGTCATCAACGGCTGTACGGATGACAATTGAACCCAACGATGTATCCCAACCAAATATTAGATCAGTAGAACCAGGAAACAGATCTCCTGTGACGGTAACAACAGAGTCACGGGGCAAGTCGATATCACCGACAGGAGGAATTATAGTTTCCTTGATCTGACGACTTAGGTCTATGCCGTTTGAGCGTAGAGTTAGTTTGCTTAAGAGAGTGCTTTCAAACTTCCTAAATTCCTGTGCCATTTCGATTGGCGTTAGACTTCTTAGCCGATTGTATTCAGACGCATTTGCCGACTCGTCCGTGTCTTCATGATCCGAACCCACCTCTGCAACCAAAGCTTCCAAATTGAGCTCTATTGACAGTTCGTAACTCTCACCAGAGTCAGAAAAAATTAGTTCCGCAATCGCAGGGCGAATTTCGTGGGAATGAACTGACGGAATAAACATGACAAGCAATAGCAATGCTTGACAGGACAGGAACGGGAGGCGCAAGCTTGAGAACATTGTGACCATTTTGATTGGATGTAGTTGTGATTTATCCCAGAATTTCAAGCTTGATTCTAGTCCCGATATTTTGGGTGTTGTCACTTTCTTCTTCTTTAGCTCATGAGTTTTGGATTGAGCCTTTGTCTTACAAAGTGGCTCTTGGCGAAAATATACAAGCTAATTTGAAAAATGGACAAGACTTCAAGGGAACGACTTACTCCTACGTCAACGAAATCTTCACGCGGTTTGAGATGGTCAACAAGGCTGGTACTGAGCCCGTAAAAGGTAGGAGGGGGGATAGACCAGCGCTCAACGTTGTGACAAAGCAGAAGGGTTTGCACGTTCCAGTTTACGCTTCCACCATGCAGTGGGTGCGGTACAACAAGTTTGAAAAGTTTGAAGCATTCATAAGAAGCAAGAAGATGGACTGGGTTTTGGCAGTTCATGAAGAGCGGGGTTTTCCGACTGAGAAGATCATGGAGACATACTACCGCTACGCTAAGTCTCTGATCGCGGTCGGAACGGGTGCGGGGCAAGATAGATTTCTTGGGCAACCAATTGAGATTGTTGCGTTGACCAATCCCTTTACATCAGACCTTTCAAATGGGGTTGATGTGCAAGTGTTTCTAGGGGGCGAGCCTTACGCGCAAACGGATGTGCAGATCTATCACTATGTCGAAGGCAGCACTGATGCCGTAGAAGATAGAGTAACAACTGATAGCCAAGGTCGTGTAACGATTCCGGCCTTTGAAGGAGGGCCGTTCTTGATTAACGCAATGCATATCCGAGATCCGAGACCTGAAGGCATCAAAAAGGGATCACATTGGGAATCTATTTGGGCAACCCTGACTTACGAGCTGCCTGCCGATTGACGGATTTTACCAGTGTACGGTTTCGTGTACCGTTCGTCTAAGTCTGCTTCGTCAACGATGCCGATCAAAACGCCAGATTCTTTGGAGTTGCCGCGTTTTCTTAAGAACTCTTCGTCTGTGATTGTGGTGCGTTGCGCAAAACGTCGGCTCCACTTGGCCATACGTTTTTCCATCATCTCAATGATGTGAGTGTAAGCAGGATCCGTTGCAAGATCAGTGAATTCATTGGGGTCATTTTCTAAATCGAACAACATGGGGCGGAAGGCATCAAAGAATGTGTACTTCCAACGCTTATCCGCGATCATAATCATGCGTGAATCTTTGGGCTTTAGATTGTGTTTCTTCGCGACGAGATTTTGTGAGAAATCCATTTCTGAAATGACGTAGTCTCTCCACTCTTCTGGCTTGTTACCCTCAAGGAATGGGCGAAGGGATTTTCCTTCCAAAATATGTTCTGGGACTTTGCCACCAGCGTAGTCCACAAATGTGGCAGCAAGATCAATGGCTTCTATAAGATCTTCGCAGACTGTTCCGCGCGTATTGTCAGCTTTCTCGGATGGATCATAGATGATCATCGGGACCTTGACCGAACACTCGTGGAACAGTTCTTTTTCGCCGAGCCAATGATCACCTAGGTAATCGCCGTGATCAGAAGTCAGGACAATCATGGTGTCAACCATGCGGCCCGTGTCCTCCAGGTATTTGAACAACACGCCCATTTGGTCGTCTATCTGTTTGACCAAGCCCATGTAGGTTGGGACCACCTTAGCGCGGACATCGTCACGTGCAAAAGCGACGGCAACTGGGTTCTCCGTAAAGCTCGCCAACACGGGATGGGTGTTTTCTTTTTCTTGTTCGGACCGCACAACCGGCAGGACTTCGTTGTGGCTGTACATGGAATGGTAGGGTGCAGGAACGATGTAGGGCCAATGGGGCTTGATGAAACTCAAATGCATACACCAAGGCTCATCACCGGCTTGCTCGATGAATTCGAGGCCACGTCTGGTCAGGTAGGGGGTTTCGGAGTGTTCTTCTTCGATGTTGGCCGGTTTGTCGGCATACTTCATAAACCAGCCTGAAGCCAACTCACCATCGTCGGTGATGGCTGAATTGGCGAAATCATGCCAAGGATTATGGCTTTCATAACCCTTCTCGCGAAGATATTCATTGTAGCTCGTTTTAAGGCCTGCGGGATCATAAAAGCCTTTGGGACCTTCTGGCAATAACCCATCGTCACGTTCGTAAATGTCAAAACCACATTCGGCGACGCGAGCACCGATTTCTGAGTCAGGGCGTAAACCGAGCCTGGCCATGCCCTCCGCATCTGCCCTCATATGGGTTTTGCCAACGAGAACAGTTTTCATACCCAATGGACGTAAGTGATCGCCCAGGGTGAGTTCGCCGACTTTCAGAGGCACAGTATTAGCGCCGCAGCCATGGCTGTCGACATAGCGGCCGGTATAATAGGACATGCGGGACGAGCCGCAGATGGTAGACTGAACGTAAGCTCGGTTAAAGCGAACACCCATTGACGCGAGGCGATCAATGTTTGGGGTCATCAAGGTTGGGTGTCCGGCACAGCTCAGATAATCAAATCTCAACTGGTCGAACATAATGAAGAGGATGTTCTTGGCTTTTTTAGTCATGGTTTACCCTGCAATTAACTGAGAGCAAACTGCCTGTTGTTGCTTGGCTTTTCAACAGAAAAGAAGGGGCAACGAGGAACGCTGCCCCAATCTCATCTAATTTATTCAGCGGCCTCGGCATAAGCCTCCATAGGAGGACAAGAGCAGACCAAATTTCTGTCACCGTAAACTTGGTCAACACGGCTGACTGGAGCCCAATACTTTGTCGCTCTCGGCTCGTCCGAAGGATAGGCACCAAGAGCGCGAGGGTAGGGATGAGACCAGTCATCCGCCATCAGATCTTCCGCAGTGTGTGGCGCGTTGTACAGAGGATTATCGTCCGTTGGCCATTCGCCTTTCTCAACTTTGGCAATCTCTCCTCTGATCGACAACATAGCATCACAGAAACGATCCAACTCTTCTTTTGATTCACTTTCCGTAGGTTCGATCATCAAAGTACCTGGAACCGGGAACGACATGGTTGGCGCGTGGAAACCATAGTCAATCAACCGTTTGGCTATGTCATCAACACTAACGCCTGCTTCTTTGAACTGACGTACATCAATGATGCATTCGTGAGCCACCCAGCCACCAGGACCGGAATAAAGAACTGGGTACGCTGAACTCAGACGCTTCGCCATGTAGTTAGCGTTGAGGATAGCCAGTTCGGTCGCCATCTTCAAACCGTCACCGCCCATCATCTTCATGTACATCCAAGAAATCGGCAGGATCGACGCGGAACCAAAAGGAGCGGCTGAGATCGTGCCGCCTTTGCGCTCCGTCTCGTGGGTTTGATGGCCAGGAAGATAGGGTGCTAAATGAGCTCTGACACCAATTGGGCCAACGCCAGGACCACCACCGCCGTGCGGTATGCAAAAAGTTTTGTGTAGATTCATGTGTGAAACATCTGCGCCAAACTCTCCGGGCTCACTCATGCCGATCTGCGCATTGAGATTTGCACCGTCCATATAGACCTGACCGCCGTGATCATGAATGATTTGGCAGATGTCGCGAATGGAAGCCTCAAAAACACCATGCGTCGATGGGTACGTAATCATCAAAGCTGATAAGGACTCCTGATGCTTCTCTGCCTTTTCTTTGAGATCAGCGACGTCAACATTGCCTTCCTCATCACACTTCACAACAACCACTTTCATACCTGCCATCTGTGCAGAAGCAGGGTTGGTGCCATGAGCAGAACTTGGGATCAAACAAACGTCTCTGTGGCCTTGCCCTTGAGATTCCTGGAAGGCTTTGACGGCAAGCAGGCCTGCAAATTCACCTTGGCTGCCAGCATTAGGCTGGATGGAGACGGCATCAAATCCGGTGACCTTGCAAAGCATTAGCTCGAGGTCTCTGATCATAGCCTCATAGCCACGCCATTGATCGGCAGGTGCAAAGGGGTGAATGTTGCCGGTTTCTTCCCAGGTGACAGGGATCATCTCAGCAGCAGCATTCAGTTTCATGGTGCAAGAACCAAGCGGGATCATAGCACGATCAAGGGCCAGATCTTTGTCCATCAACTTACGCAAATAACGCATCATTTCTGTTTCAGAGCGATAGAGATGGAAACAGTCTTGGCTCATGAAGGAAGACTGACGAACGAGACCTTTTGGTAAGTCTTCGGCCGATAAAGCAGCAGTGCTTGCTTCTTTGCCAACAGAAGAGGCCAAAATTGAGAGAAGTTGGTTAACGTCATCCAAACAATGGGTTTCATCAAAGGACAATGTTACCTGATCATCACTTCCTTTTCTCAGGTTAAAGCCAGCTTCACAGGTGGATGCTATAAAGCCGTCTGTGTTGCTGCCAGTAACAACGGCAACTGTATCGAAGAAATCATCAGAAACCTCTAGACCCAGAGCTTTTGCACCCTTGGCAAAAGAACCCGCAAGCTTGTTCACCTTGCTTGCGATTTCTTCCAAGCCTTCAGGCCCATGGTAAGACGCGTACATCGAGGCAATAACGGCTAGCAGAACCTGAGCTGTGCAGACGTTGGATGTCGCCTTCTCACGGCGGATGTGCTGTTCACGTGTTTGCAGCGCCAATCGATAGGCATCGCGGCCTTTGCTGTCGATGGATAAGCCAATCAAGCGGCCAGGGATATTGCGTTGCTGTTTTTCGGTAACGGCCATATAGGCAGCATGTGGTCCACCAAAGCCCATGGGAACACCAAAGCGTTGCGTTGAACCAACAACAATATCAGCACCCATTTCACCTGGAGGCTTGAGCAATGTCAAAGCAAGTAGGTCAGCGGCGACAATAGCCAAAGCCTTGTTGTCATGCGCGGCATCAATGAAGCTCTGAGGGCTTTGAACCAGTCCGTCCGTTCCTGGGTACTGTAACAAGATACCAAAGGCGTCACCGAAGTCAGGGACACCGGCTGTTGGATCGAACAATTCGATTGAGATACCTTGTGGGATAGCTCTCGTCCGGACAACATCCACCGTTTGCTGATGACAGTTATCTGCAACCAAGAAATTTGACTTCTTTCCCCGTGCATTGCGATGGGCCATTGCCATGGCTTCCGCCGCTGCTGTACCTTCATCAAGAAGAGATGCGCTTGCTACATCCATTGCCGTCAGTTCCGTCACCATCGTTTGGAAGTTAAACAAGGCTTCTAAACGACCCTGCGAAATCTCGGGCTGATAAGGCGTGTAAGCCGTGTACCAACCTGGGTTTTCCAGCAAATTTCTCAGAATTACCTTTGGCAAATGAGTGCCGTAATAGCCCTGACCAATAAAAGACTTCTGAACTCGGTTTTGCGAGAACAAATCCTTGAGACTTTTCAGCGCTTCCTCTTCCGTTTGACCTCCAGGGAGGTCGAGAGGTGTGGAAGTTCTGATGGTTGACGGAACAACGGCGTCAGCCAGATCACTCAAAGAAGACAGCCCCAAAAGGGATAACTGCTCTTCGATGTCTGCTGGCCGAGGACCCAAGTGACGGAAAATGAAGGGGGAGGATGGGGATTGCACTTTAATATGCCTTTTGATCAGGATTCTGATTCGACGAAAGCTTTGTATTCGTCAGCGGTCATGAGTTCGTCGAGTTCGCTTTTGTCCGCGATAGACATTTTGAAAAACCAGCCATCTTCTTCAGCTGAAGCGTTTACTGTTGCTGGTTCGTCTGCCAATAAGTCATTGACTTCAATAACTTCACCGGTCAATGGCGCGTAGACATCTGATGCTGCTTTAACGGATTCAACAACTGCAATATCATCGCCTTTGTCAAATTCATCACCAACCTCGGGAAGGTCGATAAAGACGATATCGCCGAGCTGTTCTTGCGCAAACTCGGTAATGCCCACCAAAGCGACGTCACCTTCAACGTCGAGCCACTCATGTTCTCTGCTGTATTGTCTAGCCATTATTCTCTCCTGTTATTTTGATTTACGGTAGTAGGTTTGTTTAACGAAAGGTAGGGCTGCCACTTTGCACGGCAGTCTTTTTCCTCTGACTTCTGCTTCCAGCTCTGTTCCGACTTCTTTCAGATCGGACTGAACGAGTGCCATGGCAACGGGATGTCCAGCCGATGGCCCAAACCCACCACTTTTGATGACACCGACTTTTTCTTCGCCATGGAAGAGCTCTGTTCCTTCGCGCATTGGCGCGCGGCCTTCGGGTTTGATGCCCACTCTGATGCGCTTGGGACCAGAAGCCATCTCGGCCAGAATGCGTTCTGCGCCAGGGAAACCACCACTTTCACGCCGGGACTTGGGGATCGCCCACAAAATGTCGGCTTCTACTGGGGAGATAGTTTCATCAAGTTCATGGCCGTATAAACAGAGACCAGCTTCCAGCCGTAGAGAGTCTCTGGCTCCTAGTCCGATGGCTTCTACTTCTTCTTCAGCCAGTAGCAGGCGTACAATTCTGTCGAGATCAGTGTTTGGAATGGAGATTTCATAGCCGTCCTCGCCGGAGTAGCCGGAACGGCTGACACGACAGTTCACACCGCCGATGTCGACGAATTGACAAGACATGAAAGCCTGTTCGATCACTGCCGGAGCCAACCGCCCCAGCACCGCAGATGCTTTTGGACCTTGCAAAGCAACCAGACCGAGATCGTCACGTTCAACGATCTGCACACTGTCTAGGTGAGCCCGCATGTGGGCCAGATCTTTTTCTTTGCAACCAGCATTGATAACAAGGAACAGTTTTCCTTCGCCATCTTTTGTGATCATCAAGTCGTCGATCACACCACCTTCTTCGGTCGTGAAGAACGAATACTTGATGCGGCCTGGCTTAAGGGCTTGCACATTAGCGGGCAGGAGCGTTTCCAGCTTGGCTTCAACGTTGTCACCACTCAGTTCCACTTGCCCCATATGTGACACGTCAAACAGCCCGGCAGAGGCGCGCGTATGAAGGTGCTCCTTCATGATACCAAGGGGGTACTGCACTGGCATCTCATAGCCAGCAAAAGGCACCATTTTTCCACCGAGTTCCTGGTGAAGGGAGAAGAGGGCAGTTTGTTTGTTATCTGGCATAAGATCTAACTTTGGTTCCAACATAATAAATACGTCACACCACTTGACTAAGCGATGATCTGCACCCATCTGTCGAAAGCCTGAGAGCTTCATCCCCAAATGGGGGACTTACACCTTCGGCGAGGCCCATGAGGGACCTACTTTCCAGATAACTGGCACTCTAAGCGGTTCTCGATGCCTGAGAGTTTCCGGGCGGTTGCTCCTTCGGCGATTGGATAACCAATTCTCTCCCGCTAAGAGAGGACTGAGACGGTCTGCCGCAGTCGATCAGTTGAGGCTAACATATGGAATTGTCGTTTCCTGTCAAGCATGAGTCGTGCTTTAATCGTGAGAATGTGAGGGCTCCAGGCTCTTTCTGTTGTTCTTCTGTCATATCTGCATGATAGAAGGCCCCAAATTAGATTCAGAATCGGATGACATGAAAAGAAATCGAAATACAAAAGTTGTCGCTACCATCGGACCTGCGAGCGCTAGTAAAAAACGAATCAGAGAGTTAGTCATCGCTGGGGCTGACGTTTTCCGTTTGAATTTCAGTCATGGCACACACAGTGATCACAAGAAGGTTCACACAAACATACGTGAACTGGAGTTAGAACTTGAACGCCCAATTGCTATTCTCTGCGATCTTCAAGGACCAAAGCTGCGTCTGGGAACTTTTCAAAACAGTAAGGTCGAACTAGAGCAAGGCCAAACATTCCGGTTGGTCTTGAAAGAAGTGGAAGGGAACGAGCAACGGGTATCCATGCCGCATCCTGAAATTTTTGCAGCCCTAGAGCCGGGTGCTGAATTGTTGCTGGACGATGGCCGTGTACGTTTGAAAGTGAAAGACTGTGGGCCTGATTTTGCATCTACTGAAGTACTAGCAGGTACAAGTCTCAGTGATCGCAAGGGCGTCAACGTTCCTGGAAAGATACTGCCTATTGATGCTATTACTCAGAAGGACAGAGAGGACCTAATCTTCGCATTAGGTTTGGGGGTCGATTGGGTTGCAATGTCGTTTGCTCAAAAGCCAGACGATGTGACAATGGTTAAAGAAGCCATCGGCGGCGCTGTGCCTCTAATGGTCAAAATCGAAAAACCTTCAGCCGTCGAAAACCTAGAGGAAATGATCGAACGTGCTGATGCCATCATGGTTGCTCGTGGTGACTTGGGCGTGGAAATGCCGCCAGAAAAAGTACCAGGCGTCCAGAAGGAGATCATTCGTTCTTGCAGACAAGCTGGAAAGCCAGTGGTTGTCGCCACCCAGATGTTAGAATCGATGATATCCGCTCCTGTCCCAACTCGCGCGGAAGCTTCTGATGTCGCCACGGCTGTGTTCGACGGTGCTGATGCCGTTATGCTGTCTGGTGAAAGTGCGATGGGTGCTTATCCCGTCGAGGCCGTGACTATGATGCACCGAATTATCAGTCAGACAGAACAAGAGCGTTTCTATCGTCCTGGACTGGAAGCGTTGCAAATTAACCTTCAGGCAACCGGTTCAGATGCTATTTCAGCCGCCGCCGCACAGACGGCAGAAACTGTGGAAGCCAAAGCCATTATCACCCACACAAGGACTGGTAGCACTGCTTACCGAGCAGCAAGGGAAAGACCGACGGTCCCGATCCTTTGCCTGACTCCAACTTTGGAAGCGGCCCGCCAGCTTTGCTTGGTTTGGGGCGTCCATTGTGTTCACACCGCTCACATTGTCGATCTGAGAGCACTTGTGCAAAAGACTTTGGATGTAACGGTTAAAGAAGGGTTTGCAGTAAAGGG
Organism: uncultured Alphaproteobacteria bacterium; assembly: GCA_905480575.1. Taxonomy (GTDB): domain Bacteria; phylum Pseudomonadota; class Alphaproteobacteria; order UBA7985; family CAJQQZ01; genus CAJQQZ01. The sequence continues at coordinate 2,272 of CAJQQZ010000118.1, read as the reverse complement.
AGACCGGGTTGTCATTACGGCTGGTGTTCCCTTTGGTCAGGTCGGGAAAACCAACCTTTTGAGGATTGCGGACGTTTAACCGAAGCTCCACCCGCCTTCCGGTTAGGTAGGATTTGAATCTACTTAAGCAGGCGACATTGTGCCCGATTGGGCGCGGTTAACTGCTACTCGATTTCTCTTGCCTCGCACTCAGATAGATTAGATGGAGATTTCGAAAGTAAATGAATAGCCCTAAACCTTGGCCAACGATAAAAACAGGATCTTGTTGACGAATTGCATAAACAAGCAACAGCGTTCCTCCGCCAATAGAAAAGAACCAAAAAGCGAGAGGAATAATGGATTTACCTGCGCGCTCTGATGCTACCCATTGCACCACAAACCGCATCATAAAAAGAGCCTGAGCGGCGAACCCTAACAGGATCCACGCGTCAAACTGATCAACGAATACATTTTTGAACCACTCATAGAGAATGACTGCCATCTTAACTTATCTCTTCCACTGAAAATGGTTTGGGAGAACGTTTGAGCAACCACCATACGCCGAGCAAATCAATCGTACCTTTTACCCCTCGATCGAAAATACCATATTTGGATTCACCGTAACGGCGAGGCCTGTCGATGACGTCTATGTGGCCAATTTGATATCCTTCACGCAACACTAACGCTGCCATGAAACGGTGCCGACCATCAAAATAAGGTAGGGATTCGAACGCGGTTCGTCGAATTGCAAGAAATCCACAGCCAGAATCTCTTGTCCGGTCGTTGAGCATGGAACCACGAATTTTATTAGCAATTCGAGATGCTTTACGCTTCAGCCAGTTATCTGATCTTTTAAGTCGTTGACCGCCGATCAGGCCCACGGCAGAACCTTGATTATCTAAGGCTTGAACAAGTTCAGGAATGTAGGCGGGGTTGTTTTGGCCGTCTGCATCTATTGTGACTATTATCGAACCTGTGGAGCGGCGTATGCCCTCGCGGATGGCAGCGCTTTTACCCGCGGAACGCGACAGTGATAGGCAATGTAACCAAGAGCGACTTTGAGCCATGGTAGTGACGAGTTCCAACGTATTGTCAGTTGAACCATCGTCAATGATAAGCAGTTCGAACGAGAATGCCCCCATTGCAGTTTCTATTTCTTCGATCAGGATCTTCAGATTTTCTGCTTCGTTCTTAGAGGGAGCAAGTATGGTGATCAAATCACTGCACTTTTGTTCCATTCTAAATCCTTTCTGCGGTACCAGCTCTGGAGACTGGAAGACACCATATAGAGCAATTCATCGTTATTTTTGGGAGAGTTCCAATCGATGAACCGCAAAATTCAGTGATCTGCCTGTGCTCAAATTAAAACCCTCTAAGTTCGCGACAATAGAGCCTCGATCCTCTGTCGCCACTAGTTTGGGGAAATCTTTAGCCCGCCGTTCTTCTATGACGAAGAAATGACAATCTGCGTCTATGGTCTTCTTTTTTCTATATTCAACCAAAGTGTATACGGGGCGATTATTCAGGAACACGAAACTTGGTTCATTGTAGCCATGAACAAAAATTAGTGGCTGGCTGCATTCCGTATGCCCCTGAATTTGTGCAACAAGCCTTGGGGCAATCCAAAGACGAGATAACGCTGGGGCACCAAACTGAAAAAAGCCAAAAAACAAACCGGAGGCTGAAAGTCCTGCAAAAAAAAGAGATCTAGGTTTGTCTTGCCAAGAGTAAAGTGCGGCTGCTCCAGCGAACATTGCCATCAGGGAGAAGAAAATAGGAATCCAAGCGATCACACCTTCAAGCAAGTAGGTGACTACAACAATTCCTACACCAATAGAAAAAGGCACAGACATTAGCAGCAATCTAGTGGCCAGTTCGAATAGATGTGCAGACTTGCGCCAAAAACCAGTAGGCTTTGTTGACGAATTGATGGGAGCTGACAGTACACAACTGACAACAAATAAAAGTAGAGCAGGATAGACGGGGTATGGGTAATGAGGGAGTTTTGTTGGGACTAATTCGACCAATATCCAAAAAGGTAGAAACCACGCGAGCAGAAATGGAAAGGCTGAGTGTTGCCATAGTTTTTTCAGCTGCATCACACTGCCAGTCAAGTATGCTGAAACAGGCCAGAAAGTCACAAAAACTAAAGCTGTGTGCGGCGGTGCAAAATTAGTCCACGGTAGCGGCGGCATTGTGTTGTCGCGGGCGGCGTAAAAGTCGTCCACTTTACCCCTTTCGGTTTATCGGGAGGGTTTGAGGATATACACCGTGGAAATCTATTTGAAAGTTC
>CAJQQZ010000117.1 GCA_905480575.1 uncultured Alphaproteobacteria bacterium | reverse complement strand
AAGATGTTGCGGAAGAACGCCATTTGAGACAATGATAGAGGGCAAAGAAATCTGGAAGGCCAAGTTCATAAACTGAATTTGATCCGACAGACACCGCATCAAAATCCGGAAACTGTCAGATCAGGTCTGAACTTCTACAGCTAAGCTATTTGTTGGCAATGAACCGTGGATGCCCGAATTCTTTACGGGATATCTCTGCCAGGTTAGCCATGCCTTGTCGGATCGTGTCGTGTGATGGGTTGGCGAAACAGATCCTGATCCAGTTTCCCGCATCGCTTTCCAGTGACCATTCCCTCCCCGGGTTAACCTCTACGCCGTTTTCAGCAGCAACAATGGCCAAACGTGAACTATCAACCGCCTCTGGCAGTTTGACCCAAAGGAAGATCCCCCCAGGCGGGCGAGAAAATTCGGCTTCTGTGCCAAAATTTTCTTCCAAGGCTTCGATCAAAACATCTAGTTTACCTTCCAAGGTGGCTCGCAATTTCTCAATGTGATCATCGAAATGTTCAGAGCAATATTCAGCGAGCAACATCTGCTCCAAGGCACCAGAACCAGCGTCGCCTTTCATCGGTAGAATTTGTGCGATCACAGGCCAGTCCGCAACGATGAAACCAACACGAAGCGCGGGCGCAATGCATTTGGAAAATGACCCCACATAAACGACGAGCCCGCTATCATCCAAGCCGCGCAGGGCTGGTGGTCGCTCCCCATCCCAAATCAAATCAGCATAACACTCATCCTCAAAAATCGGGATTTGTTTGGATTTTGCGATCTCTATAAGGCGCAGTCTCCGCTCCAGCGTCAAAATAGTCCCGGTCGGATTGTGAACTGTTGGGATGGTATAGATGTATTTCGGTTTGATACTTTTGCTTTCTAAGTCAGCCAGTTTGGCCTCAAGATCATCAATGATCATACCATCTTCGTCAACTGTGACCGCCACCATGTTGACCGAGCGGGCATTCAGTTTTGCAAAAATACCGCCGTAGTTTGATTCTTCAACAATGACAGTGTCACCGGCATTGAGAAACAAACCATTGACCAAGTCCAAGGCTTGCAGAGAACCAGAGGTCAGAAGGATCTCGTCAGTTTCGCATTTAATGCCCGAATAGCGAGCCAGTTTATCCGTCAGGTACTCTCGCAGTGGTGCAAATCCGAGCGGGCCACTTTGCAGAAAGTAAGTTCCCAGAGTCGAACCTTCCCGGGTCAAAACTCGGTCCATGGCTTCCTTCAAGGCATCAACAGGGATCGAGGCTTCGTCATTGTGGCCACCAACGAAGTTGAACTCTGGCCACCCTGTCCATTTCTGCGCGGGTGCGGGGAGACCGGGTTTAAAGAGATCTGAGAAAGGAGCTTTCATAACGGTGCCTTCTGAAATTTGGGCTCAGACTGCCTTAGCTTGATGCATCTTTCAACGACAATAATTTTTTATCTGAAACTACCCGTCCTCTTAGGAGCAAATGGGCCATATCAGCATGGACTCTTGAACTTAATCTGGATAGGGTTGTCGCACCCTTAACTAAAAATAAAACTTTACAGGGAGCAGGGTATTGGATTTCATTCAACTTCTGGCCAGTGGCTTGGCCAATGGTTGCGTCTATGGTTTAATCGCGCTCGGTTTTGTTTTGATTTACAAAGCAACAGAGGCCGTCAATTTTGCTCAAGGCGATTTTATGATGCTGGGTGCTTTTGTTTGCATCGGCTTCGCTAATGACGACTTTATGGGCCAGGGTTTTTGGATCGCTGTACCGCTGGCCATCTTGGTCATGGCCGTTTTTGGATACCTCTTCAACTGGGGTGTTCTGCGGCACATGTTTGGCCAGTCTCAAACCTCAATCGTCATCCTGACAATCGCGCTGGGCTTTATCCTTCGTTTTATTGCCGGTACCATCTGGAGTCACGAGCCCGTATCGCTCGAAACGCCTTTCGCTGGCCAAGATATCCGGTTTGGGGGCGTCGTGTTAGGCGTTGATGAAATGTTAGTCGTTGTCGTGACGATCATCCTAACGGCTTGTTTGTTCGTTTTCTTCTCTAAGACCAAGATCGGTGTCGCTATGCAGGCGGCATCTCAAAACCAGCTCGCAGCCTATTACATGGGCATTCCAGTCAAACGTATTCAAAGCTTGGTTTGGGGGCTGTCTGGAGCAGTCGCAGCGGTTGCCGGCATTCTTTTCGCCTCAAAGGGCGCTATTGACCCCTCTGCTGGGCTTCTTGGTATTAAAGCTTTCGCAGCTGCTGCCATCGGCGGTTTCGGCTCTTTGCCCGGCGCTTTGCTGGGTGGCATAATCATTGGTATCGTTGAGCCTTTGTCTTCTCGCTATGGCCCACCAGGCGTTTCACAGATCGCGCCCTATGCTATCCTACTCCTTGTATTGATTCTCCGTCCCGGCGGGATCTTTTCTCAAACTCAGAAGAAGAAGGTCTGATCCATGCGTTTCGTTTTTAAGACCTCTTACGACGCCGACATCAACTGGTTTAAACATAAGACACAGGCCTTTTGGTACTTCCTGTTGTTTGGACTTATGATGGCCATCCCTCTCTACTTCCATTTCTTGAGCGATCCCTATTTGTTGGGTGAAATCACCTCTGTTATGATTTTCGCCATCGCCGCAATGGGTTTGATGCTGTTAACGGGACACACCGGGCTGCCGAGCCTTGGCCACGCGACCTTTATGGCCTTGGGCTGCTACATGAATGTCATCTACTTGAACGCAGGATTACCTTGGCTTTTAGCGTTCCCATTGGCCGGACTGACGGCTGGTTTTGTCGGAACGTTGATAGCCCTCCCTGTGCTCCGTCTTCACGGTGTCTATCTGGCTTTAGCAACACTCGCAATGTCAATCCTGACAGGTGATTTTATTGTTCTTTTAGAACCCTGGACCGGCGGCATTTCCGGGTTGGCAGTGCCCGACATCTCAATCTTTGGCCTAGAGATCAACAAATACGCCAACCCTTATCTCTTCTATTATCTGGTGCTGGTTGTGGCTCTGCTGATCATCATGGCTTACCGCAACATCTTGCGTGCACCGATGGGACGTTCGTTCACTGCTGTACGTGATTCAGAAATTTCCGCGCAAGCCATGGGCATCAACCTCACCATGACCAAGTCGAGCTCGTTCTTCCTGTCGGCCACCACCGCCGGACTGGCTGGCGCCTTGTTTGGGCACTCGGCGGGTTATGTCACCAATGAGACCTTCGACGTTGTTATGTCGATCACTCTGTTGATGATGATTGTTATCGGCGGCTTGGGCTTTATACACGGCGCATTTTTTGGTGCCATCGTCTTTGGCATTATCCCAGTTGCTATCGCCAACGGCAGATCCCTTTTACAGACCTCCTTCGGCATTAACGTCCACATTCCCGGTCTCGAAAACGGTCTGTTTGCAGTGATCTTGATCGCCTTCATCCTGTTTGAACCCATGGGGCTCTATGGGAGATGGTTAAAAGTTCGGACCTATTTTGAGCTTTTCCCCTTTTATCGCAAAGACATGTTCCGTCGCCAAAAATCCTATCTTAAGACGGAGCGCGTTCAATGAGCTTGCTTTCTCTTTCAGACGTCACTTTACGCTTCGGTGGAGTTGTTGCGGTCAACAATGTTTCACTGGAAGTACAACAAGGCGAAGTCTTTGGTCTTGTTGGTCCCAATGGCGCGGGTAAGTCGACGCTGTTTAACCTCATTTCTCGCTTCTATGACCCTGCTGAAGGATCGATATCCTTCAATAACCAAAACCTCCTAAAGCTCGGCAGTGATCAAGTCCCCTCTCAAGGGATTGCCAGGACTTTCCAGAACATTGAGCTATTTGAACATGCAACGGTGTTGCAAAATTTGCTCGTTGGACGGCACCGGCACCGGAAAACATCCATGCTGTCTGAAATCTTCTTTACGCCAAAAGCACGCCGGGAAGAACGTCGCCACCGGGAAGCCGTAGAACGGGTCATCGACTTTCTCGATCTCCAGCCTTACCGCGAGAAAATGATTGCGGGCTTGCCTTACGGGGTTCGCAAGGTTGTTGAGTTAGGCAGAGCACTGGCCAGTGAGCCAAAACTCCTCCTGCTCGATGAGCCCGCCTCTGGCCTTTCGGTTGAAGAAACCCAGGACATGGCCTACTGGATTGAAGACATACAGAAGCAAATGGGCATCACCGTGTTAATGGTCGAACATGACATGGGCCTTGTTTCCTCGGTTTGTAATCGCGTTCTGGCGCTGAATGACGGCAAAGAACTGACGACAGGCACGCCGACAGAAGTTCAGGCCCATCCTTCAGTTGTCGAGGCCTACCTCGGCACCTCCGGCATTTCAAAGACCTGAGGGACAAATCAATGAATCAACAAAATGACGCAAGTCCCAAAACCATTCTCAAGATTGATAACTTAGAGAGCTATTACGGCCCAATCGTCGCCATCCGCGGGGTCAGCTTAGAAGTTCGCGAAGGTCAAATTGTGACGGTTCTCGGCGCTAACGGTGCTGGAAAAACCACGTTGCTGAAAACCATTTCCGGTGTGATGGACCCCGAAAAAGGCACGATCGCTTTTTTGGGTGAAGAAATCCAGGGACAGGAACCTGACCGCGTGGTCCGTAAGGGCATCGTTCACGTACCCGAGGGTCGTGAGATTTTCCCTCTGCTTTCCGTCGCCGAGAATATCGAACTTGGGGCTTATACCAAGAACGACAAAGCAGCCTCGGCCAATGATATGGAAATGGTTTATTCCTATTTCCCCATTCTAAAAGAAAGGCGCGCCCAGGCCGCCGGTACCTTGTCAGGAGGACAGCAACAGATGTTGGCCATCGGCAGAGGTTTGATGGCTCAGCCCAAGCTCATGCTGTTGGACGAGCCTAGTCTTGGCCTATCACCTTTGCTCACTCAGGAAATTTTTGAAATCATCCGCCGTCTCAACAAAGAGCAAAGAGTGACCATGATGTTGGTCGAGCAAAATGCTCGCGTGGCGCTCGACACTGCCGACTTCGGTTATGTGATGGAGCTCGGACGTATTGTAATGGAAGATGACGCGGAAACCTTGAACAATTCCAAAGACGTGCAAGAGTTCTATTTGGGCGTCAGCCAAGAAGAAAGCCAGCGGGGACAAAAACGCTGGAAGCAACGCAAGACTTGGCGTTAGGGAGACGGATAGCATGAATGAAATGTCTAATATTACTGCCCAAATGCCAGCGCAAAAAACCAACAATGGTTTAACTTTCAACGCTGATTTAACTCAAGGCCCCTATTACCTGGATGGGTGTGACACCATTCCAAAGCTCTTTAAAGCGCGCGTAGAGGAGCTTGGTGACCGCACGGCCATGCGCGAAAAAGACCTCGGTGTTTGGCACTCCTACAGCTGGCGGTACTATTACGATCACGCACGCTTGCTTGGACTAGGGTTGCTGGCCTTAGGTCTTAAGCGTGGCGAAGTAATTTCTGTTCTTTCAGAAGACCGCAAAGAATGGCTTTTTGCCGATCAAGGCGGGCAAGCCGTTGGCGCCATTGTATCCGGCGTTTATACAACTGACTCTGCGACCCAGCTTGAATACCTTGTTAACGATTCTGACAGTCGGTTTTTGTTTGTTGAGAATGACGAGCAACTCGATAAATTTCTTTCCGTCAAAGATAAGGTGCCAGGCCTCACTAAGGTTATCGTGTTCGATGACGAAGGCTTGCGCGATTTTGATGACGAAAAAGTCATGTTCATCGATGAGCTGTATGAGATTGGGCAGTCTTATCTAAAAGACAACCCGACGACCTTCGAAGAAGAAATAGAGAAATCCAAACCAGAAGACACGGCGATTTTGGTCTATACTTCTGGCACAACCGGCCTTCCAAAAGGAGCAATGGTCGGACAAGGCAATCTTGTTTTCTCTTTGACCTCCAGTAATGATCTCGTGCCGACTTACCCGACCGATGAACAGCTCTGTTTTTTGCCTCTTTGCCATATATTGGAGCGAGTCTTCTCCAGTTTCGCGCCTATGGCCTCGAGAGCCACCTTGAACTTCGCTGAGAGTCCAGAGACGATCTTCGATAACCTCCAAGAGGTCAGCCCGCACACCTTTGTTGCTGTGCCGCGGGTTTGGGAAAAGATATATTCCCGCGTTTCTATTCTTATCAGCGATGCAACCGGTTTCCAGCGTTGGGCATTCAAGAAAGCTCTAGCAGTCGGTGAGAAGAAGGCCGCCATTGAATTTGACGGCGACACGGTTCCAACTTCGCTGGAATGGTCCTATAAATTCTGGGATTTCGCAGTCCTCAAGAACCTGCGCCGCATGTTGGGCATGGATCGTATGCGACGCGCCGGCAGTGGGGCCGCTCCGATTGCACCAGAACTGCTTAGATGGTTCCACGCCATTGGCGTTCCGATATTCGAAGGTTACGGTATGACCGAAAGCAGTGGGGTCATTTCCATTTGTTCCTTCGATCAAAACAAAGTCGGTACCGTCGGACCAGCCGTACCTGGTGCAGAATTGAAAATCAGCGAAAGCGGAGAAATCCTCTACCGCTCCGGCAATGTATTCCAAGGCTATTGGAACAAACCAGACAAAACTGCCGAAACCATTACCGAAGATGGTTGGCTCAGAACTGGCGACGTCGGCCACATGGATAACCAAGGTTATTTAACCATCACGGGCCGCTTGAAAGACATCATCATCACCGCAGGTGGTAAGAACATTACCCCCGCTGAAATCGAAAACCGCCTCAAGTTCTCGCCCTATATTTCCGATGCTGTTATCATTGGTGACAAGCGCAAGTTCCTGACTTGCTTGGTGATGATTGATCAAGAAAACGTTGAGAAATTTGCCCAAGACAAAAAGGTGCCTTTCTCAAACTATGCCTCGCTTTGTGCTGCGCGTGAAATTCAGGATCTGATCAGAGATGTGATCGACCAGGTGAACAAAGATTTCGCACGGGTGGAACAAATCAAAGACTTCCGTCTAATCGACATTTTGCTGACAGCGGAAGACGATGAGCTGACACCAACCATGAAACTCAAGCGTAGTTTTGTTGAATCAAAACACGCTAATTTAATTGCCGAAATGTACTGAGATGACTCTTGCCATAATTTCGGTGTAGTTTGTTGGAACAATCCAACGATCAATACAGGGAGAAAAGTTAATGAAACTTTTAAAAACACTATTGGCTGCTACGGCAGCCACGGCCATGATGGCTTCATTCACTCAAGCAGAACAAGGTGTCACTGACACAGAAGTTCTCGTTGGTTCGAACAACGATTTGTCCGGTCCTTTTGCAGCTTTTGGCGCACCAGCGACTAAAGCTGCTCAATTGGTATTTGACGAAGTGAATGCCAATGGTGGTATCCATGGTCGCCAAATTCGTTTTGTTGTCGAAGATCACGGCTACCAAATGCCAAAAGCCATTCAGGGTATGAACAAACTGATCAACGGTGACAAAGTCTTTGCTATGTTGCTGTCGCTTGGCACACCAATGAATATCGCGGCTTTCAAGCTGCAAGATGCGAAGAAAATTCCTAACGTTTCTCCGCTTTCTGCCGCTCGTCAAATGGTAGAACCATTCTCACCCTTGCATTACGGCGGTACGGCTTCTTACTACAGCCAGATCAAAGCTGGTGTGAACTATTTGGCTGCTGAAAAAGGCGTGTCACAGGTGTGCGCAATGTATCTACCAACTGATTTTGGTAAAGAAATCCAGCAGGGTGCTGTCGATGCCGCAGCCGAGAACGATGGTATCAACTTCGTCACCGAGACCACACACAAGCCAGATGACGCCGATTTCGTTGGTTCATTGCAAAAGCTGAAAGCTGAAGGCTGTCAAATCGTGACAATGGCTTTGGGCGTTCGCCAAGCGATCACTGTTTCTGCAACTGCTAAAAAACTTGGCATCGCTGATATGGTCTTTTTGAACTCTTCTGCTGGTTTCCACACAGTCATGGCGAAAGTACCTGGTGGCGTCACAGAAGGTCTTTACGCTGCCTCTGGTTGGGCGGACTTGCTGTCACGCATGGACAAGCCTGAAGTACAGAAATTCTTCGGCACATACACAGCTGCAACTGGCGAGAAGCTACCTGGCACAGGCGCACTTCTAGGTCATTCTGCTGCTGTAACCTTTGTTAAAGCTCTGGAAGCGGCCGGTGCAGATTTGAATGCATCTTCCTTCCAGACAGGCATGGAAAGCCTCGACTATGAAGACGTGGTTTCAGGCAACCACGTGGATTATTCTGCCACTGATCACCAAGGTGTAGATGAGATCATCATTTCTGTCATCAAAGATGGCAACTGGCAGGAAATTGCTCGCCAGTAGAATTTGGTTTCAGTTAACCAAAAAAGGGCATCCCGGTCGGGGTGCCCTTTTCATTCCAGCTCTATTTTTCTTTTGTGTAGGTTTGAAATTTTTCCGGATTGAAAACGGCTGGCTGAACCACGCCTCCTGCTTCTTCGAGAACTAGCATAACCTCCGGCACTGCTAGCATGTTTTCCCAAACGGACCAGAGAATGGGAAACTCCCTATCCAGGTCTATATCGGTCAACAAAGCATTGCGGATCTGAGGCACCAGAAAACAATCGGCTAGAGTGATGTTATCACCAACGGCAAATCTGCCAGCACAAGATTGCAGCAACAATTCAATCGCGCCAAACTCTCGGCGAATGTAGTGTTCTCGCAATGGATGCTTGGTTGGTTCGGCCTTGACCATTCCCCATTCTCCCATAGCCTGGATGATGAACGGGATGTTCTGATAGGGTTGTGTATCGGCAGCGACGATCCACATGATCCGTTTGGCTTCCGCGGTCGCCCAAGGATCCTCTGGCAAAAGGGACTGACCACCAGGAATGTTCAAAGTTGCCTCCAAGTATTCGATGATCGGGCCTGTCTGGGTCAGCTTCCGACCATCTGGGAACAACAAGATTGGCACGCGACCTTCCGGATTAAAGGCCGTTAGATCTGTTGTGCCCAAGACCTCGGTGACTGGATCGCCTTCAGGCATTGTAAACACGACTATACCACGGTGATCGGTTCCTATTCCTGTTGAGACCAGTTCTACAGCCTCGCGTGGCACCCCGCGGCACCGTAGGTAAAGTATTACCCGCATGGAGGCCGAACTTGATGGATGGTAGAAAAGTCTCAATTGGTCTGATTGTTTGGTCTTCATCGAGAGGTTTCCAGATAGATTGGCGGAGCAGAAAACGTCGCCGTTCCAGAGCTGCGCTCTATAACACCATTACGGCAGGGCACATTAGGTACTTGCCCAACTTCGCCAAGATAGTGTTGGGTCACGAGCTGTTTAAACCCCGGTGCGGAAACGATATAGTGGATGTGTTTTGGTCGTGGGTAATAAGCGCCAGGATTCAAGGTATCATAGCGATAGAATCCGATTTGATCTGTTACCACCGTCCCACGTAGATCCAACTCTTCGTCTTTATAGTTGCTCGCGGGGCCATTGTTGGCGGGGAAATAGTCACCTTCACCGTCGGTTTGCCAGGCCTCGAGCCTCGCAGACGCAATTGGCACATGGGGCGCTTCCGCGCTCAGCACTTGCCCGAGCACAAGAAGAGGTTCTCCTATGCGGGCCGAAGACCGAACCAATGATGAAGTTACCGGCATGCCAGACACAAAGAACGGCCCTAAAGAGTCACTTTCCGTTGGCGCGCAGTCAATCGCGACTGCCCCCGATGATGCTACCGTTATTGAAGCTCCGAACAATAATAAAGCTGCTGTTTTTTTCATGCTTGCCTCCTGCAGTTTGCTTCAACAGGATAACACGGATTGCGATCAAGCAAATGTGTTTGTAAATAATACCCCTCAAGCCTAAGTTAGTAGGGAACGTAGAGAAAGGTTTAACAAATGGCTGAAGAACGCGCGGTACTCGCTGGTGGTTGTTTTTGGGGGATGCAGGATTTAATCCGCAGACTACCTGGTGTTAATCGAACACGCGTAGGCTACACCGGCGGCGACGTCGCCAATGCGACCTACAGGGACCACGGTACTCATGCCGAGGGCATTGAGATATTTTTTGATCCCAGTAAGACCAGTTACCGTCAGATGCTTGAATTCTTTTTCCAAATTCATGACCCGACAACGCTGAACCGCCAGGGTAACGACATGGGAATGGGCTATCGCTCTGCCATCTACTTTGTGGATGAAACCCAAAAGACAACTGCGCTCGATACAATTGCAGATGTGGATGCTTCTGGCCTGTGGCCTGGAAAGGTCGTCACCGGAGTCGAGCCTGTGGGTGATTTTTGGGAGGCGGAGCCAGAACATCAAGACTACCTTGAACGCATTCCAAATGGCTACACTTGCCATTTTCCAAGAACCAATTGGGTTTTGCCAAAGCGTCAAGCGGCGGAATAGATTCCTAGATTACCAAAGGTCTGTGCGTTCGTCCTCTCCAATGGCGTAGAAAAAGCCATCGCGGTTGCCGACGAAGATCTGACCTTTCCACACAGCTGGTGTTGATTCAACACAGCCGCCAGAGGGGATTTGGAATGACCAAATCTTCTTTGGTTTCGCTGGATTTCTGAGTGAATAGCGATTGAGCTTTCCAGTGCAAGTTCCGACTAGCAATTCACCATCAACAACAACCGGTGAAGACCAGGCGTGCCAACCGATTTTTTCACGGTAAGTAATTTTGCCGTTGTGCCGACTAATGGCCACCAGATCACCTGGATGAGTTGCGACATAGAGAAAGTCTTCATAAAGTGCCGGCGTCGCCCAGAGCCCGCCCTTGCCACCAGCAGGATTGAGGAACTCCTCGCTCCATACGATAGGATCTTCAGGCTTTAGCGGGTTGAGTTTGACGAGTTGACCAGAAAGCTTTTGAGCTTTATTCGCGCGGCGCTCTTTTTCAATCGAAACGTAGAGCATACCTTGTTGGTCGATCACGATCGTCGCATCAACATCATCTCCAACCCAATACTCGAAAACCTGTGCTTCTTCACGGTTGGCTCCGGCAATTAGCTTGTCGATGTCATACCCTTGAACGAGACCGCCGCCATTTGAGAAATAAACTTTGTTTTGAAAGACAGCGACAGAGTTTTCAATCGAGACCATTTTGTCGCCGATCTTGCGAAATAGATCCCTCGTAAAACCTTTGATTTTGCTAACGATCTTAGGCTTGACCGTGACTTTGCCGTCAACCATCTCGCGATTAAGCTTCGCGATGAAGAACCAGGAGTTCTCTCCCCCGGTCAGCAGGTAATCACCCAGAACAAGAGGGTTACCATCCCAGTCGTTGTTCCAAACCCGGCCGGGCATGTTGCCGTTGATTTTCCAAAGTTCTTTGGGCTTCTTTCCATCAAGCGATATGACCCGCATGAAGTTGTCACGGGAGCCAAAGTACAGCAGAGGAAAACCATCGGCGTCTAAGCTCACGGAACCCTTGATAATGTCACGGGTCTTGAAGACTGGACGGACATCTTCACCTGTTTGACTGTCCAGAAAGTGGACATTGTAATCATAGGCCCCGAATATGACTTCAGTTTTGTCTTCGCGTTCCCACACCACTGGCTGACCCGTCCAACCAGTTCCGCACCAGACTTTCGACGACTTACCGACAGATGAGCGCCCGCAATACCGCCCCTTACGCCAAAGGATCTTAGGATTGGTTGGCAGAGGCCCTTCGCCGTAGTAGCTCCGCATTGGATTACCTCTAAACGCCAAAAGTCCTCGGTTTTTGGCATTAGGCCATGGTTTGCCTACCGTCTCTGGATGCACATAAATGGCGGGATCAAAGTGCGGATTAGAGGAAAGAGGCAACGCGTTTGCGACGCTCACACTCAGGCCGACGATAAAACCGATTAGCAAAAAATTAGCTTTGATTCCTGCCCGCGAAATCCGCTGGCAAGCAGCCCTCCAGTCCAGCGGGGAGAACCAACAAGGCTCCCGCTTCATAGAGGCGGTTGGTGAAGGATGGCTCTTTACTTGAAAGAGTGATCGAATATGGCGATTGAGATATAATAGATGCATCGTCTGGCATTTGAGCAAAGAAGTCGCCGCTCGGCAAGACAACAAGTGCTGCAGGCGCTTTATCTGTTAACAAAAGCACGGCAGCCGATAGTCCTATCCAAGCAAAGAGCACCACTACTAAGGTGGAAACGCTTGTTACAAGCCTTTTTCTAGTAATCGTGAACATGCTCAAGCCGCCAAGGACCGTCTTTGATCGTACGTAAGATTTCAGATAGTTCCGTGATGCCGACAGATAGCAAGGCTCGCTGGTCACCGTAGCCTTGTCGCCTCAGTTGGATTAGAGCCCCGGAATGACTTGCAGACAGAGGGCCGATGACTGTGAGCATGATGTCATCGTTTCCAGCGATTTCAACGATGCGCCCTCCTGCTAAGGCGATCTCCTCCAAGATATGTGTGAAAATCCGGTAACGCGGTGTTTCTATTTCAAATCCCTGGGCACTTGGCCCTAGCACGGTTACTTTGTCAATCAACTCCAGCTGTTGCTGGGTCAAACCTTCTACAACTGAGCGAATGGTTAATTTGGCTTGACCAGTCGCAGCAACAGCTTGATCAATCACCTGCGCATAGGCAGCTTTAGATGAAAACTCGATGCCCAAGGCCAAGTCACGTTCCCAGTCTCTCAGACTGCCGTCCTTACTAGCCGATAGAACCGCAACGTCGGATTTGAAGGCATACTTGTACCAAGGAACCTGGTTGAGAAAGGCCGCGTAATCTCTCGCCATTTCTGCGGAGGCTCTATCCAAAGCAGAATGGTCAGCTCCACGCAACCAAGTGAAGATCCGACCGAGAGTTTCCTCATAAAGCGCTTTGAATGCCAGTTCGGCCGTGAACGAAACGCCAATCGTGTAAACCATCATTTTCGTGGCAGAATCAGCGCCGCCATGAGCATCCGCCTTTTCCGTTAAGGCGCAGAGCGACGACCAAAACCCCACAACTGATGAAACATATCCAAAGTCGTGAGGGTCGCCGGTCTCCAGCACTTTGGCGTAATCCTCGTAAGCATGAACGATATGCCACTCAGGATAGGTCAAGAAGGTCGCGGCTTCATTTCGATGATGTTCCTCAGCCAATAGAGATTGATAGTTGCTTTCTTCTAGGTCACCATGACAGGCCAGTTCGGTGTAGGCGACTGGCGACAAAAGCAAGAGCACCGCAACCACGAGCGCGGCGATGCTCCAAACAACAAACCGAAAGAGACGCTTAATCACTTGCTTCGATCAAACACAAAAGCGGAGAAGAGCGCAAAACCACCCAATGCCAAGTGCGGAAGGTTTGCTAGAATTTTAAATCCGAATTCCAGATCCAAGACACCGTTGGTGAAGATCCCAAAGTCCAAGTACCCAGAACCGGTTATCAACCCCAACACGCCATCGCCCAAATAGAGAGCGCCAAAATAGAGCAAGAAAATCCTGGAGGCCCGATGAGAAACTAGGCCTGCTATCAATGCCCACAGAGCGGAGGCGGCGTGCAGGCTGTCGTCAAAAATATCCAAGGCAAAAATACCGAATGCCAAACCATTTTCATCCGTTAGGCCAGGAACGTAATTCAGCGCAGCAGCGGTTAACAAAGCAATAAAGTAACCAAAAGCAATCCATCGAAGGGTGGTCATATTCTTAATCCTAAACTTGGGAAACGTAGGCGTCCCAGAAATTGTTTCTAAACAAAAGGCCAGGATCTAGCCGTCGTTTCGCTTCTGCAAATTCGCCAACACGTTGGTAGGATCTTTTGAGTTGGCCTACCGTCGCATGAGGGCGGTAGGGCAAATAGTAAGCGCCACCAATTTCGATCACGCGGTCAATCAGATCTCTAGTCATGCGTGCCATATCCGCCTCTCCCCGCTGCGTCATTTCCTGACTAAACAGCATGACAGCAGCGATCCTTGGTTCCCAGGCATAGGAGAGAACAGACTCATCGTCCTGAGCCACGTAACGTAAAGTGATGTTAAGGAGCTCCTGGTAAGAGGCCGAGATGACTTCTTGGCAGGCCTTGATGAAGGCCGGGAACTGATCGGGTGAAACAAAGTACTCGTGGAGAATATCTGTGCGCGCCGGGTCTCTATCATCCAGAGTGATAACTGGCTCATTCATGAGAGAGTTACGGGTTGATTCACCACCGAGTACAGGGCCAACATCGGTCTCAACATACCAGCGCCAATTTTTAACGCGTTCGTTCCCAAGCTGGCCTCGGAAAATATGACGCGACGCCTTGCTCATGAAACCAGACCCGGCGACCTCAGGCAGATCGCCTTGGTCATCGGTTGGTCGGTAGGTGATCAGTAAGGCTTCGTCGAAGAAAGAGCCGCGATCAACGTTCAATCTGCCGTAGGCCATTTGGATTGATGGATCTGCTTTTAGAGCCTTGACCATTGCTTCACCATAGCCCGCCGCCGGTAACTCCTCATAAGTCGGGGTCAGGCGACTGTTTGGGACCATGTCCATTTCAAGCTCTGTGATGACGCCGAAGAGGCCATAGCCCCCCATCACCAAGTTAAATAGCTCTTGGTTTTCTTGGCGTGAGCAAATCACATGTTCCCCATTTGCCAGAACCATTTTTAACGATCTTGTTGTGGACCCTGCCGGACCAAAAGTCACCGGCCAGCCATGGGCGTTGACGCAAAAAGTGCTCGCCACACCAAAGTCTGCATTGGACTGCATGACAGCTGGCGAGTATCCGGCTGCATCCAATTGTTTGATAATAGAATGCCAACGAACGCCGGCCGCAACACGGTAGGTTGATTTCGCCTTATCCAGCTCAAGAAAATCATGCTCAAAGGTGATGGCGCGACCATCTCGTGGGATCGCTTGTCCACCCATTGAATGACGAGCAGCGCCCACAGCCACTGACTGGCCTTCTGCCTGTGCGGTTTTTAACTGAGCTCTGATTTCTTCAACCAACCCATTCGATGAACTTTGCTCTGTAATGAAATGGTGTTTAATCGGTGTCTGGCTCAAACCAGAAGCATCGTTCATATAGAGCTTTCGGTCGGTTGGCTGCAACGATTGAGTTCCCACCATGCTTGGCAACTCATCACCGTAGCGCTTGGTGCCAAGAACCCCCAAGGCAGCGCCTCCAGCCAATAGAAAACCTCGTCTCGTCCACCTGCCCATGGGAACCCTCGCTTTTGTTATAAAGTATGTTTCACTGCATAAATATGAACGTTGTTCATTAATTCAAGAACTAAATCACCTTTTGTGCAAGTTTTTTACACTTTAAACTTATAGTTTATTTTATTGACCGAGCAATGATTTTGAAGTCGGGGTGTTCAGCGGTAGCCAGCCACTCAAAAACCACCATCTCTGTGGTGACGAGCTCGGCACCATGACTGGCCATCCGGTGTAAAGCTGCCTGCTTGTTGCTTTGGGTTCGTGACCCAACGCCATCTTCCACAACATAGACTTTCCGGTCCTGACTGAGCAAACCAAGCACTGTCTGCGCCACACAGACATGAGCCTCGCAGCCAACAATAACAAGAGCACACTCTTTGCCTATTGCTTCTGAAAATCCAGGTGCCGGACAAGAATCAAAGGTCATTTTCTCTATGACCTTCAGATCTGAAACGTCGAGGGCTTCCACAGTTGGACCTAAGCCAGCCGGATTTTGCTCCGTTACAACGATGGGCACTTCAAGCTTGCGCGCTGCATCCATGAGACGGCTTGCGTTAAGAATGACTTGCTCACTCTGATCAATAGCTGGCATCAACCGTCCTTGAATGTCGATTACAACTAGGAGCGATTCCTCTCGTTTCATCAACAAATGGCTCATGATTTATCGGCTATCAGTTTCAATTGGTTGTCTAGATAAGAATGCATCAATAACTCTCCTGTCGTATCAAAAAGCCTCATCCTGCCCGTGTGTTCAAGCAACAACATACCCGAAGTGTGAGCGAAGGTGCCTGCTGTCAGAGCCTTGGCTTGATCTTCATCTTGCCCAAGATCGAGAAAAGCCTGGTTGATTGGTGCCAACGCTTCCCACAGCTGATCGTTCAGCTTGTTATCTCGCTCCTTACCTAGGCCCACAGGCGACATACCACCCTTGAACAAATAGAAGCCCAGATCTAGATCGCGCGGGTTGGCCGAGTAAAAATAATAGAAAGCCATCGCTGCTCGCCGCAGACGGTTTTCTAAGTCAGTTTCAGACCTAAAAGCAGCATTGACCCTTTTTGCCAATGCTTCCAAAGACTCGGCCAAAATTTCTGCATACAAAGCTTCCTTGGAATCAAAATGAAAATAAAGTGCCGCCGGTGTGTAACCAGCTTCCTTGGCGATGCCGCGAAGAGATGCTCCCTCTAAACCTTCCGATTCAAAAACTCTGCGGGCGGCCGCAATGATCAAGTCACGTTTACTGTCGCTAGAGGCTAGGTTTTCTTTTCGCTTAACTGCACGGCTCAGCGCCATTTATGTCCACTCCAAAATCAACTTGACAAAATTCTAACACTGTTCGATTTTCTGCGTCCAATTATAACATGACCAGAGTTGATCGATGTTGATGACCGCCGCTGACTATAGAGACTCCTTACGCAGCCTCAAGCCAAGAGTTTTTGTCGAGGGGCAGAGGGTAGAATCAGTCGCTGATGAACCCAAGCTTATTCCTGGCATTAATGCCGTCGGTGTGTCTTACGATCTGGCGCAAGTGGCTGAGCTCAAACCGATCATGACGGCGACACAGCACAGTTCTGGCAAAACCATCAACCGTATGATGCATATCGACCAATCTGGCGACGACTTGTTGAACAAGTTGGAGGCCGTGCGGTTCATGTGCAAGATCTCTGGCTGTGGTCAACGCTATCTTACTCACGATGGTTTCAACGGTGTTTACCAGGCCACAAAACTGGCTGACGATCGTCACGGCACTGATTATCACCAACGCTTTGTTGCCTATATGCATGATGCGCAAGACCGTGACCTCGCGATTGGGATTGCAATGACAGATGCCAAGGGCGACCGTTCTCTCAAACCCAGTCAACAAACCAATCCCGACACTTACGTCCATATCAAAGAACGCCGCAAAGACGGCATTGTCATTTCAGGTACTAAGGCCATCGTTACAGGTGCTGCTTACATGCATGAGTTTCTCCTCATGCCTTGTCGTACTCACACGCCAGAAGATGCTGATTGTGCGGTCTGTTGCGCCGTACCGATCGATGCCGAAGGAGTGACCGTGATCTCCAGACGCGCTGGTCGGCCGGGTGAAGCAGCCGCTAAGTTCTCAGCCAAATACGGCCAGGGCACCGGTGTCGTCCAGTTCGCTGATGTCTTCGTGCCGTGGGACAAGGTCTTTATGGCAGGCGAGACTGAAGAAGCGGGATACCTCACGACCTCATATGCCAGTCACCATCGCCAGTCATGCATTGGTGCCAGAGCAGGTTTCGGTGATTTGCTCATCGGTGCAGGCGCACACATGTATGAGGCCAATGGATTGGACGCTGATAAACACAGTCACATCCGTGAGCAGATGGTTGAGCTGATCAAAATCGTTGAAGGCTTCTTTGCCTGCGGCGTAGCCTCATCAGTATACTGTGTGAAGGATACCTCCGGTGTTGCCATGCCAGATCCAGTCTTCTCTAACATTGGCAAGCTGCTGCTCGCCACACAAATTTACGACATGCACAAAATCGCCCACTATGTGTCTGGTGGCCTGATCGTTGCACTACCAGGACCCGACGAAGACCATAACCCTGAGACTGCTGCTTCTCTTTCCGCTGTTCTTGGTGCGCGGGCCGATATCCCCTATCAACAACGCGCCGACGTCGCGCGATTTGTCGAGGACCTAACGGTTTCTGATCAGGCCGGATGGTACTCAGTTATGTCGCTCCATGGCGGCGGCTCGCCTGAGGCCATGAAACGTGAAATCTGGCGCAACTACCCAGTTGACGAGAAGAAAGATCTTGTCTCCTCCCTCCTCGACCACGGAGTATTGGACATGGGCCAGCGTGTCTCTAAGCAACCTGGCCGCTGTTGTGTCACTGGCTGCCAAGTACCTGAATTGCCAGGAACGGATGCGCGAACCACCAAGCAGCTAGAGGCCGTCGAAGTCCGGTAATCTCTATCTCGGCGCTATTGATCCTGCTGAACATTGACCGCTGACCAAAGCCTCTATAGGCTGAAGGTGAGGAAAACGTCAAAGAGCAGGATCAACACCATGTCTACGAAATCATCTCTAATAGGAGTCATCAAACAATCGGCTTATCTGTTGGCATTCAGCTTGGCTTTGGCCCTGCCAGTATCCAACGCGTTGGCTTGCGCCTGTTGTGCAGACGCCGGTGATCGCCGCATTTCAACAGTGCCTATTGATGATTACAACAAGGATATCTTAAATAGCTTCCGCTTTGCTCGAGAAGCGTCGCTCTATCTGACTGCGGATGAGGAGCAATCCCGAGGTATTAACAATCCCGACGACAGTTACGATTACTTTGTTGATGTCAATCTAGCCGGAGAAAACTGGGTTTTTTCCTTCAGTGATCAACCTGGAAACGTTGGAACACTAACCCTCGCCGCTGGCTCTCTCATGCGCGAGTCCGCAATCGATACAAAACCAGAAACTCAAACCTCTGATAGCTACAGCCCAGTGGAACTTTACAAAGAATTCGAACTCTCCGGCGCGGTTTCAGCGACAGGAATTTTCACGCCTGGTTACACAGATCTCTTGGTTGGTCATCTCGTCTTTCACGGCCTTGGCAACAGCTGCTCAGACGTTTCTCAATTCACTAACTGGACTTTGAGTGTCACTGGCGCTGAGACCGATTTTCGGTTCTTTGGTAAGCTTGCCAACTAGAGCCAAAGAGCGTTTCGACAGCTAAGTATCTGTCCTAAACCCATCGCTTAGCTTCCAAAAGCTAAGGGCGCTAGGCGACAACATGTTGGTTGGTGACGTAGGTCTTCAAACTGTATTCAACCAATAGAGAAAAATAGCAAGTCTGTTTCAATTGCGCTTTGATCACGGCTTGTAAATCCCTGATCAGCGCCGCTGTAAAGGCCTCATCACGATGGTTTTTCGGCAGTAGAGAAACGGAAATCAGAATGTGGGTATGATGATAAACATCGGTCGGGTAGGCCCTGCATTTACATTCCCCTGCATTGGGATCCCGTGCATTGATTGTATCTTCGATTGCAGCGAAGATCGCTTGCGCATCAAAATCAAGATCGCTTGAGTGTTTTAGTTCTGCGTGCGGCATCGATAATCCTTATTGGTCTGTTTAAGCTTTGCCAACCCATTGAAACAACAGCTCTCTGGCCAATCCAGTTTCGTCGTCTTTCTTGATTTTTCTGACTATCTGCTTACTGCGGAAACTAGCCTGCAGAATTTCAGCCTCAGTCAAACCCAACTGCGCCATCAAATGCAGCGTGGTTCGCTGTCCCTCGTCTAAACCCTTTTCCCGTTCTTTCTTAAGATAACGGACGAGACGTCGGCGCTTTTGCAGTTGATGCAATTGATAGATACCATAACCGAAGAACGCAACCATCGCAGTGATAACGGCTGACAGATCAGCAATCTGTTCAAGCATCATACTTCCTTTCTCCGATCTCCCGGCGCAGGCGGCGTCTCAACAGGGCCGGCGAAACATTGGGCGGAGGCCATCCATTCTTCTGCGACAGCCCCTTTTACATCTAAGGACGTATCTGCAATATTGCGGGTTTGGCTAACAACCTGACAAAACTCCGTCGCAGAACCCTTGATCGCGTTATCGCTCTCAGGATTTGGCCAATCCCAATTCTCGCCCGAAGGTGCAACCAAGTGAACAGAGGGTCGTTGATCTGGCACAGAGAGTTTGCGGTTTATATAGGTCCAGCCGAACGTATTGATTCCTAGAACGGCAATGTTCTTGATCGAATCACGGTCTTGTCTTTCAACACCCATCAAATCGAAAACTGCCTGGCCGTGGGACCAAGTCTCCATAATGCGCGCCGTCACAGAAGAGCGTACTGACATATCAGGCCCCATCCACTTAACCCGAGATTTGGGATCGGCAGCCGCATAGTTATCAACCAAAGTTCGGCTGTAGTCCCACCAGGTCTCAAGGAGCTCCCTGCCCTTTAATCCTTTGAGCCATTTGGCTTCATAAGTTGCCATCGATCCAGTCTTAAGCTCTGCCATGAAATCAGTGGCAAATTCCCCAAAAACGTCCCCGCCTTTGAGTGATTGATCTGCCGCCCAATTCCACATGTGCAAATGGCCGAACAACCGATTTAGGGTCCAAGATTTGAAAAGGGTTTCCCGTTCAAAGTCGGCATCGCTCAGGCTTTTCACCAGTACAAAAAGATCCTGGTTCTGTTCCTCGAAATCTTGCGGTTGAGTGAACATATCAGTCGATGAACCCTGTCAACTTCGGCCGGTCCACGAAATTGCCGTCGCGCTTCTCTTTGTTCGCGGTAACAGCCTCAACGATTTCTTCTTGCAACAGCATGGATGCGTTCCAGGTCGCGATATAATCCAGGGTGTCGTCTGTCGAATGGTCACGTGAATAGTTAATGATGCGTTTGCAGCCCATGATGGCTAGCGGCGCACGTGCGGCAATTTCCTTAGCTTTCGCCATGACAGCGGTCATCATCTGTTCTTGTGTTGCGAAGACTTGGTTGAAGAGACCGGTCTCCTTGCATTCGTCCGCCATCATGCGACGCCCGGTGTAGGCCAAGTCTCGGGCAATGCCCTCTGGGATCAGTTTTGTAATACGCGGAAAGGTTCCGACGTCGGCAGTCATTCCAATCATGGTTTCAAAGATTGTGATGAACGAGTCCGCTGTACCATACCGCATATCACAAGCCGTAATCAGGTCGACACCGCCACCAATGCACCCGCCCTGAATGGCAACCAAAACCGGCAGGCGGCAGTTTTCCAAACAAGAGAACGTTTGCTGCATACGCCGCACTTCGCCGTGGAACTTGGCGCCTGCTTGTAACCTTTGTTCTTTAGTTCGTGACGAGGGGTCTGTCGCAAAAGCAGCGATATCAATGCCGGAAGTAAAGTGCGGGCCGGTCGAAGAAATCACCACAACTCGGGCTTTAGAATTGGCATCAATGTCCTGAATGATGGCAGGTAATTCTGTCCAAAATTCGCGGTTCATCGCATTGCGTTTCTCTGGGCGCGACAGGATCAGATGAGCGATTTGATCTTCAATCGAAATGTCAAAACAGGTGTAGGTCACTATTCTCTCCTAGGCCGCAGCCGCTAAGCGACAGGCTTGATCGATGGCTCGTTTTGCGTCGAGCTCCATAGCCTCGAAAGCCCCACCAACGAGCGAAGACTTGATGCCCTTCTCTTGCAACTGGTCATACAAAACCCTGAGCGGCTCTTGACCTGCACAGATGATAATCGTGTCTACTTCCAACGTCTGTGGCTGGCCTTGAATCAACAGATGTAAGCCGTCATCATCAATTTTTTGGTAATCCACGGCGTTCATCATTTTCACACCACGGCGCGCCAGGGTCAAACGATGAGTCCAGCCGGTTGTTTTGCCAAGTCCTCTGCCAACAGGTGTTTCTTTGCGCTGCAGGAGGAAAACCTCTCTATCCGATCTGGCCACCTCTGGCTTGACGCCCGTGACACCGCCACGAGGATGATTGTCAAAGTCGATACCCCACTCCTTAGCAAAGGTTGGGATATCCAGGGCCGCCGATACACCCTCATGGGTGACCAGCTCAGCAACATCAAACCCTATACCGCCAGCTCCAATGATCGCCACAGACTTACCGACCTCGGCATCACCTTTCACGACGTCAATGTAACGCTTTACCGATTTGTGTTCGATGCCCGCAATCGCTGGTGTCCGGGGCTCGATTCCCGTCGCGATCACCACTTCGTCAAAGCCAGATAGCATGTCGACGGTCGCTTTGGTGTTCAATCGAAGATCAACTTTTCCAAGTTCGAGCATTCGACTGAAGTAACGCAGAGTCTCGTAGAATTCTTCTTTGCCCGGAATGCGTTTTGCGAGATTAAACTGCCCACCGATCTCCGGCCCAGCCTCAAACAGGGTCACTTTGTGCCCACGTCCGGTCGCCACTTCTGTGAAAGCCAAGCCAGCAGGCCCCGCACCGACCACTGCAATGTCCTTGGGCTTGTCAGTGGGCTCATAAGACAGCAGCGTCTCGTTCGCTGCCCTAGGGTTCACGAGGCAAGATATCGGCTGGTGCGTGAAGGTGTGATCAAGGCAAGCCTGATTACAAGCAATACAGGTATTGATTTCGTCCTCACGTCCTTCCAGCGCCTTCAGTACCAACTGCGAATCTGCCAACATTGGGCGTGCCATAGAGACCAGATCCGCATCGCCTCGTGCCAACACTTCTTCGGCTGTTTCTGGCATGTTGATTCGGTTGGAGGTGATGACGGGGATGGAAACTTCTTTTCTCAAACGCCCAGTTACTGAGGAAAAGGCAGCTCTTGGAACCATAGTTGCAATCGTTGGAACGGCTGCTTCATGCCAGGTGAAATGGGTTGAAATGATCGTAGCGCCTGCGCCTTCGATATGCTTGGCGAGCTGGATGATCTCCTCCCATGACATGCCGCCGTCCAACATATCCATGGCCGCAATACGGAAGGCGATGATGAAGTTAGCACCGACCGCTTCACGAGCCCGTCGAATGACTTCAATCGCGAAGCGCATTCTGTTCTCGTAAGATCCACCCCACTTATCGGTTCGTTGATTGGTTTTCTCCACCAGGAAAGTGGAAATCAAATAACCGGCAGAACCAATGATCTCAACGCCATCGTAACCCGCTTCCTGCGCACGGCTCGCACAGTTAACGATGTCAGCTATTTGCTTTTCGATGCCAGCCTCGTCCAGCTCTTTGGGCGTAAACCTAGAGATCCGTGACCTGATCGCCGACGGAGCGACAAGATCAGGATTGTACGCCAACGGGCCCATATGGAGGATCTGCATGCAAAACTTAACATCGGGGTCCGCGGCATGAACGGCCTCCGTCACAATTCGATGATCGGCTGCCTCTTCTGCGGTTTGCAATTTAGAGCCAATGCCGCCTTCATGGTTTGGGGATACACCACCAGTAAT
The DNA here is from genome assembly GCA_905480575.1 of uncultured Alphaproteobacteria bacterium. Taxonomy (GTDB): domain Bacteria; phylum Pseudomonadota; class Alphaproteobacteria; order UBA7985; family CAJQQZ01; genus CAJQQZ01. The sequence continues at coordinate 2,194 of CAJQQZ010000117.1, read as the reverse complement.
GATCATCCCTACGCCGCCTTTGGCCCGTTCGGCATAGAAGGCAGCCATACGCTCATACCCACCCGGAACCTCCTCCAGCCCTGTGTGCATAGAGCCCATAATGGCTCGGTTCTTTATCTGTGTAAAACCGAGATCCAGCGGCTCGAAGAGATGGGGATAGCGTTCTTTTCCGATCATAATCGTCCTAACTTATTGGGCAGCCTTCAATGGTAATGCGGTGCATATGACGACGTTGGCCGGGGTAGTCATTGATTGCCTTATGCTGGGTGGCTCTGTTGTCCCAAATCGCCATCGTGCCAGTGCGCCAACGAAGCCGACAAGTAAACTCCGCCTTTGTGCAATGGTCGTAAAGGAAATCCAGCAAAGGTTGGGATTCTTCTTTGGTCCAGCCTTCAAAATGAGTGGTGAAATCTCCATTCACATAGAGCCCAGGTCTGCCCGACAAGGGATGAGTGATGACAACAGGGTGAACTGCATCTTGGGTCGCCAATTCTGCATTGCCCAAGCGGCCTGACTTCGCCGCCTCAGAATTTGAAACTTCTTTCGTTGCTCCAAAGGCATGACGTGAAGAATGGCAGGCTTTGAGACCGTGCAACATTTCACGCATGGCAGGTGATAAAGCTAGATAGGCTTGGTTCATCGATGCGAAAGCGGTGTCGCCACCAACTTCCGGCGTTTCACGCGCCAAAAGTAAAGAGCACATGGCGGGTATCTGATCATAAGAATGGTCTGTATGCCAGCCCTCCCCGATTGCTTTGGTTTGATCAGGCTCCTTGGTCACCGTCGCAATGCGAGGGTAACCATCCAACGGCTTAAAGAAGCGATTAACGTTTATTTCGCCCCAACGCTCTGCAAAAGCTAAGTGATCCTCAGGACTCAGATCGAGGTCACGGATAGCGATCATGGAATAGTCGACGAAGGCTTTGTGGACTTCCTCGAAATGGCCATCATTGTGAACATCAACACCATAGATTTCTGCGCCTAATGTGGGCGTGATTGGCCGAACTTCTACTGACATTTTTAACCTCTTAGCCTGTTCTTCTAAGGGAAGGTAAATCAACGGTTGCCAAGAGCAAGAAAAAGATCACTCCGCGAGATGACAAGCAACGCGACTGCTGCCGATTTTACGCATTTCTGGGCGTTCCTGTTTGCATCGATCAACGGCAAAAGGACAGCGCGGATGAAAGGCACAACCCGATGGTGGATTAATAGGGTCAGGGATTTCACCTTTTGGCGGTTCAACCTCTCTACCAAAACCATCCATCTTGGGCGCTGCATCCAAGAGCATCTGAGTATAAGGATGTTTCGGTTCCTCAAAGAGCTTGTCACTGGGTGCTTCTTCAACGAGGCGTCCCAGATAAAGCACACCAATTTTGTCAGCCATATGATGGACAACTGTCAGGTCATGGCTGATGAAAAGATAGGTCAGGCCGAATTCTTCCTGCAGATCAGTCATCAAATTAAGGACTTGCGCCTGAACAGAAACATCCAGAGCCGACGTCGGTTCATCACAGACAATCAGTTTGGGCTCAGAAGCCAGAGCCCGCGCGATGCCGATCCTTTGTCTTTGACCACCAGAAAACTTGTGTGGGAACTTTTGAGCGTCATCGGCAGAAAGACCGACTTGGTCCAATAGCTTTCCTGCGAGCCCGTCGGTGTTGCCACCGCGAGCAGCGACTGGTTCAGCAATAATGTCACCAACCCTCCATCGCGGATTCAGCGACGCATAGGGATCCTGGAAAATCATTTGAATGTCTGAGCGGGTTTTTTCAATCTTGCTGCGGTCTTTCTCTCGATGCAGATCAACACCGTTGATCTCAACTGACCCTTCTGACGGAGACAGCAAGCCAACCGCCATTTTACCAATCGTTGATTTCCCGGAACCGCTTTCCCCGACCAAGGCATAAACCGTTTTCTCTTCAATATCGAAACTGACGGAAGAGACAGCGGTCAAAGTTGCTTTGGGTAGGCGCTCAATCACACGATTGAGCCAGGGTTTTGAGACGTCGAAAACTCTTGTCAGGTCAGCTATCTTTACGAGCGCTTTCATTGATTATCCTCCAAAGGAAACCAACAAGCAGCACCGGCGTCTTTGCTGGACATCATGGGGCCTTCAGACTTGCAGCGATTCTGAGCAAAATCGCAGCGAGGATGGAAGGCACAGCCATTGGGCAAATCACCCAACCTGGGCATA
>CAJQQZ010000116.1 GCA_905480575.1 uncultured Alphaproteobacteria bacterium | reverse complement strand
TTTTGGTTTGCACCTACATCAAAACCGGAAACGGCTGGCTCCTTCAAGAGCCGAACGTAGTCCTTCCAGCTAGCTGGAAGGACTACTATGTCAGATTAAGTCGGAACTAATTCACTTAAGTGTTTCAAATACGGCATCACCAATGGTTATACCAGGCCAACCATCCGCTTCTTCAAAGACTTCATAAGTCCCTTTGATTGAGGAGAAGCTGTTTGTCTCGTTTTGAAAACCTCCGACGGCGACGCGCATTTTGGGTTTAAAGTTCTACTCTTCTGCTGATCATTTTTTCTTTGCTGCTTCCGCCTCTTCTTCAGAGGCTTCCATAGCCGCTCCCCCAATTGCCTTCAGATCAGCTTCGGTGAGTTCGGTATCTTTGTCCATCCCTTCGATGCTGACCATAACTTGCTTGCGCGCAAACGGAATGCCAGCTTCTTCCAGAGCCTTCTGAACACGCACATAGACTTCCTTGCGGATCATGAACTGCTTGCCAGGCTTGGCCATAAATTTACCGCGAACAACCAGACCGTTGTCGTCAACTTCAGCGACACCCTGTGATTTAAACGGCTGCAAGAAATCTTCGCCGAGTAAAGGATCGACAAGGAGGTCTTGGCCGATTTTCTTGAAGATTTTTTTGACCTTAGCAACGTCCGTATCGAAAGGCACACGGAAGCGAAGTTTCATGATCACCCAATCACGACTGAAGTTGGTTAGCTTTGGTATCTCGCCGTAAGGAATGGTGTGAACCAAACCACGGTGGTGACGCAGACGGAGAGACCTGAGAGAGATCTTTTCAACATTCCCCATTGTCCCGCCAACATCAATGTATTCACCCACACGGAAGGCATCATCGAACAGGAAGAACATACCCGACACGATGTCTTTCACAAGGGTTTGAGCACCGAAACCAATTGCCAAACCGAGAACACCAGCACCGGCAATGATTGGGCCGATGTTGACGCCCCAGTTATTCAGGACCATCACGATGGAAACGACGACGATCAAAACCTGTGCTGTCAATTTGATAATTGGCAACAGGGTTGCTGTCCGAGAAAGCCCAACGCCACCAGCATCACCGCCGCCGACGTCCTGACCTGCCTCAGGCAAACCACCTTCGGCTGCCAACCAGCGGTTAACAAAAATCGAAACCAATTCCCAACAAATGTAAGCAACAGCCACAACCAGCAACACTTCGACGGTTGCTCCAGCGACTTTCGCGCCAAGACCTGCCTCTGCAAGTCCCAGAATATTGACACCCCAAAACCAAGCCAAAATATATAGGATGACACAAACCCAGAAAACGCGTCCAACACGCAGCAGTCCTTGCTGCATCATTTGTCGTGCTTTTGCCCCCGCTTCTGTCTCGTCTTCAGCCCGTTTGATTCCTTTGCCAACAAAAAGTGAAATGTTGGCATCGATGCCAGGCCAAAGGAAAATCACGATAAAGGTGATGTAAACAGCTGCCGTGGAATAGGTACCCACATCTGTTGTGTTGATGACAATCTCGACCAGCAGAAATTTCAAAACGAAGAGGATGATCGCAATCTTGGGCCAGTGTCTTGCAAACCAACTAACCTCATCCTCCGCGATCTCCGCACCAATCGCTGAGTAGATACGGCGCTTGTTGTTGACAAGAATTTCAGTCAAGGCGTGGCGATTGACCCAAATGGCCAGCGATGCGGCTACATAAAGCAAAATGTTGAGCGTAGTCGCAAGGACGCCGAGACGCGGCCATCCGCCAAGGTTTTCAACTCCAATAGACAAAAACAACGGGAAAAAGTTATGTAGAAAAACGCAGAAGCCAGCGAAGATCGAATAGGCAATTGTCAAACGCCAGGCTCTATTATTCGATGTTTGGCAAATCCTGAGGTCGGGACGGCTCGGAGCAAAGTAAAACCGTGAGACAACAAAAGCCATAAAGGCGGCCGCTAGAGTGGCAATAAGCATGTAACCGGCCTTACCAGGCAAGGTCGTGTAGTCGTAGTTGGAAGCCAAAACTAGATAAGCAACCAAAGTAAAAGCAAGAACACCCAGGACGTCGAAAGAAAGCCTCGTATAGAGTATCTTGAGAATGCCCAGAAGTGTTGTCGAAACCGAAGCAATCAATTCTTGCTTCTTCTTTCGGAAGAAAAAGGCAACAGCACGCTCGCCGACTAGGCCTGCAATCAAAGCCGCGCCCAACAACAACCAGAACTTACTGGTTTCCCCGGCACCAAGAGCAGCGCCAACCGCGCTAAATATAGAATCAAAAATTCCAGGAAGCCAACCTACGTTCTGAGCAGTCCATTTCACGTTACCCCATAGCGTTGTAAAACCTTTGCTAATCACAGACCAAGCAGATTGTTGGTTTGCTTTCTCTAGCTCTTTAGCTTCCGCTACTGCATCCAACCGCTCAATCAGAAGCGCCCCCACGGCATCATCACTTAACTGAGAGACCATATCGCGAACACCGGCCTTAGTTTCTGGATCATCCAGTTTCGGCGCTTCATCAACAGCCCCGCCAGTGTTGAGCCCAAGCTGAGCCGTTGCCGGTTCACCAGAAACAAAAGAAAACAACCCTACCAGGAGAATAATCGATAGAAATCTAAAAGTAATATTCATCAAATTCATTTGGACAACTCAGGTTTAGATTAGAACAGGGCAATGCCAGTAAAGTACGGATGGAGGAACATAACGATGACTAGGATAACCACAGAGATTACAAGGCCTCGAATTTGTCGAACTGTCGAACCAGCTTCGGGCTTTTCCCATTCACCATCACGACGATTGATCAAGAAGATAGAAATCAAAGCCCAAATGCCAAGTCCCCCAAACAGGACGATCGAACTTTGGTCACCGTTTGACAGCAAATGGGCTACCGCCCAAACGATAATGCTTGAAAGCATGGGATGACGTAAAACACGCTTGATTGACGATGGATAAGCGGAAGCACCAAACAAGATAAAAGCCACCAACATCAGCAGCATTGTGACGTGACGCCCCCATGTAGGAGCATCATAGACTGACACAAATTCGCTGCCACGCCAGCCAAACACCATCAATACGATTGAGCCAACGATTAAAAGTGAAAACAGGCCTTTGTATGGGCCCTCACCCATCGAGGAAATCAGTTTACTTCGTGGCCCAGACGCCACCATCGGGGAAAAGTGCACAACTGACCAAAGCAGGACACCAGCAATCAAGAGACCCATCTTTTCTTCTCCATTCGATTCTTTGTCCCCTAAAGATCACAAACCAGTCAGCAGTAAAAGATTAAACTTGAGACAAGTGCAATGAGATAACTAGAACAGAGCAGTTTCCCACGGAGATTCTATGGTTCCCCTCATTGTTAGCCTGGTTATTCACTTTGGACTACTCAGCCACCATCACGAATTGGCCCATCAGCGAACCATGGATGAGGCCTTGCCTCTCAAGATGTTCATTGTATTCGACCCCTACACTGGCGAACTCGTGGAGTTTCGGGCCAATGAGGCTACTCAGAATCGATACCTAGATTATTTGGAACAGCCGAAACCAAAAGCATTTGCTATATCGCCCTCTCAAGTTTGGGCTTATTCTAACGGCAAAGAGCAAGCTTTAGCAGAGTGTACGAGCTATCTGAGGCCTGGCGAGTTCTCTTGTTTTGTCGCTGACGTCGATGGTCAAATCGTTGCTGAAGAACCTGTCTGGCTCACACTCGTAGAGTAAACTATAGAGACCAGTTCACCCAAGCACCGGTTTTGGGTTTTTGCTGACTTCTAAGTGCCAATTCTTCGATGTCATAACCTTGCTCCTCAAGCCAGAACCAATCAGGGCCTGACCAACCATATTCCCTGAAATTCACTTTACCGTTTGCTGTAATGAATACGCCATCATCTTTCAGTCGCCTTGACTGCTCTAAAGAGGGCCCGCCGTCTCCACGCACGGAAATCGTCCCACCAGAATTCAAAATTCGGTGCCAAGGTACATCTGTTCCATCGGGCAAGTGCTTGAGTATGCGCCCGATCATCCGCGCGTTGGAAGCGCCAGCAACCAAGGCGATCTGGCCATAAGTCGCCACATTCCCGGCGGGCACCTGTTTGATCACTGATAAAATTCGAGCGTAAAGCTTGTCTCGCTCTATTTCTGTTTTATCCTCGTCAAACATTCGCTAATCTCTCGACATCTTATCGAAGGAAAATCTAGCATGACTGAACTGGTTCTCATAGAGCGCAGCAACAATATCGCGACTGTCACTCTCAATCGCGCAGACAAGAAGAATGCGCTGACCAGCGACATGTACGCGGTGATCGCTGACTTGCTGGAAGCAGCAGAGAAAGACACCGACCTTCGGGCCATCATATTCACAGGTGCCGGAGATACTTTCACAGCCGGCAACGATATCTCCGATTTTCTCAACAATCCGCCCGGTGACATGAATTCCCCTGTCTTTAGGGTGTTGTTAGGATTGGCAAGATCGACCGTTCCAACCATCGCTGCGGTGGACGGAATGGCTGTGGGTATTGGCACAACCATGTTGATGCATTGCGACTTTGCTTATGCGACAGAGAGTTCGGTTTTCCATATGCCTTTCATTGATCTTGCTGTTGTACCTGAAGCTGCTTCTAGTTTGCTGTTACCTAGCCAAGTAGGCTATCGGAAAGCGGCTGAGTTACTGATGCTTGGTAAGCCTGCCAACGCCACAGAAGCCGTGGCGATAGGTCTGATCAATGCCATCGTATCAAAAGAGGCGCTGATGGAGACCGCACAAGCAACAGCGAAGACCTTGGCTTCCAAACCGCCAAGAGCCATGCGCCAAACGAAAGCCCTTCTGCGTCGCCGTGCAGAAGCTATGGATGAACGCATCGCCGTTGAGGCCAAAGCATTTGGCGAAGGTCTGGCATCAGCTGAAGCGAAAGAAGCTTTCTCAGCATTTCTAGAAAAGCGAAAGCCTGATTTTTCCAAGCTTGGCTAAGATTGCTGAAAAATGCTAAAAGTCTAGCGACTTTTTGAGGAGACAAGTTCATGCGTTGGAAAAAAGGCCGCCGCAGTTCAAATATAGAAGACCGTCGTGGTAGCGGCATTTCAATGCCTGGAGGCCGACGCCGTGGTGCCGTTAAAGCTGGCGGAGGCCTCGGTTTAGGAGCCATCGTTATCGCTGTAATCGTCGTGCTGATGGGTGGTGATCTTTCAACGATCCTCAATATGATGGGCGGCGGACAACAAGTTGCAACGCAGAACTATCAAACGCAACAGGCCCCACTGCGTCCAAGAGCGGATGATCAAGTTAAACAGTTTGTTTCCTCTGTCCTCGCCGACACTGAAGACACCTGGAATCAGATCTTCAGCCAAGACCTCAACCGCGACTACAAAGAGCCGGTTTTGGTTCTCTATGAGGGTTCAACTCGTTCGGCTTGCGGTCAAGGACAGTCCGCCATGGGGCCTTTCTATTGCCCCGGAGACCAAAAAGTCTACCTAGACATGTCCTTCTTTCAAGAGCTCAAGAACAAGTTCGGCGCCCCAGGTGACTTCGCGCAGGCTTACGTCATCGCCCATGAAGTCGGCCATCATGTCCAAACGATCCTAGGCATCTCAAACAAAGTTCGCCAAGCACAAGCCAAAGCGTCAAAGGTAGAAGGTAACCGCATCCAGGTTATGATGGAGCTGCAAGCGGATTGCTTCTCAGGAGTCTGGGCCAACAATGCACACCGCTCCCGCAATATCCTTGAACGCGGAGATATAGAGGAAGCCCTCGGTGCCGCCACCGCCATCGGTGACGACACTTTACAATACCAGGCACAGGGCCATATCACACCAGATGCGTTCACGCATGGCAGCGCCGACCAGCGCGTACGTTGGTTCCGACGAGGCTTAGAAAGTGGTGACATCACACAATGCGATACTTTTAGCGCGCGAAATCTTTAGTACGCCGATCAAGCTCTCTGGTTCCTTGACAAAAGGTCGCTCTTCAAAAAGTAAATCACCATCCCCATTTGAACTCTAGTTCGAAAAGGAAAGACATGAGCGATTTCAATGATCAAGCATCCCTAACCGGTAAGCTGAAACGCTACGCAAAAGTTGGGGGCGCCATGAGTGGCCTAGCAATGCAGTTGGCCTCGAGCAAGGTGCTGGGGACCAAGATCGACAAAGGCAAGCACTCGGTCGAACTCAAAGAAGCTTTAGGCGGCCTTAAAGGTCCGTTGATGAAAGCCGCTCAGCTTTTAGCCACTATCCCAGAAGCGCTTCCTAAAGAGTACGCTCAGGAGTTACGTCAACTCCAATCCAATGCCCCCGCTATGGGGTGGCCTTTCGTAAAGCGGCGCATGCGCGGTGAATTGGGATCTGGCTGGTCATCGAAGTTCGAGAGCTTTGATCGAGAAGCCTCAGCAGCCGCTTCTCTTGGTCAGGTACACAAAGCCATTTCTCTAGATGGTCGAAAGCTGGCATGTAAACTCCAATACCCAGATATGGAATCAGCAGTAGAAGCGGATCTAAAACAGCTACAGCTCATTTTTGCCGCCTACCGACAGTATGACAAAGCCATTGATCCCCGGCAGATTTTCAAGGAACTGTCCGACCGACTTCGCGAAGAGCTCGACTACACACGAGAAGCGCGTCACGCCCAGCTCTATAAGTTGATGCTTGCCGACAAGGAAAATGTCGAAGTTCCCGAAATAGTCTCTGAGCTAAGCACAAAAAGATTGCTGACCATGTCCTGGCTCGAGGGTGAGCCGCTCCTGACACGGCTTGAGGCCAATCCTTCTTTGGAAGAACGGAACAACATTGCCACCAACATGTTCCATGCCTGGTATCAGCCCTTCTATAACTACGGCGCTATCCATGGCGATCCGCATCTTGGCAATTATCTGATCAAACAAGACGGCTCTGTATCTCTGCTCGACTTTGGCTGTGTCCGGATCTTCCGCCCCGATTTCGTTGAAGCAGTTATCAACCTCTACAAAGCACTGCGGGATGGCGACGAAGAGCTTGCGGTCGCCTCTTATGAGACCTGGGGATTCACCAATCTCACCAAAGAAATGTTGGAGACCCTCAATCTCTGGGCCTCATTCGTTTATGCCCCATTGATGGAAGACAAGCCGCGTTTGATCTCTGAGACCAATTCAGGAGAATATGGTGCCGAGGTTGCCGGTAATGTCCACGCAGAATTGCGTAAGCTTGGCGGTGTTACCATTCCCCGAGAATTTGTCTTCATGGACCGCGCGGCCATTGGGTTGGGTTCCGTCTTCATGCATCTCGACGCTGAAGTAAATTGGCATCGCCTCTTTCACGAGATGATTGAAACATTCAGCGTGGAGGATCTAGAAAAACGACAAGCAACAGCATTGGAAGCTGTAGGTCTAGATCACACATTCGACGATTGATGGCCGTTTAAGCAGAAGAAAAGGGGCTTCCATTTCTCAGAAAGCCCCCTCAACAAACATTAGATAAAATCTAAGTTTAGAAGTCGTACATCCAACGTGTTTCGAACACGGTTGCTTGCGCGGCTACGTTCAAGTTCGCAGCATTGATGTCGCTCACTTCGTCATAGTAGTGAACTTGGCCAATGATTTTGTATTGTGGCATTGGAGATCAAGTCAACGAAGCTGTGAGGTATGTTTGCTCGTTGATATTCGTACCTTCGCCTTCTGTAACAGCACCACCGACATAAGCAGTCAAATTGTCACCTGCAGGGAAGTAAGCACCAGCGCCAATACCAAATGAGGACTGGCCAGTGCCTGAAATCACTCTTTGATAATTGAAACCATTCACCGTCGTGCCATCAGCATAGTGAGCCGTGACAAAAGCATCACCAGAACCAAGGCTAAAGCTTGTGGCAGCAGAAATTGCCGAATCGCCACTTGGTTTCAAAATACCCTTTACAGTCACAGCATTCCCGTTGAAGTCAAAACCCAGTGAACCTGTGATATCGAAGAAATCGTTACCACCAGCACCATTGTCTTCAACCGCTACAATGAACTTCGCGCCGCCAAGCTTGCTTGTGTAACGTAACTGTTGAGTTCTGAAATAGTTGTTACCTGCTGAAACGGCGTCAACGCGATTCCAACCCCAGTCAGAAACGTATGGCATGCCTGTGCGCATGACTGAGTCTGTTTGACCAGCAAGGATTGGACCGACAGAACCATAGGCATGGCGGATGCGAAGAGTGTTACCCGCACCATTGAAGTCAGCCTCGATGCGAGCCTTGAAGTCTCCAACAGCGGTTGAGCCCGTTCCTGTGAAGCCAAATCGTGTGTACTCCTGCTCCATGAACAACTCGTCAGATGTGCCACCATTGATCGCATCATCAAGACCGAAGTCCGTAGAATAGTTAATTGACAGCTCTGCTCGTCCATTAAACACGACAGAGAAAGCGTCATTTATCTCAGGCCCCGATGCCAAAGCCGGAACCGCCAGAGCCATAGTTAGTGCAGATGTACCGAGCAGTTTTAGCGTTTTCATTTTTGTTTCCTTTCCCTCTTTCCAAAATCGGAAATGAGGTGATTTTTGATTGGTATTGAGCGCCAATTTAGGCGTCATTTTGATCCCGCAAATTTCGTCTATTTTTATTATTAACTCTTTGTATCTGTACTGAGTTGTTATTGCCCGCTGACTTCGGCTACGGCAAAGAGGGCAGGAATTCAAATGTAAAATCAATGACTTGGCAGATTGAAGTCCCTGTTGCTTTTATGCAACTGGCTATTTTGAGAAATTGTCACGCCGCTGTGAGAGACTCCCCTATAAAGAAGAATCTACTCAATTAATCGTGATGAAACTCACATTTACTTGAGCATCTAGATCAGGCAGCGGCGTTGAAGAATTCAGCCAATTCTCATTCAAGAAAAAGGTTCAGTAGAAGCCAATCTCGTTTTACTTTTCCTCTGTTCAGATCCACAAAAAAATCTCTCTCGATGAAAGGCGCCATCGACATTCCTTTCATCAAGGCCATAAACATATTGGTTTGAATCTTTGATAAATAAAAAAATTAATTTTTATTATTTATCAAAAAAAGAAATACAATGCGCTTGTTCTTACCACCCGCTTTGTTCTTGGCATTGCTTTTACCGACGGCTCTAATCCCGTTCATGAAACTAGATGTGTTCCGTATCATTCACAAATCAGGCACCCCTTTTTGGGAGGCCGCTATATGCGGCCTACTCGGTTTGGTTTTCTTGATCGGTGCCAGAATTCAATTCAAAAACTCCGGTTCCGAAATCATGACCTTCAAAACGCCAAAGAATTTGGTTACCCATGGGTTCTTTCGTGTTTCAAGAAATCCAATGTATCTCGGCTTCTTGCTTCTCTTGGTTGCGCTCGCTTTGGCCGTGAATATTTGGCAGGCTCTATTTGCCCCCTTGATTTTCTTCGCTGTAGCTCATTATTGGTACACTCCTTGTGAAGAGGAAGCTGCTGAACAAGCCTTTGGTGCTTCTTATGACCAGTACAAAAGCAAAGTCAGAAGGTGGGTTTAGTTGCCGCGACCAGCCGTAAACCATAACGCTGTGTGCGATGAAATCGTTGCCACAGCCGAAACGTTGCTCAAAGAAACATCAGGAAAGCGATTAGTCTTTTCTGATGTTTCAGATCGTATGGGTGTTTCGCAATCCTATGTTTACAAGTTCTTCAAAAACAAAGACGCTCTTGTGGCGGAACTCGCCCGGCGATGGTTTGAAAAGGTCGAACAAGCAGGCGAAGAAATCAGTTCTTCAAACTTGCCATGGCAACAACTTCTCAGATCGCACATTCTTACCACACTCGCCTTAAAGAAGAACGCCTATCAAGACGATCCACAGCTCTTTGCGACTTACCTGAATTTGGCTTCAACGCATGAAGCATTGGTAGTACAACATACTCGGACCTTAGCCGATCAACTAAGGAGGGTTTTAGACTCTGGATTTTCTTCAAAGAACTCAAACACTGATAAAATGCTAGAAATCCTACTGGATGCCACAGTGCAGTTTCGCGTTCCCCACGCCATATTGAACGCTCCCAACAACGCGGCACCTGAACGAGCCAATCAGATCCTTGACGTGATCATCGACTACTTTGAAAAAGAACTCTGATCGAATTTGATTACCCAGACAACGGGTTGTTACTCACTAACATCGTCGAGAATTAAATCCGAAGCTTTTTCACCAACCATAATGGTCGGTGCGTTGGTATTGCCGGCGGTAATTGTTGGGAAGATCGAAGCATCCGCAACCCTCAGTCCTTCTAAGCCGTGGACCTTCAATCGAGCGTCAACGACGTTAGTCCCATCATCCGGCCCCATCCTGCAAGTAGAAACAGGGTGAAAAACCGTTGAAGCATTTTTTCTGACGAAATCAATGATCGCTTCGTCGTCGTCATTCTCTTGTTCCGCCATCATCGGTTCAGTCGCTATCTCGCCCAACGCCTTTGTCGACATGAGTTTTTTCATGAGTTTCGCTGCTTCCAACATCTCCTCAACGTCGTGGTTGGTCGACAGAGAATTGGGATAGATTGCGGGAGGTTCGTTAGGATCGTTTGACTTGATTTCAATGTGACCACGGCTGGTTGGGTGGCAGGGCTGAATGCCGATATGAAAGGCTGAGAAAGGATCCGGTGACATCAGCGGCCGTTCCAGCGGACCATTAGTCGTGTAGGTTACAGGCGCAAAATAAAGCTGGACGTTAGGCTCGTCTAACTCAGATCGAGTTTTGAGAAAACCGCCTGCTTGATTGACTCCAAGAGACAAAGTCCCCTTTCTCGTCAGAACATACTTAATGCCCAACATAATTTTCTTGGGCCACGAATTCAGTTTATCGTTCAGCGTTGGAATTGAGGATTTGTAGTAATAGGTAAAGGCAAGGTGGTCAGCGAGATTACGACCAACGGCCGGAGCCTCGCAAACTTGTTCAATCTTGTGCCTTTTTAGCGTTTCCTTTGGCCCTACACCGGACAGCTGTAAAATTTGTGGCGAGTTGACGGCACCGGCCGACAGAACGATCTCGCGCTTTGCCGTCACTCTCTCAGTTTTCCCGTTGCGCACATATTCAACGCCAACCGCTCTTTTGCCCTCAAAAACTATTTTGGACACCTGTGCTTTGGTCAAAACTGTCAAGTTGCTCCGTTTCATTGCAGGCCTCAAGTAAGCCCGTGCAGTCGACATTCGGATGCCGCCTTTGGTGGTTATTTGATAATAGCCAGCACCTTCTTGCGTCTCTCCATTAAAATCTTCGTTTATGGGGAGATCAAGTTCTCTCGCTGCCTCCAGAAAATGCTTATTGGCAGGATGGTACTCGTCCTTAACGTCCGCGACATGCAGAGGGCCGCCTTGTGATCGCCACTCGTTAGCCCCGGCCTGGTTGTCCTCCATTTTCAAGAAGTAGGGTTTGACGCCGTCCCACCCCCAGCCAGGGTTGCCCATCGCTTCCCAACGATCAAAGTCCGCATGCTGGCCTCTGATGAAGACCATTGCGTTAATCGAAGAAGAGCCGCCCAAAACTTTCCCGCGCGGCCAATAGCCATTGCGACCACCCAGGCCTTTGTCTTCTTCTGTCCTGTAACACCAGTTTACGGCTTTATCGAAAAAGGAAATGCCGTACCCTATCGGCATCTGCACGAAGAACCGAAAATCGCTGTCCCCCGCTTCCAGCAAAAGAACTTTATGTTTTCCGCTTTCGCTGAGACGGTTTGCCAGAACACAGCCCGCTGAGCCTGCACCAATAATGATGAAGTCGAATTCCGCCATGTTACACCAACAAAAAGGGAGCCTTTAAGCTCCCTAGATCATTTGTGTTCAGGTAATCAAGCCCCTGGTGGTGGCAGAAAGTGAACATTGTGTTCAGCCGCCAACCGAACCACTTCATCGGGGTCAGGAACACCGTCAATTTTCTTGAACAATTCAAACAGTTTCTGAGTTGGAGAAACCCAAAAGAAACAAGTCACATCGGAATCAGAGTTGTTAAAGATGCCGTGAGCTTGGCCACGCGGCAATTTAATCAAATCGCCGTTGGTTGCTGTTGTTTCTTCTCCGTCCAGGAATAGATCAAAGGTACCATCAAAAACATAAATAAACTCGTCTTGATCCGGATGGATATGGGGTGGAACGAACGTGCCAGGAGGGAAAGTCGCATGCCAAGACATGGAGGACTCTGTCACTTGCTTGGGGATATAAGTTTGCCCCAAGATATTCCATGAAATCCCTTCTATCCCCTCACCCGCTTTAGTGACGCCTGCTGCCATTGTCATATTGAAGAACCTCTCTGTATGTTTTGTTGTTTGTGACTTTAAGGCAAAGACTCACTCTTTCAAGAGCAAATGCAAGTGTCGTTGATTGAACCTCAACATTGCCAGCAACCAACTTTGTGCTATGATCTTGATCTCTAAAGAACAACTCACGGCTCCACGAAGCGCCGTACAGGGAGATTTTATGATTAAAAAACTACTCGCCAGCGCTGCTGCTGTTGGCTTCGCATTGACCGCGACAACAGCTCTGGCTGCTGACGCTGTTAAAATTGGTGTAATCACGACACTGACCACTCCTGCTGCCGTTCTCGGTAATGAACAGATGAACGGTTTCAACCTAGCTATGAAGCATCTCGGTGGCAAAGCCGGTGGCCTCGACATCGAATTGATCGCCGAAGATGATGGTTTCAAACCCGACATCGGCAAACAAAAAGCTGAAAAACTGGTCAAGCAAGATGACGTTGATATCGTTACAGGCCTAATCTGGTCGCATGTTATGCTCGCTTCCACGCCAACGATTTTGAAAGCTGGCAAATTCGCGATCTCTGCCAACGCAGGTCACTCCAAGCTTGCTGGTAAGAATTGTCACGAAAACTTCTTCAACGCTTCATGGCAGAATGACACAGTTCCCATGGCGCTGGGCCACGTTCTGAACTCTGAAGGCATGAACTCAGTCTATATCATGGCACCTAACTATGCCGCTGGTAAAGACATGGCCAACGGTGTTGCTGCTACGTTCAAAGGGGAAATCAAAGGCAAGGATCTCACCAAATGGGGTAAAGACGCTCAGCTTGATTTCTCAGCGGAACTCGCAAAAGCTAAAGCCTCTGGTGCAGATGCTCTCTTCGTTTTCTATCCTGGTAAAGCCGGTGGCGCATTCATGAAGCAGTTTGGTCAAGCTGGACTTGGCGATAGCATGAAGCTCTTCACTGTGTTCACTGTTGACGGCATCTCACTTCCTAAATTCCAGGCTGCAGGCATGAACTCCGTTCTTGGTTCTGTTGACACCATGCACTGGAACGTTGATTTCGACAACGAACAGAACAAGCGTTTCGTTGCTGATTTCCGCGCTGAGCACGGTCGTTATCCTTCTTTCTATGCCGCTCAAGCTTATGACACCATGTTCATGATCGATGCGGCTGTCGCCGCTGTTGGTGGCGACCTCAGCAACAAAGACGGTATGCGTGAAGCAATGATGAAGGCAGACTACGCGTCTGTACGTGGTGACTTCTCCTACGGCCACAACCACTTCCCTGTTCAAAGCTTCTACCTTCGTGAAGTTGTCGAAGGCGAAGACGGCGCCTGGGTTCACAAAACTAAGAAAGTAGTTCTGGAAGACTTTGTTGATCCACATGCAGCCGATTGTTCCATGTAGTTTCCGGTTAGTAATTTACGCTATGTAAATTCTACTCTTTCTGATTAAGATAAGGGCAGCAACGCGAGCGTTGTTGCCCTTTTTCTTTGCTGGAGATCTTTCTCGATGACAGTCTTAATTGCCGGCGGTGGCATTGGCGGATTAACCACGGCTCTTATGCTTCATCAAAGAGGTATTGACTGTGAAGTTTTTGAGCGTTCAACAGAGATCAAAGAACTAGGTGTTGGCATCAATACCCTGCCCCATGCCATTAAAGAACTGGCTGAATTGGGCCTCTTGGAGGCGCTTGACGCGGTCGGTATACGGACATTAGAGCTGATTTATCAAAATCGACTTGGACAAGTGATTTGGCAAGAGCCCCGTGGTTTGCATGCAGGACTGGACTTTCCACAGTTTTCGATCCATCGGGGTAAACTGCAAAGAGTTTTACATGAAGCAGTGCTTGGACGTCTCGGCAACGCGGCGGTTCACACCGGTTGTGAAGTTGTCGGTTTCGAACAAAACAAAGACCAAGCCATCTTGCAAATCAAGGAAAGAGGTTCGGACAGACACCGAGAAGTTTCTGGTTCGGCCATCATTGCTTGCGACGGCATCCATTCCGTCATTCGTCAGTCCTTTCATCCGGGTGAAGGCCCACCGACCTGGAACGGCATCATGCTATGGCGGGGGGCAACTGAATGGGAGCCCTTCCTGACCGGAGAATCAATGGTCATTTCAGGCGGCATGGATGCCAAACTCGTCCTCTACCCCATATCCCGAGAAGTCACAGACTCCTCCAAAGTACTAATGAACTGGGCTGTTGGAGCAAAAATTGGCGATGCCAAGGCACAACCACCAAGGCGCGAGGATTGGAACCGTGAAGGCCAAATGAGCGAGCTCCTTCCCTTCGTGGAAGATAAATTCTCTTTGGATGTTCTTGACCCGCTGGCACTTATTCGTGGAACAGAGGTCTTTTACGAATATCCCATGTGTGACCGCGATCCCCTCACACGGTGGAGCCGCGGCAGAGTGACGTTGCTTGGTGACGCTGCACACCCTATGTATCCAGTGGGGTCAAATGGTGCTTCTCAGGCAATTTTGGATGCTCGTTCACTGTCTGATTGTTTAGCCACCAATACAAACATCGTGGAGGCTCTGAAAGCTTACGAGGTAGAACGATTACCCGTCACATCCGAGATCGTGCACACCAACCGCAGTGGCGGTCCTGAACGGGTGATTGACGTCGTCAATCAACGCGCGCCTGATGGCTTTGATGATCTCCACGACGTCGCAAGCGCGGAAGAACTGGAAGCAATCGTGAAAGGCTATTCACAACTCGCGGGCTTCAACGAGGACAAGGTTAATGCAGAAAAGCAATAGCGCTGAGAGCAAAAATTGCTTGATCCCACCTACTGCGAAGACCAATTGAATTCAGATTGCCTTGTAGCGAAAGAGTATAATGCGCAGTTTCTTGTTTAATATTTTCTTTTACTTGTTCACGACCTTAGCGGCTATCGTCGCCATACCTCTTCTAATTCTGCCTGGAAACCGCCTGTTATGGGGGCACTTGGGAATCTATACGAAATCCATCAGGGCTGGTTTGAAATTGTTGAACGGGTCGTCTCTAGAAGTTCATGGCAAGGAACACCTACCTACCGACCGGCCTTATATAATCGCCGCTAAACATAGCTCGGAAGGTGACACAATTTTATTGATGAGCAGCATTGGTCCCTACAGAGCCATCACATGGCAAGGACTAACCAAAATCCCGCTAGTTGGTCGAATACTCAAAAAGATCGACGCTATTTTTGTTGAAAGCTGCGGTGCTGGCCAAACTGACAAACCCAGGCTTAACGAACTGGCTCACGAAGCGAAAAAAGACAATCAGCCTTTGGTCATCTATCCTGAGGGTCGGTTGGTTAGATTGGATGAAAACGATCCTCTCAAGAAGGGCGTTTTCTATCTCTACAAGGAACTCAACATTCCGGTCGTCACCATGGCGTCAAACCTGGGCAACCTTTGGCAGGCAAGAGATCTGGGAAAAGCAGCTGGAACAGCAACATTTGAATTCCACGAGCCTATCGAACCAGGGCTTGAGAAAGACGCCTTCATGGCTGTCTTAGAAGAACAGATTGTTGATCGAAGCAAAGAACTGATCGACGATCAGAAAGCCCGTGGCGAAGGGCTCAGTTAACCGGCTTCATGCTCGCGTTTCAACCGCTTAGACAGCGACATAAGTGAACGGATCTCAAAGATGAGATCTTCTTTCGCTTCGTTAGTTGTTTCAGGCTGATCATTTGTTTTCTTCATATCAGCGACAACAGAGGAAAGCGCTTGCAACAAAGCAACATGATCTTGTTTATGACGGATCGGTAGTTCGACCTCCTCTTCCATCATTAGCTCAGAATAAGCAATGAAGTCACGGTCACTCAGGTCCGTTAGTCGAGCGTCAAGTTCTTGCCAACCTTCAGACCATTCCTGGTAGAGAGCTGCTGCTGCGTTTTTTCCCTCAACAAGCCCTTTGTCCTCCCAAGCAACCATTACCCTGACAAACTGCCAAACATCCATCTTGATCGTTTTCATGGGAATTTCCTTCTTTGCTGTATTGCCTGCTCATAGTCGCTTATGTGCAAAAAGAAAACCCTCTGAAGTTTCCTCCAGAGGGTCTCATAAGATTTTGTTTGAAAGGAGGTTTAGAACAAACCTTCAATCAGGCCTTCATCATTCAGGTGGATGTGGTTCGCAGATGGAACGCGTGGCAGGCCAGGCATTGTCATGATGTCACCACAGACAACCACAACGAATTCCGCACCGTTCGACAAGCGAACTTCGCGAATTGGCACAACGTGGTTAGACGGCGCGCCTTTCAGGTTAGGGTCGGTTGAGAATGAGTACTGAGTTTTCGCAACACAAATTGGGTAGTGGCCACAGCCCTGCTCTTCTAAACGCTTGAACTGGTTGCGAACCTTTTGGTCAGCAACAATATCGTCCGCGCCGTAGATGCGAGTAGCGATGGTCTTCATCTTATCCCAAAGAGGCATGTCGTCAGGGTAAAGTGGAGCGAATTGAGCGGTGCCGCCTTCGACCAGTTCTACGACCTTATGCGACAGCTCTTCTGTACCAGCGCCACCGTCTGACCAATGATTGGCTTCGATTGCTTCAACGCCATAAGCGCCAACAACATCGCGCACAGCTTGGATTTCCGCGTCTGTATCAGTGATGAAGCGGTTGATTGCGACAACAACAGGAACACCATAGCCTTTTACGTTCTTAACGTGGCGCTCGAGGTTTGTAGCACCATCAATAACGGCCTGAACGTTCTCTGTGCCAAGATCGTCCTTCTTAACACCGCCATGCATCTTCAATGCGCGGATCGTAGCAACGATCACGGCTGCTTTCGGCTTGAGACCAGCCTTACGGCACTTAATGTCAAAGAACTTCTCAGCACCAAGGTCGGCGCCGAAACCGGCTTCTGTCACGACGTAGTCAGCAAGTTTGAGAGCTGCTTTCGTTGCCATCACAGAGTTACAACCGTGTGCGATGTTCGCGAATGGTCCACCGTGAATGAAACAAGGGTTGTTCTCGAGCGTTTGCACGAGGTTTGGAGAAATAGCATCTTTCAACAAGACAACCATCGAGCCGACACCTTCCAACGCACGGGCGTGAATAGGCTGCTTGTCCTTGCCGTATCCAACAACGATGTTACCGAGACGACGCTCGAGATCTTTAAGATCTGTCGCGAGGCAGAAGATCGCCATGATCTCTGAAGCCACAGTAATATCGAAACCATCCTCACGCGGGTAACCGTTACCAGTGCCGCCAAGAGAGTTAACGATTTTGCGAAGGGCGCGGTCGTTCATGTCCAACACACGGCGCCAAGTTACACGACGTTCGTCGATGCCCAGTTTGTTGCCCCAATGAATGTGGTTATCGATCAAAGCAGAAAGCAGGTTGTGCGCAGATGTAATAGCGTGGAAATCACCAGTGAAATGCAGGTTGATGTCTTCCATTGGAACAACCTGAGCATAACCACCACCAGCTGCGCCACCTTTAACACCGAAGCATGGGCCAAGGCTTGGTTCGCGTAGACAGATGAGTGCGTTCTTTCCGATGCGGTTCAAGCCATCACCAAGCCCAACAGAGGTCGTTGTCTTACCCTCACCGGCTGGTGTCGGTGTAATCGCTGTGACCAGGATCAGATTTCCGTCTTCGCGATCGCTCAAAGAATTCAGATAGTCCAAATCCATTTTAGCTTTGTGATGACCGTATTGATTTAGATGCTCATGCGGAATGCCAACCTTGTCGGCAATTTCCGTGATGTGAACCATCTTGGCTTCGCGTGCAATTTCAATATCTGACTTAGGCATGTGCCCGCACCTTCTCTTCATGTTAGAGGGACTCGTTTGGCGCGGAACCTACAGGCAAGTTGAAAAATGTAATATCGCCAAACCGACAAATCCTAATTTTTTAGCGCGCTTACAGGTCGCTTAATGGCAATTCTGCGTGGGGAAAGGATCACAGTTTGGCGAGCCAACCTGTCAGAAAAGCTGAAAGCCAACGATCGACGTCTGGCTGGTACTTGGCCTCGTCTTCAACCTGCCTCGCTTGGCTATCGGTACCAGCGACACCTCGATAGATGTCACCAGCATCGCGATGCCAGCGTTTCAACATTTGCGTCGTAACTTCGGGATGGAATTGGAAACCGAAAGCTTTATCGCCATAAGATATTGCTTGATTTGGAAAATACTCCTGAGACGTCGCTAGAAGCTGACAAGAATCCGGTACAGAAAACTGCTCCTGATGCCATTCAAACATCGGCAGCGCTTCTCCCAAAAAACCACAAGCTTTGCCCTCAGCTGTCGGTTCGATCTTTACGTACCCTACTTCTCTGCGCTGATCATCACGGCGGCTAACTGTTCCACCAAGAGCGGCCGACATAATTTGTCCGCCCAAGCAGAAGCCTACATAAGATTTACCTCGCTCAATCCAATCTTTAGTGAAGTCTATTTCCGTTTGAAGAAAAGGGTATTTGCCCATCTCTGTACAGTTTTGTGTCCCGCCGTAATTAACGACACCATCAAACTCGTCACCAGCCGGATCTGGCAACGCGTCACCTGCTGACGGAAAGCGAAGGTCGAGACGGCACCCTTGAGTGCGTAACCATCCAGAAACAAAGTCATCTGTTGGCTCATTAGCGATATGTTGAATTAGTAAAATATTCTTTGTCATTCAGTTCCCACCTTCAGCAGCTTTTCTCCGTGCTTTTTCAAAAGCCTCCATCAAGAAACGCATTTGATTTTGGCTGTAGACATAGTCACCTCCGGCTGGACAGGCAAGCCGTGCCTGACACCCATCTTCTAAACACGTACGATTAGCATCACTCGAAATATGCTCGAAACAGGCATGAACGTCATAGCCTTGCTTTGTGAAGGCCCCAACAGGACAAGTATTTAAGCAAGGTTGACCGTCGCAACTGATGCAAGGGGACACCCCAGGAACCACTGCTGGCAAGTCGATAGGTCTGTCAAAAATAAGAGCCCCACGAAACGCGTGCCATACGCCGAATTGAGGCGAAATGTAGAGGCCCAAAGGCGATGAAAACAGAGGCTCTGCTTGAGCTGCCCAACGTTGAAATGGGAAGTAAGGCGGACCATCGAATGGAAACAAAGCGGTGGCACCCAAATCCAGTGCTAACTTCTCAATCACACGCGATGACCAACGATCTAGTGGATCCTCTCCACCATCCAAATATTCTGGTGATTTTGTGAACTGTTTCCAGTAGCTGTCTCCAACGTTCCCAAGCAAAACCAGTGCTCCAGTTTCCCCTGTCAGCTTACAACCAAGAAACTTGTCGTCGGCAGCAACAGAGAAGCCACCGCGAGTAACCAGCCCCGACGCCTTCGCACTGACTACTATGTCATCCCAATTCGTCACAGGATTCTCTCTATAAAGTTCTAAAGCCTTGAAATGATAGGACAGTCCATAAGAAAGGGTGTTGTCCCAGCGACAGAAAACCTAGGATTTACTCACTTACAAAGACAAAATCTAACTTGTCGTAAACTTTGGAAGGCAGATTCCAATTTCTCTATTGCATTCAAGAAAAAAAACTGGTGTTAGCGCACGTAACTTGTTGAACTCGCATTAGAGATTGGATGTAACATGGCCAAAATTATTGTCACAGACCGTGACGGCGTCGATCACGAACTAGAAGGCAAAGAAGGCTGGAAAGTTATGGAAATTATCCGTGACGCAGGTCTGCCTATCGAAGCTGCCTGCGGTGGATGCTGCGCTTGTGCCACCTGCCACGTCTATGTCGATGCCGATTGGCAAGACAAACTGAATGCTGCTGACGAAGAAGAAGCAGACATGTTGGATCTGGCCCTTGATGTGCAAGACAATTCCCGCCTTTCTTGCCAGGTTGAGTTCACTGCTGCAATGGACGGGCTGAAGGTAACGTTGGCTCCTGAATAAGGCCGAGAAGCCGTTAACCGATTCATTTTTCGTTAAAGACAGACTTGTCGCGAATAAGAACAGGAAAGTCGCTAAACGAACTGCTTGATCACTGCAATCGGGCGAAATGGCGATTAGTTTAAAACAAAGCCTAAGGGCTCTTCTAAAGGACTAAGAGATGTCAGACGAAGAAGATATCATCCTCTCCGAACTTAACGATGACGAACTTGTGCAACAGATGCATGACGATCTTTACGACGGCCTTAAAGAAGAGATCGAAGAAGGTGTGAACATCCTTCTCGGACGCGGTTGGACTCCTTACGATGTTCTGACACAGGCGCTTGTTGAAGGCATGCGTATTGTTGGTATCGACTTCCGCGATGGTATCCTTTTTGTGCCAGAAGTTTTGATGTCCGCCAACGCAATGAAAGCCGGAATGTCAATTCTCAAGCCGCTGCTTGCTGAAACTGGGGCGCCTCAGGTTGGCTCAATGGTTATCGGTACCGTTAAGGGCGATATTCACGACATCGGTAAAAACTTGGTTGCGATGATGATGGAAGGCGCTGGTTTCGAAGTGCATAACATCGGCATCAACAACCCAGTTGAAAACTACCTGGAAGCCATGGCTGAACATAAGCCTAACATCCTCGGTATGTCCGCCCTTCTGACAACAACCATGCCTTACATGAAGGTCGTTGTTGACACGATGAAGGAAGAAGGCATTCGTGACGACTACATCGTTCTTGTTGGCGGTGCGCCGCTAAACGAAGCTTTTGCTGAGAACGTTGGTGCTGATGCTTACTGCCGCGACGCTGCTGTCGCTGTTGAAAAAGCAAAAGCATTGATTGCGGAAAGAGCTTAACCTTAGCCCTCTTTTATTGGAGCTTCTGTAATGGAAGCAGTAACAGCGCCAAAATTACCAAAGACTTTGATGATTGGTTGCGGCGCCGTTGCAAACGAGATGGTGGCCATTATCAAAGCCAATGGCTGGGATCACGTCACCCTCACCTGCCTTCCAGCGGAATGGCATAATACACCCGATAAAATTCCGGACGGCATGGCACGCAAGATCCAAGAAGCCAAGGATGATGGCTCCTACGATCGAATTGTCTCACTTTATGCTGACTGCGGGACCGGTGGTATATTGGATACCTTGTTGGACAAGGAGGGCGTTGAGCGCATTCCAGGTCCCCATTGCTACGAATTTTTCTCCACACAGCCTGTTTTTGAAGAGCTGATGGAAGAAGAGCTCGGTTCCCTGTTTCTAACAGACTTCTTTGTTCGCCATTTTGATCGCTTGATCATGGATGGAATGGGCATTTCAAAGCACCCCGAACTTCGTGACATGTACTTTGGCCATTATAAGCGCGCGATCTACATGGCCCAAAGCAAGGACCCAGAGCTCGAAGAAATGGCTAAAGCTTGCGCTGAAAAAATCGGGCTCAAATACGAATATCTTTATACCGGTTACGGTACTCTCGAAACTTACATGACAAAACAAGCAGGAGCTTGAAATGCCAAAATTAACCACTGTTTACTGGCGGGATATCCCAGCCCAAGTGATTGTTAAAGCCGGTCGCAAGAATGCAAAGGTCCAATTGGAAGAACGTTTTGAGAAAGGCATCGACGCAGCAGCCATGAAGGCTGGAGCTGATTCAACAGATGACTATCTCGCTGATTGGCGAAAAGCTGACCCCGTAGATTGTGGGGACGATATGGAAGCAGAAGCACAAGCCGCAGCGGAGCGCCTGCATGCCGCTTATGACACAGAACGCCTACGTGCTCTTATTGCAAATGGCGGCTACGAACCGAATTAACTATTCTCTCTTTCCAAGAAAGTTCGCCTCATGGCAATCGATCAAAAACAAGCCGTCATCGATTTTTTGACGGGCTTCACTGCTGAGACAACACCAAAATCAGCAGACAAAGTTTCGGACTTTAATGTTCACTTGCGGCCAAATACAAAAGTGTACGTGACCTTTTTGCCAGGCTCTGATTTTGCGGACACCATTCGTGTGTGTAAGCGTCTTCGAGACGAAGGTTTCGATCCAATCCCTCACTTTGCAGCTCGTTCCATTCCTTCAAAGATGCAGTTCGAAGAAAATTTGAAAGCTGTCATTGGAGAAGCCGGTGTCGATAAAGTTCTTCTGATCGCCGGTGGTGTCGACACGCCGCTCGGAGAATTTTCTGATACTATGCAACTGATGGAAACTGGCCTTCTCGACCAGCACGGGATCAAATCCATCGGTGTCGCGGGCCACCCGGAGGGTTCTCCAGACATGTCAGATGAAGCTATCCGAGACGCCCTTCTTTGGAAGAATTCGTTCTCAGAGCGTACAGACGCGGACATGTACGTTGTCACACAATTCTGTTTTGAATCAGAGCCAGTAATCGCTTGGGACAAGAAGATCCAAGCCGAAGGCAACAAACTACCTATCTACATTGGCATTCCCGGCCTTGCGACAATCAAAACACTCTTAATGTTGGCAAAAGCCAGCGGCGTCGGCCCCTCTATGCGCTTCCTGACCCGTCAAGCGCGCAATGTTGCTAAGCTGTTGGTTGTCTCAACGCCTGACAAACAAACCCTCGCGCTCGCAAACTACAAAGCCAGTGATCCAAACTGCGGGATTGCAGGTGTCCACATGTACCCACTTGGTGGCCTCAAACGCACGGCACTTTGGACATATGGAGTCTTAGATGGCAAGTTCGACATTGACGCCAAAGGCGAAGGCTTTAAAGTCAACGTAGACATTTAAACCCTTAATAAACAAAGCTTTTTCGAGATTTCAGCGTTTGGGAACAATTCTCAAACGCTGTTTTCATTTCGGCTTAACACGTTGTTGAATTTGCAATCAAATTGACAACTTTTTCAGGCTATCCCTCGGTCATTTTAGAATCGTCTTGAAATGAAAAGAAAGTGTCGCGTTAAAAACAGTCGGCTGTGCTGGATCATGCAAATTCCGCACAACTTATTTTCCACTCTTCCTCTTGGAGCTCCTCTCAATGACTGAGACAGTTGTCACCTCCGCCAGCAAAGAAGTTGTGCTCGGCTTTGACCGCCCTTTTTGCATCATCGGCGAACGCCTGAACCCTACCAACCGCCCAAAGTTCATGGCTGAATTGGCAGCTGGTGACTATTCCCGCGTAGAGCGTGACTGTATTCGCCAAGTAGAAGCTGGCGCCCACATGTTGGACGTGAATGCTGGTGTCCCCCTTGCCGATGAGCCCAAAATTCTCGCTGAGTGCATTCAGCTCGTACAGAGTCTTACTGATCTCCCAATCTGCATTGACTCCTCTATCATTGATGCGCTTCAAGCTGGTCTTGAAGTTTACCAGGGTAAAGCACTCGTTAACTCCGTTACCGGCGAAGACGAAAGTCTCGAGCGCGTTCTCCCACTTGTTGCTAAATACGATGCCTCTGTTGTTGCCATCTCTAACGACGAAACCGGCATCTCCGAAGACCCAGAAGTTCGCTACGCCGTTGCAAAGAAAATCGCTGAACGGGCCGAAGATCATGGCATCTCCCGCGACCGTGTTGTGGTTGATCCTTTGGTTATGCCAATCGGTGCTATGGGTACAGCTGGCCGCCAGGCATTCGCCATTGTTCGCAAGCTTCGCGAGGAGCTAGGCGTTAATACCACTTGTGGCGCTTCTAACGTATCCTTTGGCCTTCCTAACCGCCACATGCTTAACTCTTACTTCCTCGCGATGGCTTCTGCTGCTGGTATGACTTCAGCGATCATGAATCCGCTTCACGAAGAAGAACTCACAGGTATCATGGCTGCTGACGTGTTAAACGCAAATGATCTAAACTGTACACGTTGGATCAAAAAGTTCCGTGAGCCAGCCGCCGAAGGTGCCTCAGAAGGCGCTGGTCGCCGCAATCGAGAAGGCCGTAGACGCCGCTCTGCCTAATCGCTAAATGAAAGCCTCAAGCTAAAGAACAGGACCTCGTCATGAGTGAAAAAGAAGCTCTCGTTGTATTCACCCCTTCTGGGAAACGCGGGCATTTTCCGCACGGCACTCCTGTTCTTCAAGCGGCCCGCAAGCTCGGCGTCGATATTGACTCGATCTGCGGCGGCAACGGCCTTTGTGGTCGCTGCCAAGTAAACGTCGGCGAAGGCGAATTCGCCAAGCACGGTATCGCGTCCAGCTGGGACCATCTCAGCGAAAAAGGCTTCGTAGAGAACCGGTACCAAGAAAAACGCAACATGAAAGCGGATCGCCGTCTTTCATGTCAGGCCATCGTCGAAGGTGACGTCGTCATTGACGTTCCTGCCGACAGCCAAGTGCACAAACAAGTCGTCCGTAAATCCGCAACCGTGCGTGATATCGCAATAGACCCTGCAATCCGGCTCTATTACCTCACAGTGCGTGAGCCAGACATGCACGACCCCTCGGGTGACTTAGAGCGTGTTTATGAAGCCCTAGAGCAACAGTGGGAAGTCACAGGCCTTTCGACCGACCTTCATGTCATCCAAGTTCTACAGACGACATTGCGTAAGGGTAAATGGTCTGTCACCGTTGCAGTTCATAACGATGAACGTGTGATCGCTGTATGGCCAGGTCTTAGAGAACGCATCTTCGGTGTCGCTGTTGACCTTGGTTCAACGACAATAGCAGCCCACGTCTGTGACCTCATGTCTGGTGAAGTTATGGTCTCAACCGGATTGATGAACCCACAAATCCGATTTGGCGAAGATTTGATGAGTCGCGTGTCCTACGTGATGATGAACCCAGGTGGTGACAAAGAAATGACGGAGGCCGTTCGTGAGGGCCTTAACAATTTGATGGTTGAAGCCACCAAAGAAATGGACATGACACCTCACGACATCATTGCCGCGACCTATGTCGGCAATCCAGTCATGCATCACCTCCTCCTTGGCATTGACCCAACTGAATTAGGCGGCGCTCCCTTCGCGCTGTCCACGGATAATGCTCAAGACCTCACACCTCGTGATCTAGATCTAAACCTACATCCTGGCGCTAGAATTTTTGTACTTCCTTGTATTGCTGGTCATGTTGGTGCTGATACAGCAGGCGTTGCGCTTTCAGAAGCACCCTACAACGAAGATGAAATCACACTGATCGTGGACGTTGGCACCAATGCGGAAATGCTGCTTGGCAACAAGGACCGCATTTTAGCAGCCTCTAGCCCTACAGGCCCCGCATTCGAAGGCGCGCAAATCTCTGGTGGCCAGCGTGCGGCACCTGGTGCCATTGAACGCGTTCGTATAGATCCAGAAACGCTAGAGCCCAAGTTCCGCGTAATTGGATCAGAGCTCTGGTCCAATGAAGAAGGTTTCGAGGAATCGATCAAAAACACCGGTGTCATGGGTATCTGTGGTTCTGGTATCATTGAGGTTTTGGCCGAAATGTATCTGGCGGGCATCATCCTGTTGGATGGCACGATTGATGGTAACCTAGCCACTAAATCATCACGCATCGAGTCTGACGATCGCACCTTCTCCTATCTGCTCCACGACGGCGAGCCACGCATTTGCATTACACAGAATGATGTTAGAGCTATTCAGCTCGCAAAGGCTGCGCTCTATGCAGGCGCTCGATTGTTAATGGATAAGCTTGGCATTGATCACGTCGGTAAAGTCAAACTAGCCGGTGCCTTTGGCTCACATATCGATACTAAGTACGCCATGATTCTTGGCATGATCCCCGACTGTGAACTTGAGAAAGTCACTTCCGCCGGAAACGCCGCGGGAACGGGTGCTCGTATCGCGCTGCTCAACAAAGCCTCGCGCCAGGAAATCAAAGACGTCGTTCGCAAAATTGAAAAAATCGAAACCGCTGTTGAACCTCGTTTCCAGGAACACTTCATCAATGCAATGGCGATCCCCCACAAAACGGACCCCTACCCCAAGCTCTCAACTCAGGTGAAGATGCCGGCGCGTGTTATGCCGGAAAAGAGTTCTGATGAGGGTGAAGACAGTGGTCGAAGACGCCGCCGCCGCAGAGGATAATCATTCTTCCGTTCTGAATTGGGTGAAATTGGACCACCACTCAAGTAAACAGTCGTTGACAAAACTGTATCTATGTCTATGTGATGGGTAGTTCACAAATCCAAAGGGCAATAAGATGGTCGCAACCGAAAAAAACACCAACAAAACCGTGATGGTGACCGGGGCCACCGGCTATGTCGCTGGTTGGATCGTAAAGGATTTGTTAGAATCCGGTCATACTGTTCATGCTCCCGTTAGAGACCCTGCGGACAACGAGAAGCTTGCGCACCTTAGAGCACTTGCAGAAAGCAACAGTGGAACCATCAATTTCTTCAAAGCAGATCTTTTGGAAACCGGGTCCTATGCAGACGCTATGGAAGGGTGCGAAATTGTGTTCCATACGGCCTCGCCTTTCACGATCAATGTCAAAGACCCTCAAAAGGAACTGATTGACCCTGCGTTGCTGGGCACTCGAAACGTCCTTGAGACGGCCAATCAGACAAAAAGCGTAAAGCGAGTTGTGTTAACCAGTTCATGTGCTGCGATTTACTGCGACGCGATTGATTGCGCATCCGCACCAAACGGTATGTTGACCGAAGACGTGTGGAACACAACCGCTTCCGTCGATTATCAACCCTATTCTTATTCCAAGACCCTTGCCGAGAAAGAAGCATGGAAAATAGCGGATGCCCAGTCTCAATGGGATCTCGTTGTCATCAATCCAAGTTTCGTCATGGGACCTGCCATCGGGGGAAAGCCAACTTCTGAATCTTTCACACTCATGGCACGTGCTGGTAAAGGAGAATTCAAAACGGGTGCACCTAGATTGGGCTTCGGTTTGGTCGATGTTCGCGAAGTGGCAGATGCCCACATCACCGCTGCTTTCACACAGAAAGACGCTGGCCGTCACATCGTTTCCGGCCATAACACTGACTTTTTCAATATTCTTTCCGCTCTTCGTGATCGCTTCGGCAAAGACTACGCAATTCCGAAAAGTGCTGTTCCCAAGTTCCTTGCTTGGATGATCGGCCCTTTTGTTGGTTTGGAACGGAAGTTTGTTTCAAGAAACGTCAGTCACCCTTGGAAGGCTGACAATTCGAAATCCGTTAACGAACTCGGGCTGTCGTACCGGCCGATGAAAGAAACGATGGAAGAGATGTTTCAGTACATGATTGACGCTGGCTACTTTCGCAAGAAATAGCATTATTGCTCCAATCTAACGGATCGAGCGCTTACGCCACTACCATCATTGAGCCGATGCTGCCGTTATGTTAGAGGGAGCTGGTTCTCATCTGACGCGAGCTGCCTGAAATTCACAGCACGTGCCCTTTTCTGGAAATACCCATGCGTGAAGTACTGACCCAAGGTGTCGATCATGTCGGCCTCACTGTTTCTGACCTGGAAGCATCTAAGAACTTCTTTGTCGATTGTCTTGGCTGGCGTGAAGTTGGCGGGAAGCCTGATTATCCTTCAGCTTTCGTTAGCGACGGCACAACAACACT
Organism: uncultured Alphaproteobacteria bacterium; assembly: GCA_905480575.1. Taxonomy (GTDB): domain Bacteria; phylum Pseudomonadota; class Alphaproteobacteria; order UBA7985; family CAJQQZ01; genus CAJQQZ01. The sequence continues at coordinate 24,957 of CAJQQZ010000116.1, read as the reverse complement.
GACACTGTGGCAACGGGTCGGAGATGAGCCCGCAGACTTTGATCGACACAACAACGTCGGCCTGCACCACCTCGCCCTAAAAGTCACCACCGAGGTAAATCTTAAAAAGCTCTTCAAGGCGATAAAGAAGTGGCCTGGTATAACTATTGAGTTTCCGCCTGATTACTCAGGCAAAGGTCCGAAAGTGCATACAATGATCATAGAACCAGGCGGCAACCGGATCGAATTCGCATTCGACCCGAGGTAAGTCAGTTTTCTTACAAAATCGGTGAGTAGCTACTAGTCTTCTGAATAGTCACCGAACTCATCATCAGTCAAATCAAAGCCATCCGACATTTCACCGGCTTCCATTGGACTCCCCAAAGGTAGGCCCCGTTCGCGACGCGGTGTTTTACCATAGAAGTCCCGATAACACTTTGAGAAGTGTGACGCAGAAACGAAACCACAGGCCAATGCCACATCGATAACCGACATATTGGTTTGCAACAACAATAGTCGCGCCTTGTTCAACCGAAGCTCCAAGTAGTACCTGGCTGGCGAACGGTTGAGATACTTGCGGAACAAACGTTCCAGCTGACGCGTTGAGAGCCCAGCTCCCTTAGCGAGCTCACTACGGCTCAGAGGCTCTTCGAGGTTTTCTTCCATAATCGCGATGACAGACAAAAGCTTAGGATGTCTCACGCCAAGTCGAGCAGGCAGTGCAACGCGTTGGTGATCGTTCTTGTCACGAATGCGCTCGTGGATGACTTGATCTGCAACCTTTGCGGTAAGTTCATGTCCATGCTGGAGCGCAATCACATTCAACATCAAATCAATCGCAGCAGTGCCGCCTGGGCACGTGAAACGGTTACGATCTATTTCGAAGAGTTCGGTTGAGACTTCAATCTCAGGAAAATTCTCCACAAAGCCTGGAAGATTTTCCCAGTGAATTGTACAGCGATGACCGTCCAACAATCCGGCCTTCGCCAAAACATAAGCACCGGTACAAATGGCTCCAATGTCTTTGCCCTGGCGATCCAACCGACGAAGGGCAGAGATCAAGCTCTTAAGGTCTTGCGATTGAACATCAACGCCACTGACAACTGCGACGGTTGGAATTTTTCCAATTTCGTCTATATTACCAGCCATCGTCAGAGGAATGCCGTTTGAGGCAGTGACTGGCTGACCATCCGTAGAGAACAGGCTCCACTCGTACAGTTCCTTCTCCGCCATGCGGTTGGCAAGACGCAATGTCTCAACCGCCGAAGCGAAAGCAATCATCGAAAAATTGGGCACCAACACAAAAGCAATGCGTTGAGGCAATTCCGTTGGTATGGCACCAAACATTCTTTATCCAGTCGTCTGAACTATCCACAAATAGACCGTCGCACCCTAACTAGCGACGAGCCTGTCGCCAATAGAAAAAATGTCGGCGGTGTAAAAATGGTCCTTTAGTGAAATCTGAACCAAAAGGGAAGCACAGTTAAGTCCCCAATAAGAAAGAATATTTCTTGACTTGACAGTCCGTGGCTTTCCACTATCAGGGCCGTTCAAATCATTGCTGCGTTTAGCCTGTTGTTTCGAAGCAATTTCAAGGCATCCAGTACTCAATTGGCGAAGTAGAAATACAGATGAAAAACCGCTATTCGATCTTCAGTTTGATCCGTAATGCGTTCAGCTATCACCAGGAATGGCCGCCTGCATGGCGCAGTCCTGAGCCCAAAAAATCCTATGACGCTGTTATCGTCGGCGGTGGCGGCCATGGTTTAGCGACTGCTTACTATTTAGCCAAAAACCACGGTATGACAAATATCGCCGTGCTGGAAAAAGGTTGGCTCGGTGGGGGTAACACGGCCCGTAACACGACGATTATCCGCTCAAACTACCTTTGGGATGAGAGTGCTAAACTCTACGAACATTCAGTCAAGCTATGGGAGGGTCTCAGCCAAGAGCTGAACTACAACGTCATGTTCTCGCAACGTGGTGTTTTGAACCTCGCCCATAACCAGCATGATTTGCGCGAACTCTCCCGTCGTATTAACGCCAACCGTCTAAATGGTGTTGATTCAGAATTCCTGAATCCAGAAGAAGTAAAGAAGTTCTGCCCTGCCATTGATTTGCGCGGTGGTGGACGCTACCCAGTTTTAGGTGCTTCTTTACAACGCCGAGGCGGCACAGCGCGTCACGATGCTGTTGCCTGGGGTTATGCTAGAGCGGCTGATGAACTCGGTGTCGATGTTATCCAGAACTGCCCCGTCTTGGGTTTTGAATCCCATGCGGATGGATCGATTACGATCAACAGTGGCAAAGGCCCAATCAAAGCTGGCAAAGTCGGTTTAGTCGTTGCGGGCCATTCTTCCGTCATTGCAGACATGGCTGGCTTCCGACTGCCCACTGAATCACGTCCACTTCAGGCGCTCGTGTCGGAACCAATGAAACCTTGTATTGATACTGTCGTCATGTCCAACGCGGTTCATGCCTACATCTCTCAATCAGATAAGGGTGAGTTGGTTATCGGCGCTGGCGCAGATGCTTATATCTCATATGGTCAAAAAGGCTCCGGCCATCAGACCGAACACACTTTGGCTGCCATCTGTGAGATGTTCCCTCAGTTCCGCCGCGTGAAGATGATGCGCCAATGGGGTGGTATTGTTGATACCAATCCTGACGCTAGCCCAATCATTTCCAAAACGCCGGTCGCCAATATGTTCATCAATTGCGGTTGGGGAACTGGTGGCTTTAAGGGCACACCAGGTTCCGGATGGACATTTGCCGATTTGATTGCTTCCGGTGAACCTGATGATATGAACGCCCCCTTCAAGCTAGATCGTTTCAAAACTGGTTATCTTGTTGATGAACACGGCGCCGCCGCTGTCGCGCACTAAGGATTGAACAATGTTACTAATTGAATGTCCTCACTGTGGCCCTAGAGCCGAAACAGAATATGCAGGTTGCAGCGAAGCCCACATTGCTCGCCCGGAAAGCGGCGGTCTCGATATGACCGACGCGGAATGGGTTGAATGGGTCTTTTGGCGCAAAAACACAAAGGGTGTGTACCTTGAACGTTGGAACCATGCCGCTGGCTGCAGACGCTGGATCAACTGCATGCGTGATACCGTCACCAACGAAATCTTGGCAACTTACAAGGCCGGTGAGAAGCCGCCGAAGATTGCCGACGCTGAACGCGAATACAAGTTTTAGAGAACCGCTATGTCACAAAAGTTTCGCTTAGAATCTGGCGGTTTAATTAACCGCGATAAACCCGTCACCTTCTCCTTCAATGGCCATGAATTGAAGGGCTATGACGGCGACACACTTGCCTCTGCCTTGATTGCGAATGGCGTTCATCTAGTTGGCAGATCGTTCAAATATCACCGTCCACGTGGCATCATGTCAGCTGGCCCTGAGGAGGCCAACGCATTGTTGCAGCTAGGCGAAGGCGCCTATACAGAGCCAAACGCTCGCGCGACAATGGAAGAGCTATTCGATGGCCTCGTTGCTACAACGTCAAATGCCTTTCCAACGGTAAAGTACGACATCGGAGAAGTTAACTCTCTCTTCTCCAAGATTTTCGTATCTGGGTTTTATTACAAAACCTTCATGTGGCCTTCTAAAGCCTGGAAATTTTACGAGCATTTCATTCGCAAAGCTGCCGGTATTGGCAAGGCACCGGAAGAACATGATCCCGATTTCTATGACAAAACCAACGCGTTCTGTGACGTTCTCGTTGTTGGTGGCGGGCCTGCAGGCTTAAGTGCGGCGCTGTCAGCCGCTGCGACCGGTGCTCACGTCACGCTTGTTGACGATCAACCGCGCTTCGGTGGTTCGTTGATGGCTCAATCGGGCCAAGAGATCGATGGCAAGCCTGCTCTTGAATGGGTTGATGAGGCTGAAGCCAAACTTCACGACTTGGATAACGTCCAAGTTCTCCGACGCGCAACTGCTTTCGCCTACTATGACCACAACTATGTTGGCATTTGGGAACGTCTAACAGATCATTTGCCTGTTAAGCCGGAAGGCCTGCCTCGCCACCGTGTCCACATGATGCGAGCAAAGCAAGTCATCATCGCTTCCGGTGCTATCGAGCGCCCTCTTGTCTTCTGTGACAATGATCGCCCAGGCATCATGTTGGCCTCTGCTTGCCGTACCTACGTTAATCGTTTTGGCGCTAAGCCCGGCAACAAAGGCGTCATCTTCACAAACAACGATTCAGCTTATGCGACCGTTCTCGATTTGATTGATGCAGGCATTGAGATTAAAGCCGTTGTTGATGTCCGCAAAGATCCTTTAGGCCCGTTGATGGAAAAGGCAGACGCTGCTGGTGTTAAAATACTCACCAATTCTGCGGTCGTTGGAACATCCGGTCGCTTGCACCTAAAATCTGTTGAAGTTGCTGAGCTATCGGACGACGGTGAAACAGCCAAATCAGACGTCACTGAAATTGCATGCGATTTCTTGGGCAGTTCTGGTGGTTGGAACCCAACTGTACACCTTCATTGCCAGGCTGGCGGTAAGCTCGATTTTGATGAAGAACGTGGCGCATTCGTCCCTGCTCCATCTAATCGTACTAATCCAAACATTTCCGTAGGCTCATGCAAAGGTGCGTTTGGCTTGGCCGATTGTCTGGCGCAAGGTTTTGAGGCAGGTCAGGAAGCAGCGAAAGCAGCTGGGATTAAATTCAGAAAATCCGGTAAAGCGCCAACTGCAGAAGCTGTTGATGAGGGCAACCGCCGCCTTCTGTGGCTTGTGCCGGGTAAGAAACCGCTTGGTCAATCCGGTAAGCACTTCATTGATCTGCAAAACGATTCAACGGCTGCCGACCTCCAACTGGCTCTGCGCGAAGGCTATCGTTCAATCGAGCACGTCAAGCGCTATACAACAACTGGCATGGCAACTGACCAAGGCAAAACTGCCAACGTTAACGCTTTGGCCATTGTTGCCCAGACACTGAACGAAGCCATACCTACTGTTGGCACAACGACTTACCGTCCACCTTACGTGCCGGTCACATTTGGCGCTATCGCTGGTCGTGACATCGACGATTTGCTGGACCCCGCACGTACCACACCAATGCACTCCTGGCACGTAAATGCGGGTGCAGAGTTTGAGGACGTCGGACAGTGGAAACGTGCTTGGTACTTCCCACAGCCTGGTGAAGACATGCACGCCGCCGTTAATCGCGAAGTCGCGGCTATGCGTAATTCTGTTGGCATTCTTGACGCGACAACGCTCGGCAAGATCGACGTAAAGGGCAAGGACGCAGCTGAGTTCCTTAATCGAGTGTATACCAACGCCTGGACCAAACTTGGTATTGGCAAGTGTCGTTACGGCTTGATGCTCGGTGAAGATGGCATGGTCATGGATGATGGTGTTACTTCGCGCATTGCCGAAGACCACTTCTTGATGACGACCACAACCGGTAACGCCGCCCCTGTTCTTGGACACTTAGAAGATTACCTGCAAACCGAGTGGACCGATCTAGAAGTCTATCTGACATCCGTGACCGAACAATGGGCAACCGCTTCTATTGCTGGGCCGAATGCTCGAGCACTCTTGAGCGAATTAACGGATGACATTGATCTCTCTAATGAGGCTCTGCCTTTCATGGCTTGGACCCCAGGAACAGTTGCTGGCATCCCTGCCCGTGTCTTCAGGATCTCCTTTACCGGTGACCTATCCTACGAGATTGCAGTTCCAGCAGATTATGGTCTGGCCCTTTGGCAGGCCTTGATGACGGCCGGTTCAAAGTATGACATCACGCCATACGGCACTGAAACGATGCACGTTCTTCGTGCTGAGAAAGGTTTCATTATCGTTGGTCAAGACACAGACGGGTCGATCACGCCTGTTGATTTGAACATGAACTGGATCGTCTCAAAGAAAAAGGGCGATTTCATCGGAAAACGCTCGCTAGACCGTGAAGACATGTCTGACCCTAATCGCAAGCAATTGGTTGGCATTCTAACGGACGATCCAAAAGAAGTACTGCCGGAAGGCGCTCAATTGGTGGAAGTTGTTAAGGACAAGCCGCCGATGGATATGGTTGGTTGGGTCAGCTCTTCCTACTGGAGTCCTAACTGTGACCGTTCCATCGCGATGGCGCTTGTTCATGGCGGCTTGAAGAAGATGGGACAAAAACTCTATTCACCGCAGGCAGATGGTCGCGTGATCGAATGTACAATAACTGACACGGTGTTCTACGATAAAGAAGGAAACCGCCAAAATGGATAACTTCATGCGTCAAGGCCCACTGAACGATCTCGGTCTTGTGGGACGAACTTCAGAGGACAACGCTCAGGTCACTATGGGTGACGGTGGCCGCCCAATGGTTGTTAATCTTCGCCTCGACCCAGCCAATAAAGCCGCAATGAAGGCTGTGGCAACCCTGGTTGGGGTCGACCTTCCGCAAAAAGCCAACTATTTCGTTGAAGGTAAGGAGACCGAAGTCCATTGGTTAGCCCCTGACGAATGGATGATCGTTAGCCAAAACATGGAAGGCAATGAGCTCGTCTCTAAACTCGACGAAGCCTTGGACGGTGTTCATCACTCGGCTGTTAATGTCAGTGACAATTTCGCGGTCATCACGGTCGAAGGTGAAAAGGCACGGGCTTTACTTCAAAAAGCGATCCCGCTTGATTTGCACCCTCGTGAATTTCACACAGGCATGTCCACACAAACCCATGCAGCGAAGACAAACGTAATTTTGCAGCAGGTCAGCGATGCCCCTTTCTATAAACTCTACGTCCGTCGGAGCTTCAGTCAATACCTGTGGGCTTGGTTGGAAAGCGGTTCAATCGGCTTCGGCTTGGCAATATCGAGTTAAACATGGCATTTAATTTGGAAGAATTGACGAACAAGATTTCTGGGCTAGCGGCCTCCGCACCTTCCATTGGCGCGAAAATAAAGTTTGATTTCGGATCAGATGGCATCGTGGCTTTAGATGGAACTGCCTCCCCCATGACGGTATCCAACGATGACATGGAAGCAGACACGACGGTCAAATGCTCCCTTGATACTGTTGAAGGCCTAATTGCTGGAACAGTTAACCCAACAACCGCAGTAATGATGGGTAAGATTAAAATATCAGGCGATATGAGCAAAGCTATGTCTTTAGCGAGTTTGTTCAAAGGCTAACACGAAATAAAACTAACCAACGAAAAAGGGCTGAAGAAAATTCTTCAGCCCTTTTCTTTATTCCGGTTCGATAAGACTCAATACATGGCGTCAGGCATTGATTCTTTACGTTTCGCGATGAAAGCTAACAAAGCTTCGTCAATTGCTGGATCAATCTCTGGTGCCACGTATTCACTCAGCATTTTGTTCATGACGTCATGCGCACGGGCGAAAGTGTCTTTCGCTCCTTCAGCTTCCCATTGCTCAAAGGAGTTGGAATCGCCGACTGTTGAACGATAGTAAGCTGTTTCAAAGTTTTGCTTCGTGTGTTCGCATCCAAGGAAATGTTGCCCTGGGCCGCATTCACGCACCGCTGACATGGCTTGGCCGTTTTCAGAGAGATCAACACCGGTCATTTGGACATGCAGGGCGGCTAGTTGATCGGCATCCATAATCATCTTTTCTGGACAAGACACCAAACCACCCTCTAACCAACCAGCAGCATGAAGGCTGAAGTTCACGCCCGCCAGCGTTGTTGGCAGGATCGTGTTGGCACTTTCATAGGCTGCCTGTGCATCAGGTAACTTTGAGGCACAGAGACTGCCCCCAGAACGGAAAGGAATATTCAAACGACGCACTAACTGTGCCATGCCATAGATAATCAACGCCGGTTCTGGCATGCCGAATGTCGGCGCGCCGGTTTGCATCGACATCGAAGAAGCAAAGGTTCCGAACACAATCGGCGCACCGGGGCGCACCAACTGTGAAAAGGCTATGCCCGCCAGACCTTCAGCGAGAGCCTGGGCCATAACGCCAGCAGGTGTCACAGGCGACATGGCACCGCCGATAATGAAGGGCGACACGATACAAGCCTGATTGTTTTTCGCGTAGACCTTCAATGCGCCGAGCATTGTATCATCAAAGGTCATAGGAGAGTTCGCGTTAATCAGTGACGTCATAACTGTGTTGTCTTGGACGAACTGATCACCGAAGACAATCGAACAAAGATCAACAGAATCTTGCGCTCTTTCCGGTGCGGTTACCGACCCCATGATCGGTTTAGTTGAGTAACGCAGATGGGTGTAAACCATATCCAAATGACGCTTGTTCACCGGAACATCAACAGGTTCACAAATTGTGCCGCCTGACGAGTGAAGCGCTGGCAGCATGTAAGCAAGCTTAACCATTTTGCGGAAGTCGTCGATTGTCGCGTACCGACGGTCGGTCACATAGTCTCTGTAGAATGGAGGTCCATAAACAGGGGCATAAACCGTATTCTTGCCGCCTACAGTGACAGTGCGTGCTGGATCGCGGCCATGGTACTGATAACTAGAAGGAACCGTCTTGCAAAGCTCTCGACACATTCCACGAGGGAAACGAACGAGCTCACCCTGAATGTCAGCCCCTGCTTCCTTCAAAATAGCAATGGCTTCTGGGTCATCGCGAAACTCAATCCCGATTTCTTCAAGGATGGTTTCAGCATTGTTCTCAATGATTTCCAGGCCTTCCTCACTGAGGACTTCCATGGGAGAAAGTTTGCGTTCCATCGCACCGAGGAACTGTACAGCAGAACTAGTGCGCGCTGCTCTTCGCGCTTCAGCACCGCCGCCACTGCGACCGCGCGAACGTCTACCACTGGATGCTTGAACTGTCATGAGTGTCCTAACCTTCTGTAATCAAAATCAATCAAAATTTTGAAGTGTGATTCGATGGCTTTGTTTTGCTATCTTGCTGTTTTCCAGACTTGCCGAACCACGACAAGCTTAAGGCATTCAGCGCCATTGCTTCAAAAGGATGCCTCCGAGTTTTCAACGACTCCAACACACCAATTTTGCAGCTGCATTAGGCGCGCATTTTGCATAAGGTAAAATAGAGATTAATTTGAACAAATTGAGGGATTCACAGCTTGTGTCTTCCCCCAATCATTATGGAATTTTTATTTTGCGAGGTAAAATGCGACGCATATTGCAAATTGCGACTATCTTAACAGCCATGGCTCCGTTGGCGGCTAACGCATCTAACCTGTCTACTTTTGCCCCTACTGGCGACACGGCAGGTGTTTACGGTCCTGGAACAACCAACAAGTACTACGCGGTCGGAACCCCCGGACTGCCTGGCTATGCCGTACCGCAAGTAACCCCGCAACCCTTGCCATACCCACAACCGATTCCGGGCTACCCGCCGGTACTTCCTGCTCCCGTTCCTACACCGCAACCTATCCCTCAGCCGATCCCACAACCAGTGCCAATTCCTGGTTGTCCGAACCTTAACGAACAGGCAGCCCAACTTTCTTACAGTTTGGCCCCTTACGGCATACAGGTCGGGCGTACAGCAACAGGCATTCTTATCAGAGCGAACAACAATATCACCTTTGATACTGCGCAAGCTACTATACGGCCTCAATTCACAGCGCCTCTGTCAGCTATTGCACAAAGCCTAAGCGCGTACCCAGGCTCAAGTGTCACCATCTCGGGACACACAGACAGCCGTGGCGGAGATCGCTATAACTTAGTACTCTCTGCCCAGCGTGTTAACGCTGTGAGCCGCTTCCTTCAAAGGTCAGGATTGTCCGGCAGCCGTATTCGCGCAGTTGCAATGGGTGAAAGACAACCAATTGCAAGCAATGCTACGCCAACAGGGCAGGCACAAAACCGCCGCGTTGAATTACAAATTGCACCACTGCAATCCAACTGCCGATTCTAACCACAAAAACTCCATTTTAGACGAAAGCCCACTTGATAAATTCAGGTGGGTTTTCTATTTTGTTCGATATAACGAACAAAAATCCGGAATATCGACGTGTCAAACGCCTTCCTCGACTTACTATCAAGTGGAAAACCCATTCTCGCGGATGGCGCAACCGGAACAAACCTCTTTGCAATGGGGTTAATGAGCGGTGACGCGCCTGAGCTCTGGAACGACGAACAACCAGATAAAATTCGAGCTCTCCATCAAAATTTTGTCGATGCGGGGTCAGACATTATTCTGACCAACTCTTTTGGCGGCACCAGGCATCGCCTAAAACTGCACCAAGCTGACGACCGCGTCACCGAACTGAACGAAAAGGCAGCAGCCCTTGCAAAAGAAATTGCAAGCAGTGTTGACCGTCCAGTTGTTGTTGCTGGTTCGATTGGCCCAACAGGCGAGTTGTTCGAACCCCTGGGAGCTCTTACCCATGCGGAAGCCGTTGAGGCATTCTACGAACAAGCAAGTGCCCTTGCAAAAGGTGGTGCTGATGTTCTTTGGATTGAAACAATATCTTCCAAAGAAGAACTATTAGCGGCTTACGAGGCAGCTGAAAAAACGGGATTACCGATTGTCACGACATTGAGTTTCGACACGAACGGCCGTACAATGATGGGGATTACCCCAATCGACCTCACCGAAATCAGCCCAAAAAGCTCTGAGCATCCAGCCTGTTACGGAGCGAACTGTGGCGTTGGCCCTGCAGAACTCATCGCTATCACAATCTCGATGAAGAATGCAGCTGGTGCTGAAGACCTGATCATCGCTAAAGCAAATTGCGGCGTCCCTGAATTCATCGACGGTGAAATCCAATACAGCGGCACCGTCGAAATGATGGAATACTACGCTGGCCTAGCGGTTGATTGTGGCGCGCGCATCGTCGGAGGCTGCTGCGGCACAACGCCAAAACACGTCGCTGCTATGCGAAAAGCCCTGGATAACTATTCCCCAAATCCGGTGCCTGATATGGCAACCATCGTCAAGAAATTAGGCGACGTCACCATGGGCGCAAAAGCCGATGCAAGTGGTGAAGAAATCGTAATGCCAAAACGCGAAAGAAAAGGCCGGCGGAGAGGCTAGACAACCATCAGCCACGAGCTTCCTGCAAAGCTGCTCCAAACTCCACGATTGATGGGAAAATAAAATCCGCCAATGGCTGAAGGTCTTCGACGACACCCGTGCCTGTCATAACAGCAATGGTCGCACCTGCCCCACCTGAGCGGCCCATTCCCAGATCATGGGTATTGTCACCGACTGCAGCAACCTGAGAAGCGTCTAACCCTGTATGCTTACAAAAAGCGTTTAACATCCCAGGGCCAGGCTTATGACCATGTCCAGAATCGTACCCGGCGACAAAGTCAAACAATTCGAAAGCACGAACTTTCGAGAGCTGGCTTTCTGCCGCTTCAAACGAGTCGTGTGTTGACAACCCAATGACAAAGCCCCGAGCCTTCAAGTCCGTTATCCACTGGTTCAGATCCGTCACTTGGGCGGCGATTGGATCAGTGCCATCTCGGAAAATTTCATCTGTTTTCCGAACGAGTTCTTCCCAACTGCGTTCACTGGGTTTGACCTCTAGCCAACACCTTAGAATATCCAATGCCGTGCCTGCAGCAATCAAAGAGCCAGAGCCAAAAACGCCGGTTTTTACATCATAACCAGAAGAGAGCAGCATTCGGTTAGCCAATGCTTGATTTCCTTCAGCGACGAACATAGCAGCTTCCATAGCTGGAATATGCCATTCCGAGTGAAAATCAAACAGGGTACCATCCTTGTCGAACAACAATCCTTTAATTGGCTTTAGTTTTTTGTAACTCACTGGTGCTGCCTTCTAACCGTTCACAAGTTCTTCAGATCCTATTCCATCAATAAGTGACTTAGCTTAGGTTGGTCCAAACAGGGAATCAAAAAATGCCTCCATTTGTAAGATTAGCAATGCAGTTGACTGGCATTTGGCTCGTCATACTTTTCAACCTCCCCCAATCCAAAGCCGAAGGAATATTCACGATCGGCACAGGAAGTGTGGTTGGACTCTATTATCAAACAGCGGCAGAGATATGCAGGAACTATAACCGTACAAAACCAGACAGCTCCCCCAAATGTCACACGCTCACGACAGGCGGTAGCCTGGACAATCTAGAGGCGCTCAAGCGAAAAGAGATCGACATAGCCATTGTCCAGTCTGACCTCATTGAACAAGCAATCAACGCTACGGGGGCCTTTGAAGGTCGCTCTCCGTTCATAGATCTGCGAGGCCTGTTAGCCCTGCACCTGGAGCCGATGACAGTGGTTGCAAAAGCTGGCTCAAACATCAGCGACTTCGACGATTTGTTAGGTCAGCGCTTTGACGTTGCTAATCCCAGTTCCGGAACCAGAACCAGCGTTTCAACATTTCTATCTTCCAACGGGATAGACTACCAAGATTTTTCGCTGGTCACTGAATTCAAAGGCACAGAGCAAGACAAGAATCTGTGCAGGGGTCGTATCGATGCCTTTGCTTTCATGGCTGGGCATCCCAACCGGGCGATAGAAAGAGCTGCTGAAAAATGCTCGATACAATTGGTTTCCTTCCCTGAAAAGACATTGCAGGCTTTGATGTCTTCCAATCCCGGCATCTATTCCAAGATGTCCATCTCGGGCGAAGTCTATGGGCTGAACTCAGCGCCGGTGAGCACTTTTGGCGTTAGAGCTGTGGTCGTAACGCACAAAGATAGCGATCCAGATTTGATCGAAAACTTCACCAACCAACTACTCATCAAACTACCGCACCTACAACAATGGCACCCAGCCTTTGCAGATTTGACGCTTGGCCAAATGATTTCCTCTGGTTTGCTTCTTCCATTCCACACTGGTGCACAGAATTCCTTCAGTCAAGCTGGTTTGATGGAAGCCCCCAGAGCGGTGGAGGCGAGCTCTAATACGAGCACCAACTTGTCAATGGAGGACCTTGATACGGTCGCTGAATTGGCATCTGACCTCATTGAATTGAATGATCGTTTCCCAAAAGGCTTCAAAGATTATCGGCAGGGTCTCATCAGCTATTATCGCAATGATAAACCCGAGGTTCTGTGGGCAAAGTCAAAGAATGCAAGGGACCAACTGTTGCAAACTCTTCATGCCGTTGTCAGTGACGGACTAAATCCAGGAGACTATCCTGTACAGGCTTTGAAACAGCTAAGCGACAATGTAGAGGGAACAACCGACCTCGTAAGTCTGGCAAGAGCGGAGGCAACGTTTTCGACTCTTTTTGCCTTTTATGCATCCGATCTAAAAATCGGTCGACTAAAACCCAGGGCAATTGATCCTGAGCTTTTTGTGCAAACTAAACGGCTTGATGTCGAGGCAACGCTAATCGAACTGTCGGAAGCTACTTCGCTCCATCAATTTGTCGCAAGCTTCCGATCATCCAACCCAGAATACAGGGCCTTGCGCTCTCTCCTCTCAAAACATCAAACAATCCTTGTAAAAGGCGGCTGGCCCACTGTACCGACTGACCGAGTTCTCAAGCCTGATATGTCGGGAAGCGATGTTGCGATTCTAAGGCAAAGACTTGAAGCGTCGCACGACATCTCTGTTCCAAGTGATAGGCCTGACTTGTTTGACACAAGCCTGAAGATGGCCGTCAAACGCTTCCAAGACCGTCACGGATTAGAGGCAGATGGTATTGTTGGAAAAGGAACTTACCGACAACTGAACATCCCCGTAATTCAACGCATAAAGCAAATCATCGTCAACATGGAACGTTGGCGATGGATGCCGGAAAACATGGGCGACAACTACATCCTTGTGAACATCGCGGGCTTCGAGATGCGTATGATTGAACAAGGATCAGTGAAGGAACATATGGCTGTCGTCGTTGGCAAACCCTTCCGAAAGACACCAGTGTTTTCAGACGAAATTGAATATCTGGAATTCAATCCGTACTGGACAGTCCCCTACAAAATCGCCGTAGAAGATGAGCTCCCGCAAATCCTGGCCGACCCAAGTTTCATTGAACGTATGGGCTTTCAGGTTCTAGAAAGTGGAACAGAAATTGATCCTTACTTTGTTGACTGGAATTCTTTGTCGAAGGACTACTTCCCCTATACACTGCGTCAACTTCCAGGGCCAAAGAATGCACTGGGTCAAGTTAAGTTTATGTTTCCCAATGATTTTTCAATCTATCTTCATGACAGCCCTGCCAGAAGTCTTTTCTCCAAAGCAGTCCGTACATACAGCTCAGGGTGCATCCGGTTACAACGTCCATTGGACCTGGCGGAGAAGGTATTGCAACAGTTAGAAGGCTGGGATCGTCAAAGAATTGACGATCTGATCGAAAGCAAAGAGCGCACCGTCGTTCCCCTAAAGCAAAAGCTTCCCGTTCACTTGACTTATGCAACCGCCTGGAGTGGCGAAGGAGGAACAGTTAACTTCCGCGATGATGTCTATGAGCGCGACTTGGCGCTCTACGACGCCTTGTTCTAAGACGGTCTACTCTTCAATATCCTCCTCCTCCACACGAGGATCCAAGTCAGTGTAAACAGTTGCCGCTTCCGGCATGACTGGTACAACGACTTCCTGCTCCTCGTTAGGCAATGATTCGCGTCTACTCATTCTGAGGAGAGTAAAGATAGTTAATCCACTTGCGGCGACCAATGACATGAAAAAGAGGCTGGAATAACCGAACAATGACATAGCCGGACCTGCCAACAGCGGGCCCAACATAGCACCAAGTGAATAAACAACCAACAAACCAGATGAAGCTGCAACGTAACGATCACTCTCAAGATAATCGAAAACCTGAGCTAGGGAAATCGGATAAATCGAGGAAATAAACCCGCCAAACACAGTTACTAATCCAAGGTTAAGGATAAAACTAGGGGCGACGCTGTTCTGAAAAGTCAGCAGGAAAGCGGAAATTATTGTCGTTAGCAACACCAACAACAGAATTGAGCGGCGATCAAACTTGTCTGCCAAATATCCAATTGGGTATTGAGCGAGCAAAGCACCTGCAAAGACTGCCCCCATGAAAAACGACGTCTGTAGAATACTGTAACCTAGAGCGGTCGCATAAAGCGCTCCCAAGGAATACAAGGCCCCCTGAAGAAAGCCAGCAGTTAGTGATCCGGCAACTGCCAAAGGTGAAAACCGTGTCAAAGCAACTAGACTCATCGGCTTGGCATCAGAAAACGATGGTTGCGGGAACTTAGTCATAACGACAGGTAACAGTGAAAATGATACCAGCAGTGAAGCCAACAGATAGGGCTCCAATTGCTTAATATCCCAAAGGTTAACCAGGAATTGCCCCATAATCATGGCCATATAATTGGACATGAAGTAGACAGCCAAAACTTTACCGCGGTTTTCAGCCGAGCTTTGTTGGTTAAGCCAAGCCTCGATTGCGGCGAACAAACCAGCGATGCAGAAACCACCAATAAATCTCAGTAAGATCCAAAAAGCGTAGGCTTTGAACAACGGATGTAAAATCACGACGGCCGAGAAAACTGTTGCGAATGCTGCAAAAGCACGGATATGCCCAAAGCTTTGGATGAAGTTCTTAGCTGATAGAGCACCTGTTAGCAGGCCAGCAAAAAACACGGAACCCAGGAAGCCATATGAGGCTGTTGAGTAGCCCGCATCTTCCATTTTCAAAGGCAAAATGATGTTCAATAGCGTGTTGCCCATAGCCAGCAACACCACACCGATTAAAAGAGCCAGAACTGAATTGAGAACCTCACGCATGCGACACTACTTTCCAAAAAAATGCCGAAGATTAGATCGCCCTATTGAGCGAAGTTTCACTCCTAATCGTTCTGATCTGCGTCATTTCTATGTCAAAAACGAACAAGTCAGAAATTTATTTTTGAGAGGCCATCCGCAAGGAAATCAAAGACCGTGCGTATCCTCTTACTAGTCTGGAGCTCGCGGTGTGTTACCAGCCAGATCGGCATAGGCGGTATTTCAACTTTCGGATCAATCTCGACGAGTTTTGGATTTTTCTGCCCCAACCACCGAGGGCCGAACCCGATACCAATTCCGGCCTCAATAGCGTTCCAGCACGCAACTTGATCATCAGAACGGAATGAAAAGAAATCTTTTGAAACTTCCAATCCGAACTCCCTAAACCCTCGTACAATCATGTCAGCTTGATCGTATCCGATGAGGCGATGATTGACCAAATCGTCCGGTTCCGACGGAACGGAACGTTTTGATAGATAGTCTTCGTGGGCGAAAACCGCGAGGTCGACTTCATTGACCTTCTTGGCAATGAGATCCTTCTGAGTAGGCCTCACCATACGCAACGCTATATCTGCATCACGGCGCAATAAGTTCTCAACCTCGTTCGTTGAAACCAATTCAATTTCGATTGAAGGCTGGACTTCGAACAAGTCAGATAAAAGAGACGGCAAAACAAATGCCGAGACGATCTGACTGGCTGTAATTCGAACTGTGCCGGCGATTGTTTCCGCGCGGCCTAGCGATAGCAAAGAAATTCGATCTACGATGCCGGACAAATCCCCAGCGTGTTTTGCTATTTGGTGTGCAGCGTCTGTTGGAGCCAATCCATCACGAGATCTTTCAAACAGTACCAACCCCAATTGACGTTCCAACTCATCAATGTTGCGACCCACCGTTGGTTGGCTTGATTGCAGCCGTTTTGCTGCAGCTGATAAAGAGCCGCATTCGTAAGCAGCATTAAAAATTTTCAGAAGTTCCCAGTTCATAGTCATTCATTTCTGAATACGTAAAATCTAAAAATGGCCAATTTCCATTCTTTTGTGAATGCCTATTCTTGAGCAATCAACTCAAGGAGACAAAAATGACGAAAAAAATAGCAGTGCTAGGTGCGAATGGTCGAATTGGACTGACTGTCGTGACGGCATTTCATAAGGCCGGTTGGTCGGTCGTAGCTGTTACACGCAAGGGGCAATTCTCCGGCATCGAAGCCGTAGAAAACCAATCAGCTGACGCCCACTCACTAGTAGATTTGAAAGAGGCGGTCTCCGGATGTGATGTTGTTTTCAACGGGCTAAACCCACTCTATCATCGTTGGCATGACGAAGCCATTCCTTTGGCCAAGAATGTGATTGCCGCCTGTTTGGAAAGCGGTGCCACCCATCTGTTTCCTGGAAACCTCTACAACTACGGCTATGACATCCCGGAAAAAATCACTCCTAACACCCCGAAGCATGGCGGTACAAAAAAGGGCCACATAAGAGTTCAGATGGAAAGTTTGTTTGAGAGGGCTGCAAACAGTCAGGGCTTGCAGACAATCACAGTGCGAGCCGGAGATTTTTCTGGAGGTGCGGGAACTGGTTCTTGGTTCGATCTAGCAATCACATCACAGTTCCAGAAAGGCAAAGTTGTTTATCCAGGCGACAGATCCCTCCCACATGCCTGGGCTTATCTTCCGGACCTATCCCGAGCCTTCGTTACACTTGCTGAGAAAAGAACAGAATGCCAGCCGTTTGACGAATTCCTTTTCGAAGGCTTCACTTTTACTGGCCAGGAACTTCATACGCTGCTTGAAGAAGCAGCGAAGCAACCTCTTAAGAAGTCTTCTATTCCTTGGACTCTTTTCCGGATTGGCGCATTGTTCAACCCAGTTTGGCGTGAAACCCTGGAGATCAGATATCTCTGGGACACACCACACGCTCTTGATGGCGGTAAACTTGCGAACTTTTGTCCTGACTTTGTTTCAACTTCGCCAGACGTTGCATTCAAAGAGGCCCTTGAGGATTTGAACCTACTTTCCAGTCCTAATCCATAAGACCTAAGAGCTCTTGCCTCGTCGTGGCCTCTATCCAGCTTTCCTCCCACAGCACCTGCTCGACAGATAGTGATGTCAGGATCAAACCAGATTTCCGACGGGCCGATGGTTGCACGGCGCCAAACGTGACCCTGAAGACTAGACCAAGGTTCACTGATCTAACTGGCCCAAAACGCTCAACGACATTATTTTCGATCCACTGGTTGATGGATGCCAGTTCTTCTTTGTCACCTTCAAAAGTAGATTTCCCCACGGGTAGGGCAAGAGTTTCACCGGCATCATTCTGGTTCAAAGTCCCAAGCGTGAACTCGCTGTAAAGGGGCGACATCGCTCCTTTACCTTTTTCTGCATAAAGCAAAACCAAACGCGCTTCTTTCGGAGGGTTGAGCCAATCCAACCAACATCCCGCTCGGTTTTTCTCCTCATAGGGAGCGTCCCAGCGTTTTAATCGAATGCCGACCACACCTCTTTCTTGGGTAGTGGCTTTCCGCAAGTCGAGCAAGGTGGGCTCATCTAAGCACGGCAATGTTTTAGTCACTTTGCAATTTGATTGATCGCCAAAATACTTTTCTAGATCTTCATACCGCTGGCTATAAATTCGGCTCCTTACGTCTTGTCCCTTAAGGATCAGAACGTCATCAATGATAAAGCGCGCAGGATGAGATTCCTGTAACTTCTTGGTTGCTGATTTTCGGTTTAATCTTGGTTGGAGTTCATTTGCAGGCTGTATTTCTCCATCACGAACAATCACTAAGTCCCCTTCGAAAACGCTATTATCAGTAGTCAGCTTTACCGCATCGGGAAACAACGCCGTGATGTCGTCCCCTTCTGATGTGAAGAGTTTCGTTTCCTGCTCAAAGGACGATAACTGAACTCTCAAACCATCCCACTTTCTTGCCACAGCGAAATCCTGTGACTTGATTTGGTTGAGTTTGGTTTGATCAAAGTTTCCTGCGCTTTGCATTGGCAAGAAAACAGCCCTTCCTTTAACGTCAGGGCGTTCCCCCTTGCCCTCCAGCCATTCAAATAGCTCTGTGTAAGGGGGCGGCAGTGTAGGCCAAATCTCTGCCACCTCTTGAGATGACTTACCCGCCCAACGCGCTAAAGCTGCCTTCACCAAACGTGGAGCAATTATCGGTTTCTTTCTCGCTGTCACAAGCTTCAACACGACCCAACGCTTTGATGCGGGCAAGTGGTTGAGAAGATCTTCGACTACCGCTGTCTCTTCACCCTTTTCCGCGTTGTTCAAGCGGGTAACAACATCCGGTAAACTTATTGGTTTTTCAGCTATCGCTGGCCAAAGAAGGGCCATGGTTTCTGACAAATCAGTGACAAAACTTAATGAAAGCTCGAACAACTTTGGATCTACACGATCCAACAGTCTGCTTTTCAGTAGCGGAAGTCTAATGGCTGGCAGATTAAGCTCCCTGGTGACAATACCAACAGCATAACCTCGCTCCGAAGCGCTGACGTCTTGGAGGTACTTCCTCAAATAAACTATCTTCGCCTCGTCGGAAGACGCATGAGACAGGCAATCAAGTAAGAGGGAAAAAGCCTTCACTCTTCGCCATCTCCTCTTCCAACCAAAGAAAGCGCTTTGGCCCTTCGCTGGTGAGACCGGCACCAATGGATTGTCGCCTCTTCGCTCCCGTGTGTAACCCAAACCTCCTCCGGATTGACCTCCTCAATTGTCTGGGTAAGTTCTGGCCAATCTACGTGGTCAGAGATAATGAGCGGTAGCTCACAGGATCCCATGAAGGACTTGCTTCTGACCCGCAGCCAGCCGGAAGCAGACGTGCTGATTGGATCTAGAATTCTGTCGGCATAGTCCTGGAACAAAACATTGAGCGGTGCAAAGACTATAGCTCCTTTCAAAGTTTCCCCCAGACAAGATTCAACAGATCGCAGTTCACCTAGATTGACACCTAGCTCCTGGTAGGCTTCACAGTGATGATACTGGCTACCGTGCAGGTATATTGGCTCATCAATGCCTGCGCGTCTCAACTCGGCAATGAGGCGTTGGCATTTGCCAAGGCTATAGGCACTGACCTGCAACGTGCGTTCAGGAAAACACGTCCGTACATGTGTCAGTTTTTCGAGCTCACTTTCGACAGGTGGATGCTCAAAAACAGGAAGGCCGAAAGTCGCTTCCGTGATGAAAACATGGCAAGGCACCACTTCAAAATCCAGCGTCGTCGGATCCGGCCGTCTTTTGTAGTCGCCTGAGACCACAACACGACACCCTTTATACTCCAACAAAATTTGACATGAACCGAGCACATGTCCAGCGGGATAGAAACTGACCTTCACGGGACCAATCGAGATGACTTCACCCAAAGTGACGGCCTGAAGATGATGCCCAGCGCGTTTGCCATATCGCAACCGCATAAACCTCAACGTCTCTTTAGTGGCTAGAACCGCCTTGTTACCAGGTCTAGCGTGATCACCATGAGCATGGGTAATGAGCGCACGGTCCACAGCCAAAGCAGGATCGACATAGAAATCCCCGGGCTCACAATAGAGTCCTTTCCGGGTGACTTTCAGCCAGCTTTCGGCCTGATGGCTTGCTCTTTGCATGAGAGCAAACTAGAGTCTGGCACCCCTTTGGTAAAGTGAGATTCCGGCTTTCTATGGCGAAGCAATTGCCTCAAGTTTTCACAGATTGGTTTGAAAGCCGTGGCTGGGCCCCACATCGGCACCAAAAAGACATGCTCAAAGCAGGCATAAAGGGTGAGGATTGCCTGCTGATTGCCCCGACGGGCGGGGGCAAAACTCTGGCGGGTTTTCTACCATCCCTTATTGATCTCTATCGCAACCCGATAGAAGGGCTGCATACGCTCTACATTTCTCCTCTCAAGGCGCTCACCGTCGATATCCATCGAAACCTCACCCTGCCGGTAGAAGAAATGGGGCTCAACGTTACGATTGAAACCAGAACCGGCGACACCCCCAGTCACAAGCGACAACGGCAGAGGAAAAAACCTCCGTCAATTCTCCTGACAACACCGGAATCATTTGCACTTTTGCTGTCTTATACTGATGCGAACAAAATTTTCGGTTCCCTTAAATGCCTCATCATTGATGAGCTTCATGCACTGACTGATAACAAACGCGGTGATCTGCTGGCACTCGGACTTGCACGACTTACGTCTTTGGCTCCCGAGGTTCGCCGCATAGGTTTATCTGCAACGGTCGCTGACCCAGCTTATTTGCAGCGTTGGTTAGCGCCGGTCGCTGGGGATGGCGAGCAGACAACAAAACTGATTGTGGGAAAACCGGGGCCAAAACCGAAGGTCTCCATTTTGAAAACCAAAGCCCGTATGCCTTGGTCAGGGCACATGGCGCTTCATGCCGTAAATGAGATTTATGAACTCGTTAAAAACGCCAAAACAGCCATTGTTTTTGTGAACACTCGCGCGCAAGCGGAGCTGGTCTTTCAGGACCTCTGGTCCATCAATGAAGATGGACTATCCATAGCCCTCCACCACGGCAGCCTCGCCCCAGAACAACGCCGCAAAGTCGAAGCCGCAATGGCCCGCGGCGTGTTGCAGGCCGTTGTCGCCACCTCCTCATTGGACTTAGGCATTGATTGGGGGAACGTGGATCTAGTGATCCAGGTCGGAGCGCCAAAAGGAGTTTCCCGACTGCTGCAAAGAATTGGTCGGTCCAATCACCAGTTCGACAAATCCAGCCGTGCAGTTCTTGTGCCGGCTAACCGTTTCGAGACGTTAGAATGCCAAGCGGCCATTGACGGCGTGAAGGAGCACACACTGGATGACGTGTTAGAACGCGACGGCGGCATGGACGTGCTCGCTCAACATTTGATCGGCACAGCCTGCTCTGAAGCCTTCGACGCTGACCTTCTGTACCGGGATATTTCAAACACGGCAGCTTATGCCTACTTGAGCCGCGAAGACTTCGACTCAATTCTGAATTTTGTCAGCGATGGTGGCTATGCGCTGAGAGCCTACGAGCAATACAAACGTCTGATCATTGACGAAGAAGGACGATACAAGATCGCGCATCAGCGCTTTGCTCGCCAGTATCGAATGAACGTCGGAACCATCGTCGAGGCACCAACGCTGAGGGTTAAATTGGGCCGGCGAACATTAGGTGAAGTCGAAGAATCATTTGCGCAAATGTTGGAACCTGGTGACACTTTCATATTCTCTGGCCAATTGCTTCAATTCAAACGTATCCGCGAAGTTTTCCTGGAATGTACCTCAGGCGGATCGGGCACACCAAAAATACCAGCCTATGGTGGCGGTCGGCTCCCTTTGTCCACTCATCTCGCCGACCGAGTTCGGAGTATGCTGCAAGACTCAGACTATTGGCGAAAGTTTCCTAAACAAGTACGCGATTGGCTTTCGGCCCAGATGGAAGTGTCGGTCACTCCAAACCCGAAAACACTACTCATTGAATCATTTCCACGTGCCGATAGGGAATATTTGGTTGCCTATTGTTTTGCAGGGCGGAATGCTCACCAAACACTTGGCATGCTGTTAACCAAACGAATGGAACGGCTCGGTCTGGGCCCCTTGGGGTTTGTGGCAACGGATTATGTGATAGCCACTTGGTCTTTGCGGGCTCCAACTGAAGAGCAACTCGCAGAGCTCTTTAGTAGAGATATGCTTGGTGACGATCTAGAGGATTGGATACAAGATTCCTCCCTACTCAAACGTACTTTCCGGAATTGCGCCGTGATCGCGGGCCTCATTGAACGGCGTCATCCAGGAGAAGAAAAATCGCGTAAACAAGTAACTGTAAACTCTGACCTCATTTACAACGTTTTGAGACGCCACGAACCCGAACATATCTTGCTGAGGGCAACTTGGGCCGATGCCGCCGCGGGCCTCACTGATGTGGCCCGATTGTCTGACCTGCTTTCACGCTACGATGAAAAACTGCAATTTCAACGCCTGGGAAAAGTTTCGCCTATGGCGCTCCCAATTCTTCTAGAAATAGGCCGCGAATCTGTTTACGGTTCTGCGCATGATGAACTTCTCGACGAAGGGTCAGACGACCTTATCGCTGAGGTAATGGGCTAAAAATACCTTGGAATCCAATCTACCCCGTGGCTGCCAACTGATCGTGCTCTCTGGTCAGCATTTTTATGCCCATCCTTCAGGCGCACTTTACTGGCCGCAAAAACAAGCGCTGATTGTTGCTGATCTACATTTAGAAAAGGCCAGCCACTTTGCTGCAAAAGGTCAGTTTCTCCCCCCTTACGACAGCGGTGAAACTCTCAATAAATTAGAAGCAGCCGCACGGTTTTTCGAAGCCAAACAAATCTTCACTTTAGGCGACTCATTTCACGACAACACAGCGTTAAATCGAATGCCAGCCATCGTCAAAACCCAGTTTTCAAAGTTACTGGCGAGTTATCGTTGGAACTGGATCACTGGTAATCACGACGAAGAACCAGAGCAACGTGGCTGGAGACAACATTCGGTCCTACGATTTGGACAAGTTGACCTTCGTCACGAAGCATTGGTCGAGTTGCCCGCGGGCGTCAGCGAAATTTCCGGACACTATCATCCCAAGGCCAAAGTTAAAGTTAGAGGCCGAACACTTTCACGTGCTTGTTTTATCTATTCGCAAAACAGATTGATCATGCCAGCCTTCGGGTCCTTAACTGGTGGCCTACCAGTGATTGACCCAGCTATTTCTGCATTCTTTGTAGATGGAGCGACAACACTGTTGCTGGGAAAAGAAAACGTCCATCGCTACAAGTTGCTACCGAGTAAAGCCAACGCTTCGAAAAAAGGTTCAGACGCGTGACCCCAATCATCGTTTGGTTTCGCCAGGATTTGCGATTAGCCGATAACCCGGCGCTTTCCGAAGCCGCCACAACCAGCCGGCCAATCATACCGCTCTACATACTTGAACAAGACAAACAACAGTCTTGGTCGATGGGTGCCGCGTCAAAAGTTTGGCTTGATCGTTCCTTAAGGTCGCTAAGGCGTTCTTGTGAAGAGCTTGGGGGATCTTTGATCCTGCGACAGGGCTGCTCGGAAACTGTTCTAACAGATTTGATCCGCGAGACCCAAGCAACGTCAGTGTATTGGAACCGATGTTATGAACCTGCAGTTATTGACCGCGACACCGAATTAAAAACGAAGTTAAGAAGTCGTGGTATAGAAGTTCGTTCGTTTAACGCCGCTCTACTCTACGACCCATGGGTCCTCAAAACAAAGTCAGGTACGCCATTCAAGGTTTTCACGCCATTTTGGAAAACACTTGTCTCTTATGGGCAACCCCAATCACCCTGTTTCAGACCTGACAATACAGAATTCGCGAAAGAGGTGGACAGTGATACCCTGGAAAATTGGTCTCTGATCCCGAAAACGCCAGACTGGTCGAAACCCATTAGAGATGCCTGGACACCAGGCGAAAAAGGTGCGCAGGCCCAACTCCAGCGCTTTTTGGATGAAGGCCTCAATGGGTACGCAGAAAGACGCGACCGCCCCGATCTCCCTCATTGTTCAGCATTGTCGCCCTACTTACATTTTGGCGAGATTTCTCCTCGTCAAATTTGGCAAGCAACGATGTTCAAAATGGCTGTGGCGAAAGATGAGGCTCTAATTCGCGATTGTTGGGCTTTCCTTCGGGAGGTTGCATGGCGAGAATTTTCCTACCACCTGCTCTTCCACTATCCCGAACTTCCGACCGAACCATGGAACAAGAAGTTCAATGGCTTTCAGTGGAACGATGATCAAAGCCAACTTCTGGCATGGCAAAGAGGACAGACTGGCTATCCGTTCATCGATGCAGGCATGCGCCAACTTTGGCACACAGGGTGGATACATAATCGCGTCCGCATGGTTGCTGCCTCCTTTTTGACGAAGCATCTGCTGCTGCATTGGCGTAAAGGCGAACAGTGGTTTTGGGACACACTGGTTGACGCGGACCTAGCCAACAACGCGGCATCCTGGCAATGGGTTGCCGGGTGCGGTTTTGATGCTGCTCCCTACTTCCGGATCTTCAACCCAATGACTCAGGGTAAAAGATTTGATCCAAACGGTGAATACGTACGCCGATGGGTCCCAGAGTTATCCAATTTGCCAAACAAATACATCCATGCCCCCTGGGAGGCTCCAGCACATGTTCTAGCCGGTGCTGGCGTTGCTTTAGGATCAACATACCCTCACCCGATTGTTGATCATAAAGCAGCGAGGGTCAGAGCACTAGACAGCTATGCAGAAATAAGAACCTAGTTGTGTACCGGTTCTTAACTGTAGAAGTTCAGACCTGATCTGACAGTTTCCGGATTTTGATGCGGTGTCTGTCGGATCAAATTCAGTTTATGAACTTGGCCTTCCAGATTTCTTTGCCCTCTATCATTGTCTCAAATGGCGTTCTTCCGCAAC
>CAJQQZ010000115.1 GCA_905480575.1 uncultured Alphaproteobacteria bacterium | reverse complement strand
TCAATGTATTGCTGAAAACGCGCCCGAAGCGCAGATGGCAATGGTGCTGGCATGATAGATCCTCCCAAACAGAAAGAATCATACTTTGAGGCACAAGGAAACAAGAAAACGATTCCAACTAAAACAGAAACGCTTTAGAATCGCACAAGGCCTTAGCAACGCTTCTAACATTCGTGATTTGAAAACTTGTGGCAAATCTTGTGGTACAAATATTTCCACACAGTTTATATTTGGCTTAATGAGCTCTCCCCAAGTTCCGCAGTAGGCGTACTTGGTCGAAAAAAACACTTTAGTCAGTTGGCAATCCAAATAGTCATTGGCTTGCGAGCCCAAATCAGGGTCTTTATTGGGAAAATGACAGTAGCCTTTTCCAGACGAGTATTTGTAGTTCCCTAGTTTTGCATGGAAATCAGTGAGCATTACAAGGTTGATATCTGCTCCATCCCATGGGCGAGTGAGGTTTGTAAGTATTTTCACCGATATCCCAAACACACAAACAACTGTGATCGACATAATCGAAATCAACGAAATCTTACGTAACATTTCACTTCTGCTTTCTTCTCTGGCACTTTTGAGTTCCACCTCGATCAACACTTAGAGAAAGATCATTAAGCGCTTTTTTTCAATGCTCATTGCACGTCGACCCAGGTTTGTTTTGCAATGCGACTAGTTCGGTGACTGGCGCCGTAACTTCAAGAGATTGTTGTCAACGATGATATTAGGCACTTCGTGCGCCTTTCTCTAAGAGAACTCGTGGATCTTCTTTCAATTTTTTGACAAGCATTGGATCATCAACACCATCAAAATCGCCCACAGCCAATTCTTTCATGTAGTTGATAAAAATTCTGTTGGCCTTGGTCTGGTTTCCATACTTATGCCTAAGGTACTCATTGAACCAAGTTGCTAGATGCAGTTCTCTCTGCAAATTATCGCAGTTTTTAGCGATTTTTGAATATGCTTCTAAAACCCCGTCTTTTTCGAGACCATCTTTAAGCATTTTTTGAACCAGCTTTAGCGGAGCCCTTTTTCGTTCGCTCGCCATCATCGAACCACTTGTGGCTTTAGATCGCTTGGTTAGCTGTTCCAATTCTAAAGCCCAGTCATATTCTTGCATTTCAGGATATGCTAAATTCTTACTCATAATTTGCTCACCTCTTTGACCGCTTTCGAGCTCCCATATCCAGTTTAGTTCTATCTTTTAGCAATTACGCTGACAGTGGGGCTGTTGAAAAAGTCGAAGATTTTTGATTTGAAATCATTTTAATGCTGTAGAAGCTACTGATATCGCGTATTTGGTGCTGCTCTAAGCGGTTCATACCGTTGCTGTAGCCCTGAAGATGACTTTTTCAACAGCCCCACAGTTACCGAATTACGTTTCTCTTTTTACCTTAGGGCCTCGTTTACCTGGCCTCAAGGTTCTACCTAACTGGTTTTCAAGACTGTTAAGAAAAGCCTCATTACCGAGCGGGCGGCCAATGATCTCTGATTTGCGTAGAGGTGTAAACATGTCATCACTGAAAGCTTGATCGATGAAAGAGGTAAAGTCATCAATCCTCGCGTCAACAGCATCCGTAGAGGTAATCCTATCATCACTCTTTCCCAGGTGCGCATGGATTGAGGACCAAGGCCAATCTTCTGCATCTTTCGCCAATTTGGCCCTCACCGGATTGAGCACAACATAAGCGATGGCCCGATATAGGTGCTCTTCATCCATCACGACAGAGCTGAAACGACCCTGCCACAAATGCCCTGTCCATTTGTTGCGGCTATTGATTAGTCTGGCATAGCGACGATGCACGTTAGCAACTGTTTTTCTGAGGCCATCTTCATCCCTCGGCACGACAATGAGGTGAACATGGTTTGGCATCAAGCACCAAGCCCAAACTTCTGAGTTTGAAACCGCGAGTGCCTCCCGCAGCATATCGAGATAAGTGTCGTAATCATGATCACTAAAGAAGATCTGCTCTCTGCGATTACCTCTTTGGGTCACATGGTGAGGAAGACCAGGGAGAACAATGCGAGCTAGACGAGCCATGCTTCACCAATAGCAGGCATGAAAACCAAAATCAATTAGTTTCGGTAACTGTCACCGTAACCGAAGGGAGACGCTGGCGCTCTCCCGTTGCATCCCTCTGGCACATGGTGTGACCTGGCATTGAGCCCGTCACCCCATCCAACCGTATCACCGGTTGACCACTCGTAAGGGAGATTTCACCCTCGCTGCACCCATTGATCCTTTCAGGAGGATCAGGGGCTTTCGCGCCCCTTGAAACCCACTCGCAGACGATTGGCCGTTGCATCACCATTCAAAAGAGACTTCCTGCTCCCGATAAAACCCATCTGTAGAAAATAGCTCAATGTGCGATAGTCCTCATCAATACCGATTCGAGTCTTATATCTATGGAAAGAGTTGGCAAAATACTTGCCGGGCTCAAGCTAGAGTGCAATATTGAACTATGCGAAATTTGAATAAAAAATTACCTGTTGTTAAAGCAATCAAGCCTAAAACTAAGGTAAACATTCAATGTGAAGATAATTTGGAGTACATGAGATCGCTCCGAAAGAGCAGCATGCATCTTATTGTTACTTCTCCTCCTTATAATATTGGAAAAGAATACGAAAAAAGAAGACCTCTAGATATCTACATAGAAGATCAAGCTGCAACAATTGCTGAGGCCGTTCGACTGCTTCACCCCAAAGGTTCTATATGCTGGCAGGTAGGCAATCACATTGATGATGGAGAAGTTTTTCCTCTCGATATTATCTTGTATGTGTGCGGTGACCTGAGCCCCAGACTTCTTCCATTTAATTGGAGAATTCATGGGTTTTTTTGAACTCATGCGGCTTTGCTTTGCAAGAGCGTTTTCATGGTAAAGTCATAAGGTGCCAAGTTTCCCAAAGAAGAGTGTGGCCTCTCGC
>CAJQQZ010000114.1 GCA_905480575.1 uncultured Alphaproteobacteria bacterium | reverse complement strand
GGATGGTTTCTTTCCTTGACTATGATCTCGGGGATGTGGATCTAGAACAGCGTACCTTGCAAACAATCGACAATCCGTTCGGCTCGAGATTGTCACCTATGTCTTAGGTACAAACTGTTACCTATGTCTCAAGGCCAGACAGGGAAATTTTGGCGGGCCCGGGAAGATTCGAACTCCCGACCTCTTGATTCGTAGTCAAGCACTCTATCCAACTGAGCTACGGGCCCGCAATGCGAATTTCAACGATCTTGAACGCCCGTCGAAACGCTGGCGGAACCTAGTCAAAGCCGCCTCATTTGACAAGCAGTCTTTTGCTTGATTTTTCACTTTTTTTTGTAGCACCGCAGCTTTCTTTGTTTCGTGGCACTAATCTAAGGATACACAACCTATCTTTTCCGATTCGAAGATTGATTCTTTAAAAAGGAGCGTTTAACAAGCAGCGACAAACTTCACGAGTTCGACCAAAGGTCTAAGAAAAAGGGGTTCTTGTCATGCAGAAGTATTTCACCGTTTCCTGGGAAGAGTTACATCGTGATTCGCGTGCGCTTGTTTGGCGTCTTCTAGAATTGCCTGAAAGTAAGGAAGGTCGTTGGAAAGGTCTAATGGCTATTACCCGCGGAGGCTTGGTACCTGCAGCGATTGTAGCCCGCGAACTCGATATTCGCCTCGTAGATACTGTTTGTATTGCCTCTTATGAAGATCAGCAGCAAGGCGGCTTGCGTTTGCTGAAAGAAGCCAAGGAAGTTGCGGATCAAGGCGAAGGTTGGTTGATCATTGACGATTTGGTCGACACAGGCAAAACCGCTGAGGCAATCAAGGAAATCTATCCCAAAGCTCACCTGGCAACTGTTTACGCGAAACCTCTTGGCCAGCCTTTGGTGGATACGTTTATTACTGGCGTTAGTCAGGACACTTGGATCATGTTCCCCTGGGACATGGCACAGGCCTCCGCCGAACCGCTCATCGCCCAGGCACGCAAGTAATAAAACTTAATACCCTAGCTAACGACTGAAGAAGGAAACAATAGCGTAAAAACTGTTCCATCGGTGCTTGTGTGTTCAAGCCGCAGATCACCGTCCATTGCACGTAAGGTGTCTCGTGCAATCACAAGACCTAAGCCTGTGCCGCCCTTTTTTGCTGACCCTGTAAAAGCTTTGAACAGATTAGACCTAGCCTTTTCAGGCAAACCGGGCCCATTGTCTTTTATCGATAGCAATAGGCCAATGTCATTTTTTTCAGTGGTAAATGATAAAGCGGTTGCACCTGCTTCAAAGGCATTACGCACAAGATTGTCGACGACCCTAAACATGTGATCATAGTCGGCGTTAAGAGCAAGCCTGAGATCAACGTCATTGTCCCACTGCATCAAGCGTTCAAAAGATTTTTTCTCGCCACGGACTTTTTGTTCTCCAACTTCATCTATCAACCCAAAAAGACTAAACATCGTTGGGTTTAGGAATGGTGCATCATCTTTTGCAAACCGTAGAGTATTGGAACAGATATTGACCGCCCGTTCTATTGAGGCGATGAAGTTTGGTGCCATTTTCCTGACGTCTGCATCGTCGCTGGTTTCAAGCCGCTCACTCAACAACAACGTCGTTGCCAACATGTTGCGTAAGTCATGATTGATCTTTGCGACCCCGGTTCCAAGTGCCGCTAGTCGACTTTGCTGTTGCATAGATTTACGCACTGTATCCTGCATTTCTGCGAGCTCATTTTGTGCGATGCCAATTTCGTCTGCTCTTTCCGTCATTTCCAAAGCACGTGACTTGTCCTCTGGGTCTTCACGGAACCGCACGATAGCTTGCGTTAACCGACGAACCGGGTTGGCAAACGCAAAATGGAGAGACATGAAAACGAGTGCCGCCGTGAAGATCGATATCGCCAATGATACGAGAAAAATCCGCCAGGCGTAGCCTCTCAAATAGAGAACAACGGGCTCTTCCGAGATAACAATTTCCAGCCGGTCTTTTCGATCTTGGGGCGAAGAACCCAATATACGCAGGGTTCGGTAAGGCTCACTCGCAAACAACGTGCGAAAAGCTTCATAAATTCGAGTCGCGAAATTTCCGTCGTGCAGATCAACAGTAACAGCCATGGCATCTGGCATATCTCTGATGATAGCCATTCGTGCACCGTTGGGTAGGCGAAAAGCGATCAACTGAGCATCCGCATATTCCAGCATTCGGTCACGAAGATCGGGTGAAAGCTGTTGATCCGGGGAGGCCTCCAGCGCCAAAATGGCCAGTTTCGCATCTGATAATTTTTGCAGGAGGAAATCCCGCTGCGCGCGACCAACAGATGGGGCAAAGGCAAAAACCTCAGCGATCATGACAAAGAGAACGGTCAACAATAGGAGCCGCGCCGACAAACTGCTCCGCAATCCCGGCATTAATCGGCTGTGCATATCTTTGTCAGCTTCTTCAGTCACGCAGTTTCCATACTCCTCTAGGAGGACTTAACCGAACCAAGCGAGGAAACGCACGATTTTTCTCGTTCTGTCACTGAAAAGTTTAGGCGTGTAGAAGGCTCCGGCGGCCCGTTTGTTGATTTCACCTCTGGTTGGGTAAGGAGCAATCATCGAGGTTACAGCGGACACCTTGAGTTTGTTCGTGATAGCTAAAGCCCAAACTTGGATGATTTCGCCGGCATTCGAGCCAACCATTGATGCACCCAAGATCTTGCCCTTTGGTGTCACTAAGACCTTCAAAAAACCGACCGTGTCTCTTTCTGCGACCGCTCTATCGTTGCCGGAAAAATCGGCACGCAGAACTTGATGATCAATTCCCTGCTCTTTAGCCTCGGCCTCCGTCATGCCAACGTTGGCTACTTCCGGGCTGGTATAGGTTACCCAAGGCACGGCCTTATAATCAACTTTTGCTGGTAGTCTGAACAAAGCACTGCGTACGATGATGCCGGCATGGTAACCAGCAACGTGGGTAAACTGATAAGACCCGGCGACATCACCAGCGGCATAGACTTTTCGGTTGCTGGATTTGAGCCCTTTGTCGACCTTGATGCCCCGGCGATCAAACTCGACACCGGCTGCTTCCAATCCTAAACCATCAACCGATGGCTTTCGGCCCGTAGCGATTAAAACATGGCTGCCTTCGAGACTTTGATCTTCACCGTCTTTTTCAAAAAATATTTTCGATCCAGACACCGCTTTCTCAAAACCTGAGACTTTCGCCGATTCGAAAATTTCCACGCCTTCGTCCAGCAAAGACTGACGAACAATATCGACAGCCTCTGGATCATCCTTCGGCATCAGGGAAAACATTTCGAAGATCGCAACCTCGGAACCCAGATGGTGGAAAGCTTGAGCCAACTCACAACCGATCGGGCCACCACCAACGATCACCAGTTTCTTGGGAAGATCAGTAAGATCGAAAACTGATTCATTGGTTAGAAAGTCAATTTGATCCAAACCCGGAATAGGCGGCACAAAGGCCGTGCTTCCGGTTGCGACCACAAATCGACGGGCTTTGATTACCCTACCGTCAGCTTCAAACTCGCGGGGTCCAATAAATTTGCCAGATCCTTGAATGACAGTGACACCTAACCCTTCAAATCGGTCAACGCTGTCATGTGGTTCGATCGTCGCGATAACGCCTTTGACATGAGCCATCACTTCGTCGAACTCAACCGAGTCCAAATGCCCTTTGACTCCCAACGCGTTTTGCTTGCGAAACGATTGTGCTTTTTTCCCAGCGGCCAGGAGTGCCTTTGAAGGAACACAGCCATAGTTCAAACAATCGCCGCCCATCTTGTGTTTCTCGATCAGAACAACAGACGATCCCATTTGAACCGCACCAGCAGCAACCGACAATCCAGCGGAACCACCGCCGATAACACAAAGATCAGGAGTCAAAACTTGAGCCATAAAATTTAGCTTTTCTTAAAACGTTTAATAACGATTGGAATCAAAGAAAAAACGGCTAATCCGACCATCGGACCCAAGACTTTCCAAGTAATCAGTGATTTGATCGTTGGCATCTGGCCGCTGTCGAAGATTGATCCGATGCCACTGCCAATAGAAGCAAAGACAAAACATCCCGGCAATATTCCCAACAGAGTCGCAATCACATAAGTGCGAAACTTTACGTTCAACAACGCCGGTACAATGTTGACCACAAAAAACGGAAATGCGGGAACTAGGCGTAAAAATAGAAGATAAGAGAAAGCATCTTTATCGAATCCATCCTGGACTTTCGCGACCCAAGGCCCCGCCTTCTCCCGCAATGTTTCGCCAAAAGCGGTTTTGACGGCGATGAAGAGAATCGAGGCACCGATGGTTGCACCAATCAAGATCCAGGAGCCACCCACAAAAGTCCCGAAGAGAAACCCGCCCGTGATAGAGATAATTGAAGCACCAGGCACAGAAAGCGCCGTGACTGTGATGTAGATGGTAATGAAAATCAGGGAAGCGAATACAAAATTGTCTGTCACGAAAGTGGTCAGGAACGCTCTATGCTTCGCCAATGTCTCAAAGTTAACATGATGGTGGAGACCAGAAGCAAAGATGATGATTGTCGTCGCCAAAATCACAAGAATC
Source organism: uncultured Alphaproteobacteria bacterium (assembly GCA_905480575.1). GTDB lineage: Bacteria > Pseudomonadota > Alphaproteobacteria > UBA7985 > CAJQQZ01 > CAJQQZ01. The sequence goes on along the minus strand of CAJQQZ010000114.1, from coordinate 63,798 downwards.
GGCAGGTACTTTTTCACTGAAAGATTGTCCTCACTTTTCGTCACGCTTTCCATCGACCATAGGCGCTTCACTTGACCCCGTAAATCGCAAAGCCTTAACAGTCGTTAACGATGACGTTAGCAAGCTATAAACTTTCCGTGATCGCCGCCAACTCCACTAACCTATCGACGCTTGTCATAGAAGTCTGTTGGCCTATAGTTGTCTGCACATTAAACACAGGAGTTTAAGCATGGCTGAAGCAGCCTACATTTATGACGCGATCCGCACGCCGAGATCTAAGGGGAAAATTGACGGCAGCTTGAATGAGGTCAAACCTATCACCTTAGTGACAACCTTGTTGGAAGAGATGCAGGAACGTCATGACTTGGATACTTCCAGAGTGGACGACGTCATGTTGGGTTGTGTTATGCCGGTCCACGAACAAGGATCAGTGCTGCCCAAGATTGCCCTCCAGAAAGCAGGGTGGGATCAATCTGTTCCTGGCGCGCAGGTGAATCGTTTTTGCGCTTCTGGTTTGGACACTTTCAACACCGCGGCAGCAAAAGTCGCCAGCGGGTGGGAGGATTTGGTTTGTGCCGGCGGGTTCGAGTCCATGAGCAGGGTGCCTTTGGGTGTCGACGGCGGTGCTTTTTTCGAAGACCCTGAGACAGTGATCGCCACAGATTTTGTCCCGCAAGGTATCGGGGCCGATTTGATCGCCACTTTGGAGGGCTGGTCTCGTGATGATGTTGACTCGTTCGCAGTGCGTTCTCAGAAGTTGGCAGCCAAGGCACGGGATTCTGGATGGTTCGATCGTTCTGTTGTTCCGATTAAAGATGAGAACGGCTTTATGATTTTGGGGCGGGATGATTTCATAAAAGCCAATACAGATATGCAAGCACTCGGTGCTCTGCGACCATCCTTCGCTGGGCCTGGTGGTATGGGCTATGACGACGTTGCTTTGACGAAATACACCCATGTTGAGCGCATCAACCACGTTCATACTGCGGGCAATTCATCTGGTATCGTTGATGGTGCCTCCCTTATTCTTGTTGGCAATGAGGAAGCTGGGAAAGATCTGGGTCTTGATCCAAGAGGCAGGGTTGTTTCTATCGCACTCACTTCTACTGACCCAACCATCATGTTAACGGGACCTGGACCTGCGTCTCAAAAAGCCTTGAGAAAAGCGGGTTTGACAATCGACGATATCGATTTGGTTGAGATCAACGAAGCCTTTGCTTCTGTGGCTTTACGTTTGCAGAAAGACCTCAACGTTCCAGATGAAAAACTGAATGTTGTTGGCGGGGCCATTGCTATGGGCCATCCCCTTGGCGCAACCGGCGGCTGCCTCGTCTCCACAATGCTCGATGAATTGGAGCGCCGAAGTCTAAAGCGGGCCTTGATTTGCATGTGTGTTGGCGGCGGTATGGGCATCGCTTCTATCATCGAAAGGGTTTAATCATGGCAATGTTTGATTATCAAAAGGACTCCGATGGCATTGTAGTTGTGACAATGGACATGCCCGACCAAAGCGCCAACACCATGAATGCTGCCTTCAGTCCTTTGATGGCCGCGACGGTCGCTCAATTGGAGGAAGAAGAAGGCCTGACCGGTGTCGTCATAACATCTGCCAAAAAAACTTTTTTTGCTGGGGGCGATCTCAAGTCATTTTTGGCTTTAGAAAAAGTCACAGAAGAATTTTTTAATTATGTCGAAGAAAACAAAGGCTTTCTCCGCCGATTAGAGAAACTCCCAGCTCCTGTTGTGGCGGCTATCAACGGCGCCGCTTTAGGGGGCGGCTATGAGATTTGCTTAGCTTCCAATCATCGCATCGTCGTCGATGATCCGAAAGCCGTAGTTGGCCTCCCTGAAGTAACGCTCGGATTGTTGCCCGGCGCGGGAGGTGTTGTTCGTTTGACAGCTCTACTCGGGCTGGAAAAAGCGCTGCCGTTTTTGTTGGAAGGCAAACAAGTAGTTCCAAAGAAAGCGCTAGTAGCAGGAATGGTCGACGAAATCATCTCAACAGTCGAAGATCTTGTGCCAAGAGCGAAAGCATGGATTAAGGCCAACCCAGAATCACACACACAGCCTTGGGACAAGAAGGGCTTTGTGCATCCTGGCGGCAATGCCAAGAATGAAAAGGTCCGCATGATAGCGACCGTTACGCCAACCATGCTGGTGAAGAAGACACGCGGTCTCTTGCCTGCGCCCGAGAAGATTGCAGACATAGCTGTTAACTCAATGCGGATGGGTTTCGATTCCGCGCTGCGCAACGAGAGTCGCGGCTTTTGCTCTCTGGTAACAACGCCTCAAGCGCGAGCTGCCATATCTTCATTTTTCTTCGGAATGAACCGAATCAAGAATGGTGAGTTTCGGCCTGAAGGACCTCGATGGAAAGCCAAAAACGCTGCCATTCTTGGTGCCGGTATGATGGGCGCGGGCATTGCTTGGTCACACGCCTCTCGAGGCATCGCAACAAAACTGAAAGATCAAGAACTGGCGAAAGCAGAAAATGGCAAAGCCTATTCAGAAATGTTGGCCGACAAACGAATCAGCCGAAAGCAAATGTCAGATGCCGATAAAGACCAGCTCTTGAGCCAAATCACACCCATCAAAGAAGACAGCGATTATCAGGGTACGGATATCATCATCGAGGCTGTATTTGAGGATATCGACCTCAAGGAAAAAGTCATTCCAACAACCTTCAGTCAGCTCGGGGACCAGGGGATCTACGGTTCTAACACCTCGACGCTACCCATTTCCCTCTTAGCCAAGTCTTGTCCCGAACCAGATCGATTCATCGGTATTCATTTCTTTTCGCCCGTCGACAAAATGAAATTGGTTGAAATCATCCTCGGTAAAGAGACTTCTGACGACACTCTGCGCAAGGCATACGATTACGTGCAACAAATCGGCAAAATTCCTATTGTTGTGAATGATGCGCGAGGTTTCTTCACTTCTCGGGTCTTTGGCACTTTCTGTGATGAGGGCGCTAGTTTGATTGTTGATGGTATTGATCCGGTGGTCATTGAAAGAGCTGCTTGGATGGTAGGCATGCCAGTGGGGCCTTTGGCGGTAATGGATGAAGTGAGCCAAGTTCTGCAAAAAAGGGTCTACGACACACACCAAGTGCTTGACGAGCGGCTGGGTGTTGAAAATGGCTTCCCTGCTGAAGGGATTTCAACAAAAGCAGTTAGCCATGAAATGGTGGCGATGAATCGCGGTGGCCGGGCTTATGGCGGTGGTTACTATGATTACCACGCTAATGGTAGCAAAAGCCTTTGGGGCGGTGTTCGCCAATTTGCCAAAGGCAATGGTGGAGTTTCCATGAAGGACATCCAAGACCGAATCATTTATCGACAGTCAATTGAGACTCTACGGTGTTTAGACGAAGGCGTCTTGAGGTCCGAAATAGAAGCCGATATTGGATCGATTTTCGGCATTGGCTTCCCTGCCCACACTGGTGGTGCTATCCGCTTCATTCATGGCGTGGGAATCGACAAATTTGCAGCTCGAGCCAAGGAATTGGCGGAGCTTTACGGGCCTCGGTTCGATGTAAAAGAGGAGGCATTGGAAAAGCTGCGGTCTGCGGTTCAAAAAGCCGCATAAATCCAGTGACTTATCATTGACTCACACCAGCCTGGGGCTTATATCACGCGGCCAGTGAACAACTTCTCTCTCATTTCATCGGAGATTCAATCGTGAAACGCACTTATCAGCCTTCCGTGCTGGTTCGCAAACGCCGTCATGGCTTTCGTTCTCGCATCGCCACAAAAGGCGGTCGTCGGATTATTACAAATCGTCGGGCAAAAGGTCGTAAGCGTCTTTCTGCTTAGGGTTTTGCTCTTAGGAGCAGCCAGATGATTACTTTGAAAAAGCGCGTCGAATTTGTTCGGATCGCTAAGCAAGGTCAAAAATGGGTCAGTCCAGGTTTGATAGTTCAAGCCATGAGACGGCCCGTTTTGCGTTCTGAGTCTTTGTCTGATGATGAGGAGAATATAGCACGCTTTGGTTTTACAGCGAGCAAGAAGGTCGGCAATGCAATTGCCCGCAACAAAGCTAAACGACGATTAAGGTCCTTAGTCCGCGAATTGGAAGCCAATGTCGATCAAAGTTTGGACTTTGTGCTAGTCGCGCGGCATTCCACTGTCGACTACGACTTCGCTAAGTTGACGAGCGAAACCGAACGGGCATTCAAGAAACTGCCAGGGTTAATAGCGACAAAAGGAAAACGAAAATGAGTTGGCTCACAACGCCTTTTCTTTGGTTGTTCAAAGCGCTCATTCTGTTTTATCGCTATTGCATATCTCCACTTATTCCTCCCCGTTGTCGCTTTCAGCCGACTTGTTCGGAATATGCCATGGAGGCCTTGACCGCGCATGGACCATTTTACGGTGGTCTTTTGGCCCTAAAACGGATAATGCGTTGCCATCCTTGGGGTGGAAGTGGATTTGACCCGGTGCCGGAGAGGATTGACTCTGGCCGTACTTGTCACCCGCCCAACAAAAATTGAAACTAGAATAACATAAGAAGGCTCTTCTCAATGGAAGATCAGAACAAAAACATGATCATAGCGATAGCTCTATCGCTTGTTGTTTTACTGGGCTGGCAGGTTTTTTTCGTTGCTCCAGCAGATGAAAAAGCAAGACAGCTGCAAACCGAGCGCGCTGCAACTGCCGGTGTTTCTGGAGAGGAAGGCGTGAGGGGTTCTAACGACCTTGGAACCCTGCCGAAGTTGGGAGAAGCGCTCGTTGTTGAAATTCCTCGTGAACAGGCCATTGCGGAATCCTCTCGTGTACCTTTTCAAAATTCAAACATCAGAGGATCGATCAATCTAACCGGTGGTCGCCTGGATGATCTGATCCTTTCCAACTATAACGAAACCATTGCAGAGGACAGCCCAGACGTTTCATTGATGTCACCGGTCGGGACTGCCAATCCTTACTTCGCCTCATTTGGTTGGTTGCTGAGCGATGCCTCTGTTCCAACACCTAAATCAGACACGGTTTGGACCTCTAGCGCATCAGAGCTCACTCCTGGGAATTCTGTAGATCTAAGCTGGGACAATGGTGCAGGCCTCGTCTTCCATCGTACATTCAGCATGGACGACAACTACCTGTTCACGGTTAAACAATCGATCGAGAACAATAGCGATCTCAATTTGGAAGTCGCTCCTTACGGGTTGATCAACCGCACAGGCACCCCTGAAGTTTCTCAGCTTTATATTTTGCATGAAGGTTTGGTTGGCGTTCTCAGCGAAAAACTCCAAGAAGTCGATTATGATGACCTCCAGGATGACGGCAACCTATCCTTCAGTTCAACAGGCGGTTGGTTAGGCATCACCGACAAGTATTGGTTGGTTAGCTTGATGCCGGAGACCGAAGACACAATTACAGCCGGGTTCCAATACCAGCCTCGTAACAACCAAGACGTCTACCAGGCAAATTTGAAACATGAGTCGCGTCCGCTGCTCGCTGGCAGTACCGTTGAAGAAACAACCCGGGTATTCGCGGGCGCCAAAGAGATTTCGATCTTAGATGATTATGCGGAGAAGTACGGTATTTACAACTTTGACCGTGCCGTAGATTTTGGTTGGTTCTACATTCTAACCAAACCGATTTTCGTGGTCCTGCAGTGGATCTACGGCATCATCGGTAACTTTGGCGTTTCTGTATTGATCCTGACGGTTATCGTAAAACTGATTTTGTTCCCACTCGCCAACAAGTCCTATCGCTCCATGGCGAAAATGCGCTTGTTGCAGCCAAAGATCGAGGAGATCAAAAAGAAAGTCGGGGATGATCGTCAAAAACTCCAGCAAGAGATGATGGCGCTCTATAAATCGGAAGGCGCTAACCCCCTTTCTGGTTGCTTGCCCATTGTTGTTCAGATTCCAGTTTTCTTTGCTCTCTACAAGGTGTTCTATGTAACCATCGAGATGCGCCACGCGCCATTTTTTGGTTGGATCAAAGATATGTCCGCGCCTGATCCAACATCCATCCTCAATCTCTTCGGTTTGCTGCCTTATGATGTGCCTACAGCTGGTATCCTTGCGATATTCTCCATCGGTATCTGGCCGATCCTCATGGGTATCTCAATGTATGGACAGCAATTGCTTAATCCTCAGCCAACCGATCCGACTCAGGCTCAGATTATGCGCTTCCTGCCTTTGGTCTTCACATTCATCCTTGGTGGGTTCGCTGCTGGTCTTGTGATCTACTGGACCTGGAACAATATTCTATCCGTTGCACAGCAGTGGATTATTATGAGAGGCACAAAACTCTCCGATCCAAGTGATCGTAAGAAGAAGAAAGAGTCCACGTAGACAATGAGTGACCCGTCCGCACCGATCGTAGAAGAAGAATCACCGGAAGACATGGAGTTTGGGCGCAAACTCTTCGCGTCCGGCGTGGACTTTCTCAAAGGTGTGGTCGATCTCGCTTCACTGCCAACACCTGACCGCCCAGAAGTAGCTTTCGCTGGCCGTTCAAACGTCGGTAAGTCCAGTTTGATCAATGCGCTCTTCCGTCGGAAGGCACTGGCCCGGGCCTCGAATACACCTGGCCGGACACGGGAACTGAATTATTTCACAATTCAGGAGCGCCTCTATGTGGTTGATCTTCCGGGCTACGGCTATGCCAAAGTGACCCGCACGCTGGTAGAAAAGTGGACAAAGCTCACGCGGCGGTACCTGCAAGGTCGTCCATCACTGATGCGGGTTTATCTGCTCGTCGATTCTCGTCATGGCTTGAAGCCCAGTGATGAAGATTTGATGAAAGAATTGAATACCGCTGCGGTTTCTTATCAAATCGTTCTAACAAAAGCCGACAAATGTAAGAAAACCCATCTAGACGCTGTGTTGGCCGATACTCAAGCTCGGCTCAAGAAACAGATGGCCGCTCATCCAACTGTCTTGCTGACCTCAGCAGAAAAAGGCGATGGGATCGAGCAGCTACGCTCTGAAATTGGAAAGTTCGTCGAAAAGAGCTAAGCCAAAGCAAAAAGAGGTGATTTTGAAATGATGGACTCCTTAACAACAGCTCGGACACTTGTCGAAGCGCTTCCCTACATGCGGAAGTTTGCTGGCCACACTTTTGTTATCAAATTTGGCGGCCACGCCATGGAAAGCCCAGAGCTGTCCACTTTGTTTGCTCGTGATGTTGTTCTGCTTAAGCAGATCGGTATTAACCCCGTCATTGTACACGGCGGCGGGCCACAAATTGGTGCCATTTTGAAGAAACTCAACGTGGAAAGCTCTTACGTTGATGGTTTGCGGGTAACGGACTCGGAGACGGTTAAAGTTGTCGAGATGGTGTTGGCGGGATCCGTCAACAAGGAAATCGTGAAGAACATTAATCAAGTCGGTGGCAACGCGATTGGTCTTTGCGGCAAGGATGGTAACCTTATTCGCGCTTCAAAGGTCGTGAAGACGCGGATTGACGCTGAGACAGGCGAAGAAACCGAAATCGATCTGGGTTTTGTTGGAGAACCCGAATTCATTAACCCTCGTGTTCTGACCGCCCTTGAGACAACCGGAATGATCCCTGTGATCGCACCTGTTGGAATGGGCGCGGACGGTGAGACCTACAATATTAACGCCGATACGGCGGCAGGTGCTATCGCCAGCGCTATCGGCGCAACACGCCTCTATATGCTGACAGATGTGGCCGGTGTTTTGGATAAAGAAGGCACTTTGTTGACGGCTATCAAAGCCGATGAAGTTCCAGATCTCATCAAGGATGGAACCATATCGGGTGGTATGATCCCTAAGGTTCAAACCTGTGTCGATGCTGTTAATCACGGAGTCCGTGCGGCAACAATCATGGACGGTCGTAAAGAACACGCCATGCTGCTGGAGGTCTTTACTGAGACAGGCGCTGGTACTTGGATCCGGCCGGCCGAATAGGAATAGTGCTTAAGCGTCCTATTCAAACAAGAAAAAGTACCCGTAGGAAATAATCAGGGCTGGTACTGCTGAATAAGCCGTAGCAATAATCGCCGCTTTTGGCGAAATTGCAATCGCTGGGAAGAGGGCATCGCCGTCGTTCGATATCGCATTCGCCAGCTGAGCAGAAAATGGGATTGCTCCATTCAAATAGAGTGTCGTCATGACTATCTGGGGGCCACAGCCCGGCAGGAACCCAACAAGCGTACCAATGAGTGGTGCAAGCACCGCCCAGGTCCCAAAGAAGCTCCGGATATCCAGCCCAGCGTAGTGAACCGCTAATTCGTAAGCCATATAACCAGCGACGACCCAAAGCGTAATAAAGTTTGTGTCGGCCATGACAGCCGTGGATCGACTGCCCCCAATCAAATGGTTTTGTGAAAAGGTCAACAGAGACGATTCCGAGGCCCAAAAGAACATGGAAAAAAGTGCAGCTAGGGCAGCCGCCAAAAGAATGCCATCGAAGCCGAACCAAGTGCCAATCCAACCAGTAGTATCAACTTGGAAAGCGATTAGGAGACCGAGAACAACGCCGGGTACGAGAAGGCCAAACCAAATCGTCGTTTTCCAAACGGCGATGGGTGGTGTTGGTTCGCAATATTCATCACCTGTATTTGCTTCATCTCTTTTGATCTCGAGAAAACCTTCAGGATGTGTCCAGTTAACGATGTATCCAGACAAGGTTCCGACTACGATCGAAATAGAGATAACCAACAATCCGGTTGTAGGTTCTTTAACCAACAGAAGAAAGGCAGCGTCCCCCATTGTCGAGGTCAGGACGGCAACCACAGCACCAAACGAGATCGACCCTTGAACATATTGCGTCATCACGACGACAGCGCCGCCACATCCAGGTAGGGCGCCGAGAAAGGCAGCAATCGGTACCTGGAGATTGCGATTTTTTCGAAGGACTTCTCCGGTATCAATTGCGAAGTAGCGCTCGACAACATGGAAAAATATCAGTGTGGCCGCGACGAAGACGGTTACCTGAAGATAGGCATCGGCCATTTGTTGGATCGCCATTTCCCGCAAATCAGGGACAGAGGCAACCAACGCAACTATTCCTATCAAAACAGCTAGCCGTATGATCCGTGGATCTAGTGACTTCGAAGGAGAAGTCTTCCGATTTTGAGTTGCGGCAACTGACACGCGATGACTTTCATGGTTTCTTGTCAGTTATTGCAACTCATTCTCATTTGCAATTAGAATCTCGGTAAAAGGGTATCAGAATCTCCTTATTGTAGGATTCGGCCTGATTTATTCCTTTTTTGTCCAAAGTGGATCACTGATTTTATCCATAAATGCCAAGTGGGCCGCTTTTTCCTCGTCACTAGCCAGATGGGGTCGGGCCTCTCGTTTTGGCCGTTTTGTTAGTTGGAGGGGATTTAGTGCGGTCGATTCTTGTTCATCATTGTCAGCCTGAAAACCAAAACCACGCTGTTTCCCGCCAATCAGTTCTAGGTATACTTCTGCCAGCAGTTCCGAATCTAAGAGGGCGCCGTGCAAAGTTCGATTGGAGTTGTCGATGTTGTATCGGCGGCAAAGGGCGTCAAGGCTCGCAGGTGACCCGGGAAATTTTCGCCGTGCAATTGCCAGGGTGTCTATCACCCGGTCAAACGTCAGCGGCTCTTTTTTTACTTTCTCGAGTTCATAGTTCAGAAATTTGATATCGAACTCGGCATTATGAATGACGAGGGTTGCATCACCAATAAAGTCGATAAATGCATCAGCCACCGCCGTGAACAATGGTTTGCCAACGAGAAAATCGTTTGTAATGCCGTGAATGCGAATGGCGTCGTCCGGCACTTCGCGCTCCGGATTGATGTAGACATGAAAGTGATTGTTCGTTGGCAAGTGATTGACCAATTCGACACAACCGATTTCAATCACACGGTGACCATCGTAGGGATCAAGGCCAGTGGTTTCTGTATCAAGAACAATTTCACGCATAGATCGAGCCTTTAAAAGCTTTATTTTTGAGAGGAGTTGGCGGCCAGGCAAAAGGACGACGACTAGAGTTCTCGCCGATGCTAACTAACATGGACGTTACCATGCGGTCCGTAACCGCTAGGCCCAAGCCAGAAGAGAGAACGAAGTCCGAGTTCCTTCGCTTTTCAAAATCTGGGGTTTGGCGCGCTTTAATGGACAAAAACTTCTCTAGCGTCATACCCGATCTCGCCAATGCCCTTTGCTGCTGGATAAATGCAGGCGCGGAAACACAGGCAATAAAGTCGCAGCGGTTTTCTGCGCCTGTCTCAAAAAGCAAGGGGATATCTAGGACAACGAGATCCGCTCCCTTTGATTGTTGACGAGCGAGAAATCGTCTCGTTTCCCTTGCCACTAAAGGGTGGCTAATCCCTTCTAAAACTTTTAGTTTTTCGGGCTGACCAAAAACGATCGTTCCAAGCGCTTGGCGATCAATATGACCCTCCTGGATGACAGTCGGGAAAACTTCTGCAATTTTTTTGAATGCAGCACCACCGGGTGCCATCAGACGGTGGACGGTTGCATCCGAATCATGAACAGATATGCCACGCCGCATCAACATTTTAGCGACGGTAGACTTACCCATGGCGATAGAACCAGTGAGGCCTAGAACTTTCATCGTTTGAGTATCTGGTTGTTTCTAAGGAATTCCAATAAGGGAAGAAGTGGGAGGCCGAGAATTGTGAAAAAGTCACCGTAGATTTTCGAAAACAGCTGTGCGCCGAGTCCTTCTAATCTGTAAGCACCGACTGAGTAAAGAACCTCCTCGCCTTCCTGGGCGAGATAGGCGTCAATAAAGTCTGCACTGAGATCACGCATCGTCATCTCGCAAGTCTCGTTATGGTGCCAAAGGACCTGCTCGCCACGTAGGACAGAGACTGATGTGTGGAGAAAGTGCGTTTTCCCTGACAGGGCTGCCAAATGTGCCCTCGCGTGTTCAAGATCTACGGGTTTATCAAACCAAATATCATTGATTGAGAGTATTTGATCAGCGCCAATAACAAGAGATTCTGGGATTTGTTGGGCGACTTTTCGCGCTTTCAGTTCTCCTAAAGCTTCCACCGCCATTTGAGCGGTCGCGTCTTCCGCTTTGAGGGATGCTTTGAATGAGGCTTCATCAAGTTGAGATACCTGTGTTCGGAATTTGACACCGGCTTGGTGAAGCAATGTCTGACGTGCTTTCGAAGCTGACGCCAAAATAAGGTCAGGCATCTTCTTTTTCCCGCTGTCGTTTCTTTTCCAGCTGATTAATGATGGTCGCGGCTGTTTCTTCAATTGATCGTCGTGTCACATCGATCATATGCCAGTTCTTTTCGGAGAATAGTCGTCGTGCTTCAGCCACTTCAGCTTTGATTGCATCGATATCAGTGTAGGTTGTTTCATTGATTACGCCCAAAGAACGCAGGCGATTTCTCCTCAACTGCACCAGCTGTTTTGGATCTTTCGTCAAACCTATCACCAAAGGCCGAGATAAATTTAGTACGGATTCTGGCAACTTTTGCCCTGGAACGAAGGGTATATTAGCCGTTTTTACGCCACGATTTGCAAGGTAGACAGAGGTTGGCGTTTTGGACGATCGTGAAACACCAATCAAAACCACATCGGCTGATTCGAACTCTTCCGGACAAAGGCCATCGTCATGCGCCAGAGTGTAGTCCATCGCTTCAATACGGGAGAAATAGTCTTTATCCAGCGCATGTTGACGACCAGGTTGTGCCCTTGCATCCACACCAAAGAAGTTCGCCATCATATGAATAGCCCGGTCTAGAAGTGGTATGGAAGGCACGGCCAACTGACGGCAAGTCTCGTCCAACTTTGTTCGAAGTTCATCATCAACCAAGGTGTAGAGAACAGGGCCAGGGTGAGCCTCAATGGCGGATATGACTCGGTCCATACGCGCTGAAGTTCTAATTAGCGTGTGAACATGATGTTCCACGGCGACGTTTTCAAACTGAGCTAAACAAGCTCTTGCAACAGAGATAATTGTTTCTCCAGTCGAGTCTGACACGAGATGCAGATTAAACTTTTCATTTTCCATAATTTGGCTCTAGAGTCAGATTGCAATTGGTTCTTCCTATCACACCCTCATTCGAGTTCCCAGATGGAGATCTTTGCATGAGGAAAAAGCTGTGAATAGGTCGGGATTGAATTCTGTGGTTTGTGAGTAAAATTCGAAATTCTCGTCAGAAACTGTAAAAGCCTATTTTCTATCCTAAAGTTATTTTGGCTGGATAAGTTTTTAACAGTGCTGAACAGTAGAGTAGAGCAACGACGTTTTTCGATTTACCTATTATTGTGTAACCTATTGTAAATAAACGGTATTTTTTATTTTTCTTCGATCTTACTCACAGTGTTAAAGCGCCGCGTGGATTTAGGAGACAAAATGTGGATAAAATAGTATCCCCATGTTCAACATGACCTACAACAACAACTAAAGATTCTTTATATCTTTCTTTTAATTAATAAGAGTGTTTGATGCGTTCGGAAGAAAAACTTTTCATCCAAGCTTTGCGAGGACAAAAGACTAGTCGTCCACCCATTTGGTTAATGCGACAAGCAGGTCGCTATTTACCAGAGTACAAAGAAGTCAGGAGAGATGCTGGTTCCTTTCTTGATCTTTGTTTTAATCCGGAATTGGCTTGTGAAGTGACTCTTCAGCCGATCCGTCGTTATGGCTTTGATGCTGCGATTTTGTTTTCAGATATTCTGGTCATTCCCCACGCTCTTGGACAAAAACTTTGGTTCGCCGAAGGTGAAGGCCCGAAGTTGGATGCCCTGACAGGGGAAGCTGATCTGGACCGTTTATCTGTCGATAAGCTTCACGAGGCGCTTGGTCCTGTCTACCAAACTGTCGGTCGACTAAAAGAGTCTTTGCCAAGTGAGACCGCTCTCATTGGATTTGCTGGTGCGCCTTGGACCGTCGCCTCCTATATGATTGAAGGTGGCGGCACTAAAGATTTCATGAAGTTGAAAAAGTGGGCATTTGGTCAGCCGGAGTTGTTTCAGCGGTTGATAGATTTGTTGGTGGATGCAACAGCGGATTACTTGATTAAGCAATTAGACGCCGGCGCAGAAGCGCTTCAGATTTTTGATTCTTGGGCAGGTGTTATACCTGCAGGAGATCTCAAACGTTGGTCTTTAGATCCTATTTTGCGCATCGTTGATAAAGTGAAGACGGTTCATCCTTCTGTGCCAATCATAGTTTTCCCGCGGGGCGTGGGTTTAGGCTATCTTTCTTTCGCTGAATCGGAGCAGCTTGATTGTCTTTCCTTGGATCAGTCTTTGCCTTTATCTTGGGCGCGGGACAATTTACAGAGGAAGAAAACAGTTCAGGGTAACTTGGATCCAGTGTCTCTACTTGTTGGCGGTGAACATCTAGAGAGTTCTGTGGCTGCTATTCTCAGCAATCTTAAAGATGGCCCTTTTGTTTTTAACCTGGGACATGGCATCATCCAGTATACTAACCCAGACCATGTGAGCCGATTGATTGAGTTGGTAAGACGAGATTAGAGCGTGGATTTCTATCTTCTCACCAAAGCCGTTCATATTATTGCCGTCATATCTTGGATGGCGGGAATGCTTTATCTGCCGCGTTTGTTTGTCTATCATGTTCAGCTGAGAGACAATAATGACGCCGTAGAAACGTTTAAAGTGATGGAACGGCGCTTGTTAACAGCCATCATGACACCAGCCTTTGTTGTGGCTTTTTTGAGCGGGCTTTTGTTGTTGTTTTACTTTGGTAATGTTGATTGGGGCTCTTTTTGGTTGTGGTGCAAATTGTTATCTTTGTTCATCATGATCTATGTTCATGTCTTTTTGGGTCAATGCCAACGCGCTTTTGCTTCCGATAGCAATAGACACAGTGAGAAATTCTTCCGGATTATTAATGAAGTTCCGGCGGTTTTGATGATTGTTATTGTTGTTATGATTGTTATGCGGCCGTTTTAATCGACTCAAGTTGCGCTTGACACTATTTTGATGGCAGGGTAGACGATGGATAAGTTGTTTAACGGCTATTCTTGCTGGAACTTTCTTCTTTTCCTAGACTATTTCACCTCCTAACTCATTCGAGTGTCAGCCCCACATATGAACCTACACGAGCTAAAGGCTAAAACGCCTGCTGATTTGCTGCAAGTTGCAGAAGAATTGGAAATTGAAAATGCTAGTTCTATGCGTAAGCAGGAACTTATGTTTGCGGTCTTGAAAACACAGGCTGAGAATGACATAGCCATTTTTGGCGATGGTGTTTTGGAGGTTCTGCAGGACGGGTTCGGGTTTCTTCGCTCTCCAGAGTCAAATTATCTACCGGGCCCAGATGATATCTACATCAGCCCGAGCCAGATAAGACGTTTCGCCGTTCGTACTGGTGACACAATCGAAGGTGAAATTCGTGCGCCGAAAGATAATGAACGCTATTTTGCGCTTGTCCGAATTACTAAGATTAACTTTGACGAGCCTGAAAAGGCCCGCCATCGGGTGAATTTTGATAACTTAACGCCACTCTACCCAGAAGAAAGATTTCGGCTGGAGAATCCCGATCCTACGGTAAAGGATCGCACCGGACGTGTTATCGATCTTGTATCGCCGCTTGGGAAAGGTCAACGCGCTTTGCTGACAGCGCCACCGAGAACCGGTAAAACAATGATGTTACAGTCGATCGCTAAGTCGATCGCCGAAAATCACCCAAACTGTTATTTGATTGTTCTGCTCATTGACGAACGCCCCGAAGAGGTAACCGACATGCAGCGTTCTGTGCGCGGCGAAGTCGTATCTTCCACTTTCGACGAACCAGCGACCCGCCACGTTCAAGTGAGTGAAATGGTGATCGAAAAAGCAAAGCGTTTGGTGGAACACAAACATGACGTTGTCATTCTTTTGGATTCCATCACACGTCTAGCTCGTGCCTATAACACTGTTGTTCCTTCATCTGGCAAAGTTTTAACTGGTGGTGTGGATGCCAACGCGCTTCAGCGTCCTAAGCGGTTTTTTGGTGCTGCTCGTAATATTGAAGAGGGCGGGTCATTGACGATCATCGGTACAGCGCTGATTGATACCGGCAGTCGCATGGACGAAGTTATCTTCGAAGAATTTAAGGGTACAGGTAACTCGGAAATTGTTATGGATCGTAAGCTCTCTGACAAGAGAACCTTCCCAGCGATCGACATTGGCAAGTCAGGTACTCGTAAAGAGGAGCTTCTTGTTGATAAGGGCACTTTGTCCAAGATGTGGGTGTTACGTCGTATTCTCATGCCCATGGGTGCTGTGGACTCAATGGAGTTCCTTTTGGAGAAGTTAAGGACGTCGAAAACGAATCAGGACTTCTTTGATTCTATGAATCAGTAGACTTCTTTGGTTATCTGTTTGTAATTTGGGGGGAGTTTGTTCCCCCCTTTTTTGTTTCACGTGAAACATATTTGGTTTTATGGCTGTCAACAAAAATACAATATTTGCGCTTTCCACTGTTGCGGGTCGGTCCGCGGTGGCTGTTATCCGTCTGTCGGGCCCAGAAGTGTTAGCAACATTGTCTGTCTTAACCGGATTGTCTGTATCGGAATTTAAGCCTCGCCAGATGTTCTATCGTCTGTTGCGGGATCAACTGGGAGGTATGATCGATAGAACTTTAGTGGTCTACTTTCCTGGCTCAGAGAGCTTTACAGGGGAGGATTGTGGGGAAATTCATTGCCATGGTAGCCTGGCTGTTATCAAGGCGATACTGGAAGATCTTTCGACCAGAAAAGGCTTGAGACCGGCGGAACCCGGTGAGTTTTCCAGGCATGCTTTTGACAACAACAAGATGGATCTTGCCCAAATCGAAGGTCTTGGAGATCTCATTAATGCTCAGACCAGGCGGCAACTGGATTTTTCTCTGAAACAGATTGGTGGAGCCGCGGCAGAGAAGGTGTCGAAGTGGCGAGAGGAACTGATCAAATCAGCTGCGTTTGTCGAGGCCTATATTGACTTTCCCGACGAGGATCTACCAGATGATCTTTGGAAACAGTCCCAGGATCAGCTCAAAATTCTGCGCAGTGAATTCGAAACTCAGAGGGATAACGGAAGAAAAGCGGTAAAGCTCGAGTCTGGATTGAAGGTTGTTCTTGCGGGGCCTCCGAATGCTGGAAAGTCTTCTCTGCTGAATCTCTTGGCTAGAGAAGACCGAGCTATTGTATCAGATATTGCTGGTACGACGAGAGACTCCATCTCGGTATCATTAGAACTTTCCGGATTGCCGGTGACACTCACAGATACTGCGGGATTACGAGCTAGTGGCGACGAAATAGAAAATCTTGGCGTCCAACGGAGCCTCGACGAAATTTCCAAGGCTGATTTAGTCCTTTTCCTTTTCGATCTATCCGACATGGTAACCAGTCAATCGGCGTACGACGATTACGGTTTCTTTAGAGAAGATCAAGTTTGGAAAGTATTCAACAAGTCTGACTTAAGCACAGATACAATCAATTTAGAATTTCTTGTTTCTGTTAAGCAAGGTTTGGGAACAGATCATCTGTTATCCCGTCTAGAAGAATGGGTAACTCAGAACTTCGCACTCGATGGCACGGATCAGATTGTTGCAAAGGAACGTCACATCCAGATCATGAACGATTCGATGGAAGTGATTGACCAGGCGATGAGGACGGAAACACCTGAACTTTTTGCCGAAAATTTGCGTCAGTTATCGCAACTACTCGGGAGATTGATTGGGCAAGTTGATGTTGAAGATTTGTTAGACCGCATTTTTGGTGATTTTTGCATCGGAAAGTAATAAAGACTGACCAAGTTTTGAGCCATTGTTTCACGTGAAACAATCCAGGAAATTCGAATGAATCACGATGTAGCCTATGACGTTATAATAGTTGGTGGAGGCCATGCCGGTTGCGATGCAGCAGCAGCAAGCGCACGCATGGGAGCACACACAGCACTCATTACCCATGATTTGTCCAAAATTGGCGAAATGTCATGTAACCCCGCTATTGGGGGGTTAGGCAAAGGCCATCTCGTTCGTGAAATTGACGCCCTAGACGGGCTCATGGCCAAAGTCATTGATCAGTCAGGTATTCAATTCAGAATGTTGAACGCCAGCAAAGGACCAGCTGTCAGAGGACCCAGAGCCCAAGCTGATCGCAAACTCTACCGTGAAGCTATGCAGGAAGCTCTATCAAATGTAGAGAATTTAACTCTAATCGCCGGGGCCGTGGACGATTTCTACTTTGATAATGAGCAAAACCTTCGCGGTGTCGTTCTAGACAACGGTGAAGCAATCAAGTCCAAGACCGTCGTTCTAACCACAGGAACCTTTCTACGCGGATTGATTCATATAGGCGAGAAGCAAATTCCGGCTGGTCGTGTTGATGAAGCGCCAGCTGTCAAATTATCTGAGCGGTTAGAAGCCGTTGGGTTCGCCATGGGCCGTCTTAAAACAGGCACGCCAGCGAGGTTGGATGGCCGTACAATTAACTGGGATATTCTCGAGGCTCAACAGGCAGATAATCCCCCGGTGCCCTTCTCTTTGCTTACAAGCAAGGTAGAAGTGCCACAGATCGATTGCCATATCACCTACACAAACCCCCAAACGCATAAGATTATTTCCGATAACATCAGCCGCGCACCACTCTATTCTGGGCAAATCGATGGCGTTGGTCCACGCTATTGCCCCTCGATTGAAGATAAAGTCGTCAAGTTCGCTGAAAAAGAACGCCATCAGATCTTCTTAGAGCCAGAAGGCCTCGACGATTACACGGTCTATCCAAACGGTATCTCGACGTCATTACCCGAAGACGTTCAGGAGCAAATGATAACGTCGATTGTTGGACTGGAGAACGCACGGATCATTCGACCTGGTTATGCGATCGAATATGATTTCATTGACCCAAGAGAATTATTACCGACGTTGGAGACTAAAAAGCTCCCAAACCTCTACTTAGCGGGGCAGATTAATGGCACAACCGGCTATGAAGAAGCGGCAGGGCAGGGGTTGATTGCAGGTATTAATGCTGCTCTGAAGGCTTCTGGTTCCAAAAAAGATTTCGTGTTAGATCGAGCAGAGGCCTATATCGGCGTTATGATCGACGATTTGATCACGAGAGGTGCTAATGAGCCCTACCGAATGTTCACCAGCCGAGCGGAGTACAGATTAAGACTGAGGGCCGATAACGCAGACCTCCGTTTGACGGACCGAGGAATTGCTATCGGCTGTGTTGGCAAAGAGCGCGAAGAATTTCACAAAACCAAAGTGCATGCCATAAATGAGGCTAAAGCCGCCATGGCTGCTTTGACATTCTCGCCCAATGAATGGTCCAAGAGGGGTTACAAGGTTAACCAAGATGGTCAAAAACGCTCAGCAGCCGATATGTTGGCATTTCCTAACGTTACTTTTGGAGGTCTGTCTAAAAGCTTTCCTCAATTGTCGGATCTTAGATCAGATGTCATTGAACAATTAGAGATCGACGCGCTCTATTCTGGCTATTTAGGTCGCCAGGACGCTGATATAGAAGCGCTACGACGGGATGAAGCACTAAAGCTTCCAAAAGACATGGACTATAGCAAGATAGGGTCACTTTCTAATGAGACCGTTGAGAAACTAAACGCTGCTAAGCCCCATACTCTTGGAGCTGCTTCACGTATCACTGGTATGACGCCAGCAGCTGTTATGGCTTTGTTACGTTTTGTGAAACGTGAGAGCGGTTCCACATCTAATTTTGCGGCGTAGACTTTGTCAGAATCTAACCTCTCTTCACTGCCACAGCGGTTAGATCTTCAATCGCTAGAGCGTTTGAAAATCTATTACGATCTTCTTCTTAAATGGCAGAAGACGGTTAACCTCGTCGGCCCGAGGACATTGGATCAGTTTTGGGACCGTCATTTGCTCGACTCGCTGCAACTACTAACCTTGATTAGGAAATTCACGACCGACAACCCTCAAACGACAATCGCCGATCTGGGAACAGGCGCAGGTATTCCTGGACTACTTCTCGCGCTTGCTGGTGTAGAGAACATGACCTTGGTGGAATCGGACATCAGGAAATCTGGCTTTCTTCGCGAAGTAGCTCGAGTGACAGAAGTAAAAATAACATTAGAAAACAACCGGATAGAAAAAATAGTGGGTAAGGATTTTGATGTTATCCTGGCCCGTGCGTTGGCTCCGCTTCCCAAATTGTTTGATCTTGCCCACCCCATTTCCAAAGAAGATACGACCTTTATTTTCCCAAAAGGAATAAAGGCAGAAGAAGAGATAAACGACTCGAAAACAGGGTGGCAATTTAGCTGTCTTCGCCATAAAAGCCTTAGCGACGACTCAGGTTTGATTCTTGAGATATCAAATTTAAAACCCCAACAAGGTAACTCCGTAAATGGCTAAAATCATTGCTCTCGCAAACCAAAAAGGCGGAGTTGGCAAAACCACAACAGCAGTGAATCTGGCCACTGGTTTAGCGGCTTGTGGGAAAAAAGTCCTCATCGTTGACGGGGACCCACAGGGAAATGCAACAACGGGCTTTGGTTTTGAACAAGATGAACGCGAACAGAACCTTTACAAGGTTTTGCTGGGCGAATCTGACTTAAAAACAACTATCCAATCTACAGGCATTGAGGGTCTGGACCTTGTTGCAGCAGATGTGAACTTGGCAGCCGCTGAAATCGAACTGACAGATTTTGATAAGAGAGAATTTCGTCTGAAAAACGCCCTTGCGACTGTTAGTGAGGCTTATGACTATATTCTGATTGATTGCCCACCTGCCTTAGGCTTGTTGACAATTAACGCGCTCGTCGCTGCACAATCTGTTTTGATCCCTTTGCAGGCTGAATTTTATGCATTGGAAGGACTTACGCACCTACTGAAGACAATCGAGCGTATAAAACAGGCCATTCATCCCAAATTGGAAATTTTTGGTGTTGTTCTCACCATGGTTGATCGCCGGAACAACCTCTGTGTGATGGTTGAAGATGATGTTCGGGCTTTTCTGGGTGATAAAGTTTTTAAAACAGTAATTCCAAGGAACGTTCGGATCTCCGAAGCGCCAAGTTTTGGTCAACCTGTTATTCTTTATGATCTGAAGTCGTCAGGTGCGAAGGCCTATATTCAACTCGCTGCTGAAATGTTGAAACGCTAGGAGAGTAACAATGGCTAAAGCACCAAAGAAGAAAGCTCTGGGAAAGGGTTTAGCGGCTCTCCTGGGCGAAGAAGGGATTGCGGCGACGTTGTCCACTGAAGAGGCGACACTAGCACCTACTGGTCCTCAAACCATCGCTATCGAGCAGATAAAAGCCGGGAAATTCCAGCCTCGACGAGAATTTGATGCGCAAGCTCTTCAAGATCTAGCCGACTCAATCAAAGCCAACGGTGTTATCCAACCAATTTTGGTCCGTAGCACAGGCGATTCAGCGGATACTTATGAGATTATCGCTGGCGAGCGGCGATGGCGGGCGGCTCAGTTAGCGCAATTGCATGAAGTTCCCGTTCTAATTCGGGAGTTAAACGATCAAAGAACCCTAGAGATCGCCATCGTTGAGAATATTCAACGGGAAGATCTCAACCCATTGGAAGAAGCAGAAGGCTATTTGCGCTTGGCAGAGGCGTTTTCCTACACCCAAGAGAAAATTTCTGAGATTTCAGGTAAAAGCCGACCACATATCGCCAATATGATGCGCTTGGTACAGTTGCCCGCTGGCGTCAAAGATATGTTGCTGGATGGACGTTTATCCGCCGGCCACGCGAGAGCTTTGCTACCTGCAATCAATCCAGAAAAGCTGGCACAAGCGGTCGTGAATCTATCGCTTAACGTCCGACAGACGGAAGCTTTGGTCAAAAAAGAGGGCCAAGAACCGAGCTCCAAAGACAAAAAGGCAAATGAGGATAAAGCAAAAGATCCGAACATTAGACAGTTTGAAAAAGATCTAGAGGCTTTACTCGGTTTAAAAGTCGACGTTTTATCTAAAGGTGCAAAAGGCGTTGTAAGTTTTCATTATCAAAACTTGGATCAGCTTGAAAACATCGTGGAAAAGCTAAAGAAGTAAAAACTTCAAGATCAACGTCTTCTTAACGGTGATTGCGCCGCCACTGATAATAGAGCACGATGACAGAGTGCTTCATCGACTCCTAGATTGCTGCGGCTTTGTTTGGTTGCTTCAGCCAATTTAGTAAAAGTATCAAGCAATTGCCCAAGTTGCCAAGTTCTGGCTTGTTGCTTAAATCGATCACCCACCTTCCAAAAAAGCGGGCCACCCGTCATCATAATTGCTCTGTCGACAGCGGTTCCTTGCTCCACCAACGCCTTAACGCCATGAAGCCTCAACGCATGCTTTGATAACTGTTGTACAATGATCGAAGGTTGAACAGCATTTTCCACAGCCAAGCTATAAAGCCGTTCAACGTCATGCACTTTTCCATCAAAAACAGCGTAAAGTAAATCGTCGAGGAAGAATCCCGACTCACTTGCGCTTAGCGCCTGAACATCTTCCAACTCGATTGAAGCCTTATCACCCGCAAAAGTCAGGATTTTGTCGAGTTCCTGCCTGGTAACGCCTCTGTCGACCCCTAACTGTTGGCTTAGGAAGAAAACGGCGTCCTGCGATATCATTTTGTTGTTTTCTTGGAAGAAAGTGCGGACAAAGTTCGGTAATGAACGCTGATCGTCCGCATAAGCAGGGATAGCGGCAACTGCATCGTGTTTTTCGCACAGTTTCCGCAGCTGAGATTTCGCCGTCAAGCTTCCAGCTAACATGACCAACGGAGCCGTGAGCTTTGAACTATCCTCAAGTAGACTCTGCACCAGGGTTTTGTCGGTGTCCGTGACTTCCTCAATAGTGATCAGCCTTTGCTCAGCCAACAAAGAAAACCCCAGAACTTCATCATACAGCAGGCTAAGGTTAGAGCGAACTTCTTCGATGGCAAGTTTAGTGACAGCTAAGTTTGTATTTGCACGGCCCTTGTAGGCCTTGATGATGAAACGCAAATGGTCTCTCACCATTCCTTTATCACTGCCGTAAAGCAGAAAAAGGTTGATCGAATGATCGGGATTTCGGCAGAAAGCTTCCGATCGGTTGGCTGCAACTTTCACGCCTACACTCGATTAATGGTTTGTCGCGAAGTAAGTACTGAGCCCATTGTAGATGTCTTCACTCAGTGCCGCCAGTGCTCGCTCTGTAGCATCACGCTCCGTATAACGGTTGGTATAGGGCATCACGAACTTGTTGTAAGAAGTCACAGCTTCCGCAGTTCCAGAGTAAACTTCTTCCTTGTCGCTCTGTTTGAAAAGCGAGTATTCGGCTGTGGCAATGATCGTCGCATAAGTCGCACTCTGCTCACTCGTGAAGCCAGTTGTGCGTGTCTTTGTTTTGAGCGCAACCGTCAACCCGTACAAAGGGTTTGGGGCCAAGCCCTCAGGATTTAATTTATCACGAAGATGATTATGCAACATCTGGCCGTTACGTTCAGAGATAATCTGGATCCTAGTCGAACCGAGACTGTTATCCACTGAGTTAGCAGACCCGTGTAGTGGCTCGAATCCGCAGCTCGATAGCGTTCCAACGCCCAAACCGAGCACAAGAATAAGAGCGACTTTCTGAACTGAACCCCTAAACAGGTTAAACGACAACATTTACAATCCGATTCGGGACGACGATGACCTTGCGCAAAGGCTTGCCATCAACAAATTTCAGAACCGATTCTAACGCCAAGGCTTGTTCTTGAACAAGCTTTTCCTCGCTATCACGGGCAATTTCAATGGTGCCGCGCACTTTTCCATTAACCTGAATAGCAATAGTGACCGAATCGTCGACCAAAAGCGAGGGATCGGCTGTTGGCCATTCGACTTCTGTGAGGGAACGACTGTTACCCAAAACCTGCCAAATTTCTTCGGACAGGTGTGGCATCATTGGGCAGATTAACTGTGCCAAAGTAGAGAATGTTTCTTTCAGAGTTGCCGGACTGACCTGATCGGCTTCTTTTAAGGCCTTAGATATGTCGTTTGCCAACTCATGAATACGAGCTACCGCGCGGTTGAATTGGAATGATTCGATATCTTTTGAGACCGAATCAATCGCCTTGTGCAAACTAGCCCGAAGAGCTTTTCCGGCAGGGCTGTCAATGCGGTTTGTCGCATTAATCGTTGCGAGGTTTTCCTGAACAAGACGCCACAAGCGCTGAGTAAAACGCCAAGCGCCTTCGATGCCAGATTCAGTCCACTCCATGTCCCGCTCTGGTGGGCTGTCAGATAGCATGAACCAACGGGCGGTATCTGCTCCATAAACATCAATGATGACAGCGGGGTCGATGACGTTTCGCTTTGATTTACTCATTTTAATGACGCGACCGGTTTCCACCGAGGAACCATCTCTCAGAGCCTTGTGCGATCCGTCCGCATTCTTCTCTATTTCGTCAGGTGACAACCATTTCCCGTCAGTGTCTTTATAGGTCTCATGGCAAACCATGCCTTGAGTGAATAGACCGTCGAAGGGTTCTTTCACACCGGCATAACCAATTTCTTTCATGGCACGTGTAAAGAAGCGTGCATAAAGAAGGTGCAATACGGCGTGTTCAACGCCACCGACGTATTGATCCACCGACATCCAATAGTCGAGCTCATCGCGTTCCACTGGTTCGCCGCTTTGCGGTGAACAAAACCGAGCAAAGTACCAAGAGGAATCTACGAAAGTATCAAGCGTATCCGTTTCACGGCGCGCAGCCTTCCCACAACTTGGGCAATTAACATGGGACCAAGTTGGGTGATGATCCAAGGGATTGCCAGGTTTGTCGAACTCAACGTCTTCAGGCAATTGAACTGGTAGATCCTTCTCAGGCACCGGCACCGCACCGCAATCATCACAGTGGATAATCGGAATGGGGCAACCCCAGTAGCGTTGGCGGGAAGCACCCCAGTCACGAAGGCGAAATACAGTTGCCCCCTGACCAATATCAGTCTTCTCCAGCCGTTCAATGACGGCTTTCTTTGCATCTTCGATTGCAAGTCCGTTCAAGAACTCAGAATTAATGATTTCGCCAGGGCCAGTGTAGGCTTCGTCATCGATTGCGAAATCCTTTTTGCCTTTTGGACTGACCACGGCGACGACTGGCAAATCATACTTTCGAGCGAAATCCAAATCTCGCTGATCATGACCCGGGCAGCCGAAAATCGCGCCTGTGCCATAATCCATCAACACAAAGTTAGCGATGTAGAGAGGAAGCGTTTTACCTTCGATCAAAGGATGTTTGATCTTCAGACCTGTATCGAAACCTTTCTTCTCGAGGGTTTCAATAACGGCCTCACTGGTACCACTACGTTGACATTCCTGAACGAATTCCAAAAGTGCAGCATTATCTTTAGATAACTTTTCTGCGATAGGATGTTCCGGCGACACTGCACAGAAGGAGGCACCAAAAAGCGTATCGGGACGCGTAGTGAAAACTTTCAGCCGATCTGACTGACCTTCGATTTCGAAATCGATGTAGGCACCAGAAGACTTACCGATCCAGTTTTCCTGCATCAACCGTACTTTGGCTGGCCAACGTTCTAACCCTCCAATCGCTTCCAACAAATCATCAGCGTAGGACGTGATTTTAAAGAACCATTGCGATAAACGACGTTTTTCAACCAAAGCGCCGGAGCGCCACCCACGGCCGTTTTCAACTTGCTCGTTGGCCAAAACTGTGTTTTCGACTGGATCCCAGTTAACCCAAGACTCTTTGCGGTAAACCAGGCCCTTTTCCAGCATCTTATTGAACATGGCTTGCTGGTGACGGTAATAAGTCGGATCACAAGTCGCAAACTCGCGCGACCAATCCAAAGACAAACCCATCGATTTAAGCTGACCGCGCATTGAAGCTATGTTTTGGTAGGTCCAAGCAGCTGGATGAATTTTCCTTTCAAAGGCTGCGTTTTCCGCGGGTAGGCCAAATGCGTCCCAACCCATCGGGTGCAATACGTTAAAACCCTTAGCGCGCTTGTATCGCGCGACCACATCGCCCAGTGTATAGTTCCTGACATGCCCCATGTGGATGTTACCACTGGGATAAGGAAACATTTCCAAAACATAATATTTCGGTCGGCTGGTGTCTTTGGCGGCGGTGAAAGAACCATTTTCTTCCCAAAAGCTCTGCCACTTTTGCTCGGTCGTTTTTGCGTTATAGCGATCCATAACTTCTTCTTTATTTTCGTTTCAACAACCAAACCCAGCCAAGTAGGCTGGGGCGTCGTCGATAACATTTTTGATTGATATTAAGATTCTGATTGTTCGTTGGCGGCGACTCGGGAACGTCGTGCGGCCTTCAAAATTACATTTTCCACTTTTGTAGCTGTGGAAGGGTTGCCCGGTCTGATCGACCACACGCCAGTGTCATCACGCTCTCTTACAAAAACAGATACTCGAATGTTTTCGGTACGCAATTGCGGGCCAAGGATAAACACAGATGTTCTGACTTGCTCGTTTTTGCCACCAGCAGGCGTATACCATTCCGTCTCAAGGATCCCTGAATAAGGATCTACGGTTTTCAAAGGCAACTTGGAAAGTGTTGTCACAGACGCGCGCCATAGATGTTGATTGACATTCAGGTCTGAACTGGTGTCGTACCCATCATCACCACCGCCGAAAAAGCGCGCTACAGACAGTTGATTCTTGTTCTTACGTTTACCGATGATGACAATACCTTCACCATTCTCATCTGATGTTTGGTTCGTTTGAACTCTGCTTTTTCTTTTGCCGTCCTCATCCGTATCGCGATTACCGCCGCAAGCAGCAGTCGCAAAAACAACAGTGAGTACAAGGAGCCATCGCACAATAATAGGCATGTCTTTATCCGTATTTTTCATCTATTTGGCTCTTTAAAACAAAAATCAGCCTAGAATATGGTGCTGCTTATAAATTTTCTGTCAGAAAACTGCCAGCAGAGAATGAAATTTCCCCGCAAATCGGGGAGAATTCCTCTAATCAAATGGCCTGACTGGATTGCTTAGAACGCGCCATTGAATTAAAGGACACTCATATAGACAAATTGAGGGTATGATGTTCTCTATTGACACTTGGAACGAGACCAACGCCAAAATCGCTGAAGCTGCCGAAAAAGCCGGTCGATCGCCGCGTGATGTTCAGCTGATTGCGGTTAGTAAAACCAAACCAGTTGAGGAAGTTAAAGCCGCCCTAGCAGCTGGTCAGTTAGTTTTTGGTGAGAACAGAGTTCAAGAAGCTCTACAAAAATTCCCCCAGTTGAGAGATGACAACCCAAATCTTGAGCTACATCTGATCGGTCCCCTGCAAACCAACAAGGTGAAAGAAGTTGTCGCGAATTTCGACGTCGTTCAAACGGTTGATCGCCCAAAACTGGTGACCGCGTTATCCAAAGAAATGGAGAAACAAGAACGCAACTTGTCTTGCTTTATTCAGGTTAACACAGGTGGCGAGATTCAAAAGGCCGGCGTTGAACTCAATGATCTGCAACAGCTCTTTGACCACTGCATGGAAAACACTCTCAAAGTAGAAGGCCTAATGTGTATTCCGCCAGTTGATGATCATCCTGGTCCACACTTTGCGTTGCTCCACAAATGGACTGATCGATTGAACTTGAAATCCTTGTCCATGGGAATGAGTTCAGACTTTGAAATCGCGGTTGAACTTGGTGCTACCCATGTCCGTGTGGGCAGTGCGCTTTTCGGTAGCCGACCACCGATAACCTAGGGCAAAATGAAATCCTAAAGCTTGTGGCCCATTTTTTCGACTTTGGTGTCGAGATAGGCTTTGCTATGGCTCGTCGCTGCGATCTTTAACGGCACGAGTCGCTCGACGTTAAAACCCTCTTTCTCCAAACTTTCCCTTTTGTAGGGATTGTTGGAAATGAGGTGCAACTTGTTGATGCCAAGGGATTCAAGAATAGACTTCGCTACCGCAAAATCTCGTTCGTCGGGGTGAAAACCTAGAACGGCATTGGCCTGAACGGTGTCCAACCCTTGATCCTGCAGAGCATAAGCACGGACTTTGTTTGCCAGTCCAATACCGCGGCCTTCCTGATGAAGGTAGAGAATGAGACCAAAACCTGCTTCAACACAAAGATCAATGGCGCTGTGCAATTGTGAACCACAATCACAACGCAGACTTGCCAACAAATCGCCAGTGAAACACTCCGAATGCATTCTCACAAGGGGTGCAGATTTGTTTTTGTTTGGGTGGCCAATACGAAGAACAAAATGTTCCTGGGCGGAAGATCTGGAGCCATAGGCCAAAATTTCAGCCTGTTCCGTTGCGGCGATCGGCAGTTTTGCACTGGAAATAAGTTTTATCGACGAAGGTAAACTGAATAAGTAAGTTTCCAACAAATCTTCAGATAGCCAAGGTACAGAAGCAGGCGCTTTTTCTTCAGAAGCTAAAGGCTTCATTAATGCAACCGGCAAAGCATATGCCCATTTCAATAAGCGCAAAACAGGCTTCAACTCGTGAGAAAGATCACAAGCCGGAAAGTCATCACCGAGAGAACTGTCTTTATCAGTCGTTAACTGTTCAGCCGCCAATTGGACATCGTCAAATGATGATAGTCTGACCGCTGAATCATAAGACTTCGAAAAATCGTACTGCCCATGCTTCAAAAAAAGGTACCGGTTTTCCGGTAAGGCGAAGAAACAAGAAGCGGCCGAATAATCTTCTGAATCACGATCCAAAAACTCTGCAGCACAAAAAAGATATCGCTCGCCAGATCTTGTTTCAAAAGAAACCTGACCGCCGCGTCTGATCTGGCCGATGGCACGATCAACTTGATAAATGGCTTCCTGGCTCTCAGTGGTCATAAATGCTGGAATTTCTTTTTGACAAACAAATGGGTAGGTACCCCAATTAAACACGGCGGACGTTTGGGATAAAGCCAAAGCCCTGTCAAGCGTCATTTTGTACCCGGCAGCGATCTTTCAGCCATGCACTAGTGCTCACAACCGCTCACAAAAGTGACGAACATCTGTGAACAGCCCGCCTATCTATTCACATCGCTGTGTGAATTACCTATATTGGTAAAGATACGAATTCTATTGTTCAAAAGGGGTATTTGAGTGAGCGATACAGCGGGTACACGCAGAATATTGTTGGTCGATGATGACGAAAGTCTACGCGAAACGCTTTCCGAGCAGCTCGTTCTTCATGAAGACTACCAAATCGTTGAAAACGATAAAGGATCTGACGCGGTCGAGTCCGCAAAGAACGAAAACTTTGATATCGTTTTGTTGGACGTAGGTTTGCCAGACATGGATGGCCGCGATGCTTGTCGCCTTATGCGTAAAAACGGGCTAAAGGCGCCGATCATTATGTTGACTGGCGCCGACAGTGACGCGGATACGATCCTTGGGTTGGATGCGGGTGCAAACGACTACATCGCGAAGCCCTTTCGTCTCAATGTGTTGCTGGCCAGAATCCGTGCTCAATTGCGTCAGCATGAGCAAAGTGATGATGCGATTTTCACGGTGGGACCCTATTCGTTCCAACCAAGTGCCAAAATTCTTCAAGACAATGAAACGAATAAAAAGATCCGATTAACAGAAAAAGAAACAGCCATTCTCAAATATCTCTATCGCAGAGGCACACAGGTTGTCAGCCGGGAAACTTTACTGAATGAAGTGTGGGGCTACAACGCTGGCGTTAACACCCACACACTCGAAACACATATCTACCGGCTGCGCCAAAAAATCGAACGTGATCCTTCGAACGCAGCAATTTTGGTGACAGAAGCAGGTGGTTACCGCTTAGCTTCTTGAGTAAAGACGCTTGTAAAGTAAGCCAGCAAAGATAAGTGGGATAGCGGTCATAATGGCGGCTATCCCCATGACCAAATCCCAGGAAATATCCTGCCGGATGGCGATTCCGATTAGAATTGGTCCCAAAAACACGCCGATGTAGCGCCCTGTCATCATCCGGGAGAAAGCCATCGCGTATTTTTCACTGCCAACGATCGCTTTGGGACAGCCAAATAAAGCAGCAGGAACAATCCCCGCACCAATCCCATAAGCGATAAGGGCGATAACCTGGAAGGTTTCATTCTTGTAGAGGCCCAATACCCAGGACAAAGCCTGAATAACCAAACCTACCGTCAATAGAATCAATGTAATTCGGCCTGTGGTTTGCGCGAGCCCAACGGGAACATTTGCGAAAATGATCACAATGACCGGTAACATGAAAACCCATACAGCATCCACCGGATGATAGCCTAAAGTGTCAGTGACGTAGGTTGTGAACCAAGTCATGTAAGCGTTGAATTGAATGGACCATAACAAAAATATCGACGTGGCCAGCAAGAGGCTGATTTCTTCTGCTTTTGTGAGACTTAAACTCGGCTTTCCGGCAGTAGTGGCTGCTTGAGGTTTGTTGAAATTGGACAGCACCGTCCAAAGAAGGAGTGACAAAGCACCAGCCAGGCCAAAATACCATAGAACAGACCATCCGAAATCATCTGCGAACCAATAGTAAGCAACTGACGAGATAAGGATACCACTTGGCATCCACGTTGAGGATATTCCAATACCGAGAGGACGGAATTTTTCACTGGCGGCTTGCCCAACGATAACCGGGCCGCCGATGGCGAAAACAGCGAAAGTTATGGCTTCCATGGTCCGACTCGCCAACATGATCACACTAGAATGGCTTGCAAAAATGGCTACGCCCTGGGCGACAAAGGAACAAACCAACACCGCCAATATGAGTTGTTTTACTTTCTGCCCCGATAACCACCGGCCAATCAAAGGTGACAAGAAAAACCCTATGATCGCATAAACGGACATGAATGCTCCAGCGACCGCTGGATCATAGCTGTAGAGCTGCATCATTTCAGGCAGGGCTGGAGTCAGCTTAAACTGCAAAAAAGCTGCGTAAACGGCAATAAAAAATCCGAAGAAGAACAGATTCCAATTGGTTCCGTCTGACTTGGTTGTCAAAGCCGTACTCCAACGGCCTCGAAGTTCCCGACAGAAACAGCGTCCATCTCAACCGAAGAGTCCTGAGTTTGTTCGAAGCATAATCGCGCTAATTCGTCGAAATCAACTAAACCAGATTCAAAGGCTATCTTGGCCTTGTTCTGATCCGTCATTGTCAAAGACAAAGTGCCTTTGCCTTTTTCACGCTGAGACTTGCTGCCAAAAAACCGAAGTTTAATGGATTTTACTTCTGACCATTTGATAAGACATTTTTCGCTGCCTCTAGATAACAGCTTTATCCCTTTGTCATCAGTCTGAATTTCAATCCAATAACGACGCAAGCTGTTGGCGCTAAAATAAAGAGCCAAGGTCGTAACAACCAAAAAGAGAAAGAAAAGAAACCTTGTCTCGAGAGCGGCAAAGGTAAAGACTAGTCCAGCACAAAGCCCGGATATGCCCAAGACCAAATCTCCGTGAAGCCCTGGACGATGATAGTGATAGGATTTTGTCTCAGTCGGCATTTCTACAAATCGATTTCTGTCAAAATAGGCACATGATCACTGGGCCGTTCCC
Organism: uncultured Alphaproteobacteria bacterium; assembly: GCA_905480575.1. Classification (GTDB taxonomy): domain Bacteria; phylum Pseudomonadota; class Alphaproteobacteria; order UBA7985; family CAJQQZ01; genus CAJQQZ01. The sequence continues at coordinate 33,453 of CAJQQZ010000114.1, read as the reverse complement.
AAAGTCTTGTTGGCTTTATGACTTCAGAATTGGTGACTCTTTCTTTTAGGGCCGGTGTTGCCCAGCTGTGATCCAAGCGCCAGCCATAATCTTTTTCTACTGCCAGCTTGTAGCGGTAGCCCCACCAGCTATAGAGGAATTGGTCCGATGGCACATATTCACGGGGTAGATCGGTCCAATCGAGAGAAGCCTTTGCCGCTTCTAAATGCTCAACCTCGATAGGGCTATGGCCCACTGACTTAACCAACCGTTTATGATTCCAAACGTCCGTTTCAAGCGGAGCAACGTTAAAGTCGCCGTTGGCGAGGATCATTTGATCGGTTGAACGCTCTTTTGCGAACCAATCTTTCATATCGTTCCAAAAGCGCAGTTTATGGTCAAACTTCACATTGACGCTGGGATCTGGGACATCGCCCCCGGCGGGAATGTAGATTGAATGAACTTCAAGATCATTGGCAAGTTTGACAGCGACATGGCGAGCGTCGCTTTCGCCACCCCAAGGGCATGAAAACTGATCGGCAAAGGGAAGTTTTGAGAGAATGGCCACACCGTGATAGGCTTTTTGACCGGCAATGGCTTGGTGCTCGTACCCTAGCTCTCGGAAGGGATCACCAGGAAAGGCATCCGTTTGAATTTTGATTTCCTGAAGACAGATTACATCAGGCTGATATTCCGTTAAAAATCTGCAAAGGTTCTCCGTACGAGGGCGAATGCCGTTGATATTCCATGTTACGATTTTGAGAGCCATTGCGTGTTTCCTTAGCCAAATTCATCAGATGCCTAACCTAACGATTTTTGACGCGCAGACCATAAAAAAGAGCGCCCAACCTATAAGGGTGAGCGCTCTCAAAATTTCAGTGCTGGTAGCGGGGGACGCAGCACGAAACTACCAAGAAAAACTTGGCTCCTTTGATATAAGAAGATTCAGAAATGGAACCAGAAACGTTTACTCAAATAGCCGTGAGATTTTGGCACCCTATTGTTTTGAATGCCGATAGTCCTGAATAGCCTGGTCGAAAGCTGAGAAAATGGCCGCCGAAATCGGGTTCTCTTTGGCTTTGTATTCTGGGTGCCATTGGATACCTAAAAGAAAGCCTTTAGAATTCGGCATCGAAATGGCTTCAACGGTTGAATCATCAGCCCATGCCTCGATCTGAAGGCTCACGCCCAACTTATCGACCGCTTGCCAGTGAAGCGAATTCACTTCTATTGGACCTCTTGTTTCAAGAATTGAAGAAAGTAAGCCGTCTTTTAGGAGGGAAATAGAGTGCTTTGTCCCGTACTGAACATCCAAATCAGGATTTTCAGGTCGGCGATGATCTTGCCGGCCGTCTAGTTCATGAACTCGAGCATGCAGAGTGCCGGAACAGGCGACATTTAACTCTTGAAATCCTCGGCAAATGGCCAACGTTGGGATACCACGCTGGATGGCCTGCTCTAGCAAGGGCAGAGTCATTGCATCGCGAACAGGATCATAGGGTTCTGCTTCTGCACTTTCACCAACACCGTAACGAGGCGGGAAAACATTGGACGGGCTGCCAGTAAAAAGCAGACCATCAACTGTATCAAGCAATGCATCGTTGTCCAAAATATCTGCTATCGAAGGAATGGCCAATGGCAGGGCAGAGGTACATTCAGCTATCGCACGGTGATACTTTTCGCCTACGTGATGGTAGTTTTGACCATCGAGAACTTTAACGCAGGACGTTACACCAACAATCGGTTTTGCCATGTTCGACTAGTCCCTGACGTTTTGAGATTTGTAGCCTTCGGGACGCGCAAAAAGGTAGGGATCAAGAGGCAGGCCATATGACATCTGTTGTAATCTTACCGTTGTCATCTGACCCTGAGTGTCGACCACTTGCCAAGCGTGGAGTTCCTTTGTGTGACTGTCGAAGATCATCGTTAGCGTGCCTTCGCCTGGATTTCTGCGATTGCGGACAGTAACCAAAATCGAATTGCCACTGAACTGGACATCTTGGGTTTTTACGGATTCATTCAGAGAAATCCGGTCAGCCAAAATAAAGTTCAACGGTGTCTTTGATAAACGTTTGAAGTAAACGGACTGTAAGTCTTTATCGACTTGAGCCACATACTTGCCATCGGCCACGATCATCAAAGGGCTGGGCGGATCGTATTCAAATCGGATGCGTCCCGGTCTGGAAATGAAAATGTTTCCATGTGCTATGCCCCCATTCGCACCGATCTGCATAAACCGCCCTTGAGCGGTAGACAGAGTATTAATAACCTGTTCGATTTGCCAAACCGTATGCTTTTGATCTTGTGTCAAAGCAGCAGCGTTGGCAGCAACAAAGCAGGACAGGCCCAATGTGCCTACAACTAGAGTCTTAAAAAGAGACCGGAGCATTTTCATAGAGATTTCCTTAATCTATCTCGAATCAACTTAAATTTCTTCGCCTTCATTTCCAACCAATATCTTTCTGCGGCCAACGCGGTCAGCCGCTGAAATCAGTCCTTCTGTTTCCATTTTCTCAATTAGTCGTGCGGCGCGGTTGTAACCAATCTGCAAATAGCGCTGAACAAAAGACGTCGATGCCTTCTTTTCCCGCAGGACGAGGGCCACGGCTTGATCGTAAAGGTCATCACCACTTGGCTCTGCCGACGGCATCCCAGGAATTGATGGTCCGTCCGCTGCCAATTCTGCCTCGTCGGTAAGGCCTTCGATGTAGGCCGGTTCACCAAGTTCCTTAAGGTGCGTAACAATTGTTTCGACCTCATCGTCACTCACGAAAGGACCATGAACACGTTTGATACGGCTACCACTTGGCATGTACAGCATATCACCTTGGCCAAGCAATTGTTCCGCGCCCATCTCTCCCAGAATTGTTCGACTGTCGATCTTTGATGTCACGTGGAACGAAATCCTTGACGGGAAGTTGGCTTTAATTGTTCCAGTGATGACGTCAACTGATGGCCGTTGTGTGGCCATAATGAGGTGAATACCTGCCGCTCTTGCCATTTGCGCGAGCCTTTGCAACGTCGCTTCAATTTCTTTACCCGCAACTAACATCAAGTCAGCCATTTCGTCGATAACAACAACGATGAAAGGCAAAGGAGACAGATCCATCTCTTGCTCTTCATAAACCGGATGACCGGTTTCGACGTCGAAACCTGTTTGGACTTTTCTCGTTAAAACTTCACCATTTTTGCGGGCTTGCTCCAGACGTTTGTTGAAACCGTCAATGTTTCTGACACCAATCGAAGACATGGACTTGTAGCGATTTTCCATTTCTCGCACGGCCCACTTGAGGGCGACAATCGCTTTGCCCGGTTCAATGACGACCGGAGACAGCAGATGTGGAATGCCATCGTATACGGAAAGTTCCAACATCTTCGGATCGATCATGATGAATTTGCATTGCTCCGGGCTCAGATGGTAAAGCAGTGACAAGATCATCGTGTTAACGGCCACTGATTTACCCGAACCCGTCGTACCAGCGATAAGAAGGTGCGGCATCTTGGCTAGATCGACGGCAACCTGCTTACCACCGATGTCCTTCCCAAGCGCCAATGGCAGTTTCAGCGTCCCTTTTTGGAATGTGTCTGATGAGAGAATTTCTCGCAAGTAGACTGTCTCGCGGTTCTCATTGGGTAGCTCGATTCCAATAGCGTTGCGTCCTGGTACAACCGCTATACGCGCGGAAAGTGCGGACATAGATCGTGCGATGTCATCGGCCAACCCTACGACACGAGCGGTTTTTGTACCTGGAGATGGTAACAGTTCGTAAAGCGTGACAACTGGACCAGGCCAGACATTTACGATTTCGCCTTTGACGCCAAAATCTTTCAGGACCGATTCCAACATTTCGGCGTTTTCACGCATCTGCTCTTTGGTCAGTTTTCCTTGGTGAGCCAGGGGGTCCGGCTTTGTTAGATAGTCAATTTTCGGAGCTACATAGCTCGTCGCCTTCGGTTTTGCTTTGGTTGCTTTGCTGACTGACGCAGATTGTTTGCCTGGTACAGGCCTAGCTGGAGAGACTGGCGCTGGTGCCGGAGTTGCCATGAATTGTTCGGTTTCATCAGTCTCATCCAGAGCATCGAAGTCATCATCGAAGGGTGCGGTGTCTAGGTCTTGATCAGAGCCATTGAACTTATCAATGTCATCTTCAAGATCATCATAGATCGAGCGAAACTCTTCTTCTGCATCGAAGGAGCCGTCGGCCTCATCTTCTCCATGTGCTTCATCGTCTTCGTCAAATTCCTCAACCTGAGAAAACTCAATATTATCTGATGTAGCTGTGTTTTCAAAGTTTGCGTCATGGATCGTGAGTTGCGACGTGCGGTTTCCTAAACCTTCTTCTTCCGACTCTTCGAGCACGACGGCAGATTGTTCTAAGGGGTCAAAAACAACATCTTCACAGATCTTCGGTTCGGACTCATGGGCTGTTTCAGAGAAAGCGGGTTCTTGTCGGTCCAAAAATTCCTCATCTTCTCTCTTGGTTGTAAAAACAAGGGTTGAAATCCAACCAATCCCAGCACTGATTTTCTGGCCCAGCTGCCGCCACTCCGAAATGCGCAGTGGCAGGGCGAGTGCAGTAAAGAGGCAACCAAGACCAAAACTGACAACAACAAAAAGAAAGGTAGGCAGGGGTAGGACAAACCCAATCGCATTGGCAAAAATTTCTCCACCGGCACCACCGAGAGTTTCACTCGCTAATAGATCCGGTTTTGCTGGCAGTGTAGACAGGAATGCAGCAAAGAACGAGCTTCCAAAAAAGACTGCCAATGCTCGACGCCAGGGTTTTCTAAGGCTACCGATAAAGAAAACGACGCTGGCCCAAACGAGCAAAATTAGCGGCAAGATGAATGCTGCCCAGCCCCATAGCTGAAAGAGAAAATCAGAAGTGTATGCCCCGAATGGTCCGAACCAATTCGAGGTCTCATGGTATCCAGCGAAATTGGCGGCATTATCCTTCGGTGAGTAACCTAACAACGAAAGAAGGACGAAAAGACCGATCCCAAATAAGGTTAGACCAAGAAACTGCCCGAGCCGTTTTTTGAAAGCGTCTACAAGGAATTGCGGGAAAAGAGTCGTAGGTGTTGAACCACTTTTCTCTGAAAGATAGTCAGGTCCGCTCACATAGGTGTACTGCAAGCTAACGGGTTTCTTTTTTCGCAAAAAAGAAGACAGCATCGATCTATAAACTCCACCCTAAAAATATGTCTGGGCAATAAAAATTTCGCTGTGCCAAAAAGGCTATTTAAATAGAGGCCCTAAATGACCTATCTTTCTATAACAGACTCCAAAGCATTTGATAAGACTCGAGCGACCTTTTTTTCTGAGCGTTCGAATGAATAAAAAAGGGAAGCCATAGTCACCATGACAGAAAAACCAATTTTACAGGAGAAACAGCCGCCGATCTCTGATGTGGTGATCTCCGGCGCTGGATTGGTAGGCGGTCTTTTGGCTCTGGTTTTGGATCGTTACGGATTCAAGGTAACCCTCATTGATCAACGAGATTGGTTTGACGAAACCGCTGTTTCTGATGGTCGGGCCAGTGCCATCGCAGAAGATTGTTGGTGTTGCCTTGAACTGTTGGGTTTAACCTCTTCCTTGGGCAGCCAACAAATCACCGGTATGCGCATTGGTGAAGCTGTTGTGGATCATGAGGAAACGGACTTCGCGTTGAACTTCGACGCAAATGCTGAAGTGCTTCTGGGTCACATGGTTGAAAATGAGCGTTTGATGACCGCTTTGAATCAGGCGCTCAAAAAGACCAGCCAAGTTCAGTTTCTGCCAAAAAATAGAATTTTGAGTTTCCGAAAGACCGGATCTGTCGTCGATTGCGAACTGGCAACGGGTGAAAATCTAACAACGCGTTTGTTGGCCTCGGCAGAGGGACGTGGTTCAGTTTTGCGAGGGCTGGCCGGAATAAAGACGCAATCGACCGACTATGATCAGGCGGGGCTTGTCTGCACCGTTTCACATGAATTTGCCCATGAAGGTTTGGCCTATCAATGGTTTTTACCGAACGGATCTTTTGCAGTGCTGCCCTTGCCCGGCAACGCTACCCATCCTCATTTGTCGTCGATCGTTTGGTCGGAAAAACGAGAACTCGCTAAGGTGATGATGGAGCTAGATGAGACAGAATTCACGACCCAAATGCAAAGGCGGTTCGGTAACAGATTGGGCAAACTAAAACTGCAAGGAAAGCGCTGGTCCTTTCCGCTTGCGGCGGGAATAGCGGATTGTTTCGCTAAAGATCGGTTTGTTTTGGTTGGAGATGCAGCGCATCATGTTCACCCTCTCGCCGGCCAAGGGTTGAACTTAGGTATTCGAGACGTCGCGGCTTTGGCCGAAGTTTTGGTTGAGGCGCGCCGACTGGGATTGGATTTCGGAGACGATCTAAGCCTCGACAACTATCAACGGCGGCGGCGGTTTGATTCGGCTCTGACACTGGGTTTGATGGATGGCCTTAATCGCGTTTTTTCGACTTCCGCGGGTCCGGCTCGCATGTTGACATCTGTGGGCTTGCCCTCAGTTAATCGTCTGGACTCGTTGAAAGCCTTTTTGATTGAAAAGGCCAGCGGGAAGTCCGTCAATCAACCCAGGCTCTTGCAAGGGCTAGAAATCTAAAGGTCGAATTGAGTTCTAAGCAGTTTGGCGCTTGGGGTGGTTTTGTTCCCGAGCAACAAAGTAGCCTTGTTGTAAGAAGATACCTTGATCTAGAAGCTTCTCGGACTGTTCTTCTGTTTCGACGCCTTCCGCAACCAAACAAGTTTTGAGTTCTTCAGCGAGTTCGACAAACCCCTTCAAAAGGCCATTTTGCTCAGGCGAACCAACAGAATGCTGAACAAAAATACGGTCCAGTTTGAGGTACTCAGGTTGTAAATCGAAAATATCTGCCAAAGGTAAAATTCCGGCTCCGACGTCATCAAAAGCAATTTGACAGCCGAGGTTTTTCAATGCTTTCACGGATTGTTTGATGGGAAGAAAATCGGCTATTGCCCAAACTTCCACGATTTCGATGATCAGCCTTTTACGCACAAAAGGGCCCGCGTCACCTAGCAATTGTAACGCCTTGTCCAAGAAATCTTTCTGGAACCTTTGTCGTGGGAAGTTTACCGAAAGCTGAAGATCGGGTTCGGATTCCAACACCGATAAAGCAGTGGACAGCGTTTGATAGTCGCTGTCTTCTGAAAAAAGAGGTTGGTTGACGTCAGATGATCCAAAGTCTGGCCACCTCGTGAATGTTTCGAAGAATGCTGTCTCTTTGTTTGACTGATCGATAATGGCTTGGAATGCCACCGATTGATCAGGCTGGAATTGGGATGGAATATGGCTTGTTATGGCCTGTTCGAAAGCGACTTCTTCGTTCCAAAATCTAGCAATGAATTGATCAGACCGGCTGGTTTCCAAAGTTAGATTTCGAGCGAGCTCTCCGAGGTAGGCATTTGGGTCGTCTGAGCAGAGAAAAGGGATAACTTCGATAGTTGCTGAAGGCTCGTTGCACTTCGTTAGACCGGAAACGATCGTCGATAGGTCCTGTGAGTTTCGCATCAGAAAGGCTGTATGGCTATCGCCAATCGCCAATTCTCTATCAACGCAGGCGTAACTAGACCTTAGGGCTTTAACAAATGCTTGTTCTTGACCTTGAAATTTTTCAACCAGAATTGCCGATACAAACGGATGGCCTTGGTCAATAGCTTTGATTTTTTTCACGTTTGTCGCCGCAGATTGTCGCCTTGCACCCTTTGTCTTTACGCTGGGAATATGGCGATTTTATTATTGGGCCGATTCCTAAACTATTCCTGGTCAAGATCAAACCTTCATTGAGAAAAAAGACCATAATTGTTGCCTCCTTTTCTCAAACTTAGTTGAAATAAACTACGCTTAGCCCCATTTTGCCTTAATTGGTGATTCTTTGCCTTGTATTCGCCAGATATTGTAAGCAAGAGGAAGGCATTTAAGCCAGTAACCAAGGCGGAGGAGCCATAAGTGCAGCAGTCCATTATTCTCGTCGACGACGACCGTAACATTCTAACTTCAGTATCTATGGCATTGGAGGCCGAGGGATTTTACGTGCGCAGTTTTACCGATGGTTCCGAAGCGCTTCGCTCGTTGGCTTCCAAGCCCGCCGATATGGCTATCTTGGACATAAAGATGCCGCGTATGGATGGCATGGAGTTACTGACTCGAATTCGAGCTCAATCGGCAATGCCCGCCATATTCCTAACGTCAAAAGATGATGAAGTTGACCAGGTCTTGGGCCTGCGTATGGGGGCAGACGACTACATCACGAAGCCCTTTTCACAACGTCTTTTGATTGAGAGAATACGTTCTATTTTGCGACGCCAGGAGCTGATCAAGGAAAGTCAGGAGAAAGAGCAAAGCACAGATGTTCTATCCCGAGGCGAGCTCTCTTTAGATTCTGATAAACACCTTTGCCGTTGGAAAGATAAAGACCTGACGCTAACGGTAACCGAATTTCTCATCCTCAAATCTTTGGTCATGAGACCTGGTCATGTGAAGACCCGTGATCAATTAATGGATGCGGCCTACGGTGAACATATCTATGTGGATGATAGAACCATCGACAGTCACATCAAACGTCTGCGCCGGAAGTTCAAAGCAGCAGATGATGACTTTAATCAGATCGAAACTCTGTATGGCGTTGGTTATCGCTACAAAGATGCGTGATTGATTTCGTCAGAAATTTTGCCAACACCCTAACCACTGGACTGCGGTTCCTAATCGCGCTGGTGCGTCCGCTTTGGAATTCCATCCATCGTCGACGTCCGAGATTTTCTGCCTTAACTATTCGAATCCTGGTCATTAATGTTGGGGCGCTCTTAATTCCTTTGTTTGGGTTTCTTTGGATCGACCAATATCGTCAATCGTTGATTGACGTTGAGATTTCATCGCTAGAATCAGAAGGCAAGATAATAGCGGTAGCTCTCGGAACGGCTTCCGTTGCCCAGGATCAAAACGGCAATGAGTTTCTGAGGCCAACACAGACCAACTTTCTGGTGCAGCTTTTAACTAAAGAAACCTCAACTCGGGTCCGTGTTTTCCAGCCAAATGGTGCAATCATTGCGGATAGCCGTGAGTTAAAGAGCCCAGGTGGTCCGATTTTTGTGGAAGAGTTGCCAGTACGACCACCACCAATCAAACCAACCGTTGATGTGCCTGATGATGTCAATTGGTGGTCATTTTTTGGACGGTCTCAACGGAAGCTGCCGTTGTACAGTGAAGCACTTAGTCAAAAAGCCGATCACTATAGCGAAGTATCCGGGGCCTTCTATGGTGATGTGGGCCATAGTGTTCGGATCACCAAAAACAGCCACCTCATGCTCTCTGTTGGTATACCGGTTCAACGTTACAGGCAGGTTTTGGGCGCGCTCATGCTTTCTCGCGTCACAAGGGAAATTGACGAGGAAGTGCAGAACATCCGCAAAGTGATTCTACAAATTTTCTTTGTAGCACTCACAATCACCATTGTTCTTTCTCTCTATCTCTCTGGCACAATTGCCTACCCGGTCAGACGGCTGGCACGCGCGGCCGATCAGGTGCGTCTGGGGAATGCTCAAGAAGTCGAAATTCCGGACTTCACCCATCGCCGTGATGAAATCGGGGACCTTTCACTGGCTTTGCGTGAAATGACCGCGACTTTGTTGGCAAGGATGACGGCGATTGAGCGGTTTGCAGCTGATGTCTCCCACGAGATAAAAAACCCACTTACGTCGGTTAGAAGCGCGCTGGAGACACTAGAGCTCATCAAAGATCCAGAGAAGCAAACGAAACTGATTGCAATCATGAACCAAGATGTCCAGCGATTAGACCGATTGATCACCGATATTTCCGACGCGTCGAGGCTAGATGCTGAGCTGTCCCGTGCCGGTAAAGAGGTTGTGAATGTTCATGAGTTCCTCGGCGCTTTGGTCGAAACGCAGGAGCTGATTGGTCAAGAGCATCAGGTCAACTTTGCACTAGGTTTGCCTGAACAAGATCAATTGTGGGTTCAGGGTATAGAAGGTCGATTGGGCCAAGTTTTGCGCAATCTAATCGGCAACGCTTTGTCGTTTTCACCAGCTCATTCCACGATATCTCTCATTGCAGAACGCAGGAGCGGTTTTGTCGAAATTCAGGTTTGTGATCAGGGCCCGGGGATTCCGGAGGACAAACTGGATAAGATTTTCAACAGGTTCTTCACTGATCGCCCTGAACCAGAGAGTTTTGGGAATAATTCCGGTTTGGGCCTATCGATCTCGAAACAGATTGTAGAAGCGCATGGTGGTACAATAAAAGCGACAAATCTTTATTCTCCAGAGGGCGAGGTGCTGGGCGCTTGCTTTATCATCCGTTTACCATCGCTTTAAGTATTCGATGGATACTCAGAAAAGAAATCTTCATGCGACGACCGTTTTCTTTGAAGACAAGGGACTGCTCATTCTCGGTCCTCCAGGCTCTGGAAAGTCCGACCTCGCATTACGATTAATCGATCAAGGCGGAATTTTGGTCGCGGATGATCGTTGTGAACTGGAAGTCGGATCAAAAGGGGAGCTCACAGCGTCAGCACCTGAAAACCTAAAAGGTTTGCTTGAGGTCAGAGGGTTGGGACTGGTTAAGATACCCGCCCGTGCACGTTGCTCTATCGACATAGTGGTACAGTTGGTACGAAATTCAAATGATGTTGTTCGAATGCCAGAAGCCCGGAGTTATACTTTGCTTGATAGAAAAATTCCCGCGATAGAAATCTGGCCTTTTGCGGGAAGTACGGTTCCTCTGATCAAGCTAGCCCTTTCCAAATTAGCTCTCTAGGATCTGTTGACAACGACAGGCAAAAGAGTTGGAATAGGATTCTTGCCCTAGGTGATCAATTGGAGCTTAATCATCAATAATAAAAATAGTGATCAAAAAAATAAGCTGCCAATCGTCATTGTTTCGGGGATGTCTGGTGCTGGCCGATCGTCGTCGCTTAGAGCGTTAGAGGACAGCGGCTATGAGGCAATCGACAATTTGCCCTTACAATTCTGGTCGCAAACAATTGCCGATTTTTATGAAGCCAAATCCCACAATCGCCGCGGATTGGCAATTGGTGTTGATGTCCGGACCCGTGGTTTTACAGTCGAGATATTTTCGGAGTATTTGAAAGCTCTGAAGACCAATCCTGACATCAAAATCGTCTTTGTTTTTCTTGATTGTGAAGATGACGTTTTAAGGCGCAGGTTCAATGAAACAAGACGGCGGCACCCTCTGGCGCCGGACCGGGCAGTAATGGACGGTATTCGTGTTGAACGCAGTCGGTTAACACCTCTGAGAGCCCACGCCGATCTGCTGATTGACACCTCAAGGACAAGCTTGCCCGGTCTGCGCGGCATTCTTCAAGAACGTGTTGCCGCTGATGATCGTATCGGACTGACGATTTCCATCGTTTCATTCTCCTATAAAAAAGGGCTGCCGCGCAGCGCAGACCTGGTCTTTGACGTGCGTTTCCTAGCCAATCCTCACTATGTCCCAGAGCTGAAAGAATGCACAGGTCGAGATCAGGGTGTGGCTGAATTTATAGAAAATGACCCAGCCTTCACTATTTTCTTCGCGAATCTTCGCCAAATGCTCAACCAGCTGATCCCAGCTTTTGAAGAAGAAGGAAAATCCTATCTTACCATAGCAATCGGATGCACCGGCGGGCAGCATCGCTCTGTTTTCACCGCTGAAAGGTTGGCTGAACAACTAAATTATGGAACAAGAGTTGTTAGCCTGGTTCATCGTGAACTGGATCATGTCAGTGGCTGACAAAGTGCGAAAACACAAATCAATGAAGTATCAATCGTGATAGGCGTAGTAATTGTAACCCATGGTGCTTTGTCGACAGAGTTGAAAAAGGCGGTTGAGCATATAGTTGGTGTTCAAAGTCAGATGGAGACTTTGGCAATCGAACCCGATGATGACATTGAAGAACGCCGACAAGACGTTCTTGCTGCGACACGAAAAGTAAACACTGGCAAGGGGGTCATTGTGCTGACAGACTTGTTCGGTGGAACACCGTCAAACCTAGCGCTTTCGACCTTGAAAACAGGGGAAGTGGATATCATTGCTGGTGTAAATCTGCCGATGATGGTCAAACTCGCTTCGGTGCGTGGTTCGATGACCTTAGGACAAGCGGTTGAAGCCATCGAAGCAGCGGCCAAAAAATATATTACAGTTGCTTCCAAGACTCTGTCTCAATAAAAACCCCTCATGACAACGCAAAATTCAGTAACGGTTACAAACCAAAAAGGACTCCATGCTCGCGCCGCCGCTAAGTTGGTTGCTTTGGCCGAAAAGTTCGAGTCGGAAATCGAAATTGGCTTCCAGGGACAATTCGTCTCCGCTTTTTCTATCATGGGGCTGATGATGTTTGGTGCTGCTATCGGAAGCCAGCTCGACATAAAAGCTCACGGCGTAGACGAAGCGTGTGCTGTTGAAGCCATTCAACAGCTGTTTTCAGAGCGCTTCGGAGAAGAAATCTAACATTCGCTTTTCTAGCTCCTCAAGTCCACAAAGAGGAATTCTTACTCTGATGAGAGCCGGATAATCACACCCACGTCGGTGATTTTCTTCCCTTCCGGCGCTTTTGCTGAAAAAGGACTATCGCCATCTAACCGCACCGATACGCGTTCGCCCGGGATGTCTTCTAGAACGTGTGTGTCTTCATGAAAGAAATGATGGTGGGACGTTGTATTTGTATCGAAATAAGCCCTACTCGGATCGACGATTATCTGTCTTAACAGCCCTGCTTCAGTAAATTGGTGAAGGGTGTTGTAGACCGTTGCTAGAGAAACCTTACAATCGTTTTCTTTGGCTTCGTCGTAAAGTGATTCAGCGGTCACATGTCGGTTAACACCATCAAACAGCAAGGTGCCAATCGCCAGTCGTTGAGGTGTCGGCCGTAAGCCTGAGAGCCTCAATTTGTCAGTAAGAGCATCTTGATTCATCGTATGGGTCAATTTTTGCAGCCAAGAAATTCGTCCTTTTATTAATCGCAGAATTTTTTCCGCTGCAAGCCAATAGTAGGACAAGATAGTAGATTTCCACAATTCTAGTGATGAACACCTTAGTTTTGCCGTGAATAGCTGATGTAAGAAGTAGAATCCCGCTTGCCTTTGTTTCTGGATAAGGGCAAAACACGGCGAACTCTTTTATACCTAACAGGAGTAGCTCCTTGTCTTCTTCCGCCAGCTTTTCTTATGACGATATCCTACATTGTGCCAGCGGCGAAATGTTCGGTGTTGGCAATCCACAGTTACCCATGCCTCCCATGTTGATGGTTGATTCAATTCCCCACATCAGCGCTGACGGTGGTGCCTATGGTAAAGGTCGAATTGAAGCAGACTTTGCAATCGATCCAAGCAAATGGTTCTTCGATTGCCACTTTGTTGGTGACCCTGTGATGCCTGGTTGTTTGGGACTTGATGGGCTGTGGCAATTGACAGGTTTCTTCCTGGGTTGGATCGGCGGTAAAGGCCGCGGTCGCGCCCTTGGCGTTGGTGAAGTTAAGTTGACGGGTATGGTTACGACAGAGACGAAAAACTTGCGTTATGAAATCGACCTTAAACGGGTCATAAACCGCAAGCTTGTTTTGGGTATCGCTGAAGGCGTTGTATTGGCCGACGGTGAACCTATATATCAAGCAAAGGACCTGAAAGTCGGTCTATTTTCAGACAATCAAGGCGAAAGCTAAGGCTTTCCCCGGACTTCTCTAAAGGATAAAGACATGCGTCGAGTTGTTGTCACCGGCATAGGGATCGTATCCAGTATCGGTAATAATGTTGCCGAGGTAACTCAATCTCTTCTGGAGGGTAAATCTGGCATCGAGATTGAACCCAACCAGAAAGAATGGGGGTTCCGCAGCCATGTAGCTGGTACTTTGAAGATCGATATCGAAGAAGCATTGGATCGCAAGGAGCGTCGATTCTTAGGTGATGGTGCAGCTTATGCCTACCTAGCCATGAAGCAAGCGATTGATGATGCGGGTCTCACAGATGAACAGGTCTCAAACAACGAGACAGGTTTGATTGTCGGTTCTGGCGGCCCTTCGACCAAGAGCCAAACTTGGGTGACAGATACTTTGCGTGAAAAGGGCCCAAAGAAGGTTGGCCCTTTGGCGGTTCCAAAGGTCATGTCCTCGACTTGTTCCGCAACCTTGGCGACACCTTTCAAAATCAAAGGCGTCAATTACTCCATCACTTCGGCTTGTTCAACTTCTGCTCATTGTGTCGGTAATGCGATGGAACTGATCCAGCTTGGGAAGCAGGATCGTGTTTTCGCTGGTGGTGGTGAAGAGCTTGATTGGTCGTTAACGGTAACATTCGACGCGATGGGCGCTTTGTCATCAAAATACAACGATGACCCTTCCGTTGCTTCTAGAGCTTATGATGCTGATCGTGATGGCTTTGTGATTTCCGGTGGCGGTTCGATCCTCGTGCTCGAAGAAATGGAAGTCGCTAAGGCCCGCGGTGCCAAGATCTATGCTGAAGTAACAGGGTATGGCGCAACCTCCGACGGATACGATATGGTACAGCCTTCTGGCGAGGGTGCTGAACGTTGTATGCGTATGGCGATGAAGACCTTAGGCGATCAAAAGATCGACTACATCAACACGCATGGCACTAGCACGAAAGTGGGTGACTCCCGAGAAATGGGAGCCATCAGGGCTGTGTTCGGTGATGATATTCCAGCCATTGGTTCAACGAAATCTCTCACGGGTCATGCATTGGGCGCAGCCGGATCGAACGAGGCCATTTACAGTCTTATTATGATGCAAAACAACTTCCTGGCCGCCTCAGCACACATCGACAATCTAGATGAAGAATTCGCGGGCACGCCCGTGCTTCTTGAACGAAAAGATAACCAAGATATTCGTCACGTTCTATCCAATTCCTTTGGTTTTGGCGGTACGAATGCTTGTTTGGTTTTTAGCAAACTAGATTGATCAGAATAGAAATTAGAAGAGATTAAACATGGGTGAAATAGCGAAAAACAGTCAAGGAATAATGGCTGGTAAGCGTGGCCTGATCATGGGTGTTGCTAACAGCCATTCAATCGCTTGGGGGATCACCCAATCCTTGGTTGAACAAGGAGCAGAAGTAGCCCTGACTTACCAAAATGAAGCGCTTGGCAAACGGGTGAAGCCTTTGGCAGAACAAGTTGGTTGTGACACCTTGCTACAATGCGATGTCACAGACGAAGCTTCGGTTGAAGGCTTGTTTGATACTCTTAGCGAAAAATGGGGCAAACTTGATTTTCTAGTCCATTCGCTGGCTTTTTCCGACAAAGATGAGCTCAAAGGCCTCTATGTTGATACCTCGCGCGAAAACTTCCGCGATACCATGTTGATTTCTTGTTATTCGTTAACGACCTTGGCGCAAAAAGCTGTTCCTTTGATGAGCGAAGGTGGATCGATTATCACTTTGACTTTCATCGGGTCCCGCCGCGTGATGCCTAGTTATAATGTGATGGGTGTTGCTAAGGCTGCTCTGGAAGCAAGTGCACGTTATTTGGCCGTGGATCTTGGACCGCAGGGTATCCGCGTCAATGCAATCTCCGCTGGTCCAATGAGGACGCTCGCTGGTGCCGTTATCGGTGATGCGCGCAAAGTTTTCCGCGGTTCGGCTGATACCGCTCCGATTCTACGCAATGCCACTCAGGAAGAAGTTGGCGATGCTGGCCTCTATCTTTGCAGTGACCTTTCCTCGGGTGTCACAGGCACCATCCTGCATGTTGATGGTGGTTTTCATTCGATGGGCATGAAGTTGGCTGAAGAGGGCTAAGGACTTATCCTCTTTTTCGAGAGATAAGGTGCTCGTTTGGGCTTACGGACGTTATTCGTTGTAGTTTTCCGTCCCATAAGGGGTCTCGTTGTGAATGAGCTCCCAATAGACAGCTAGGGTCAGGCGGCACATTCTGGTTTTCGAGAAAGATGTGTTAACAGATCGAATGGCATTAGCACGCATTTCGGTGTTCTCTTTCAAACCTAGATTCAGTGCTTTTTCGATCGCGTCCGCCATTTCATCAGAGTTGCCTGATGAAAACAAGAAGCCATTTTCACCTGGTACAATTTGCTCGACTGCACCACCATGATCAGGAGCTACCGGCAGAGTTCCCATGGCTTGCGCTTCTGCAACTACTCTTCCGAAAGCTTCTGGTTCAATAGAAGCAGAAACCACCACGTCAGCAAGTTTGTATAAGGTTGGCATGTCATCGCAGTTACCAACAATGGAAATGGTGTCTTCCAGTTCATGAGTTTTGATGAGCGCTCTCAACTCTTCGAAGTATTCCTGGCGGCCCTGATGTGAGCCAACCATCAAACAGCACAGCGGCAAGTGTTTTAGTTTAGCGATTGCTTCAATGAACAGCTTTTGGCCCTTCCAACCGGTTAATCTGCCCGGTAGGACGATGATCTGGCGATCTTCCGGCAAACGCCAAGCCTGAACCATTCTAGCAATTCGCAGGGAAGTGATTGCGCCTTCGTTGAACTCTGCCAAATCAACGCCACGATGAATAACGTGGATTTTCTCAGGCGGTGTTTGGTAACTTTCTTGCAAGTAATTCGAAATGAAATGAGACACGGCGATAACACGCTGTCCCGCCGACATAATCGCATTGTACTTTTTCTTTAATCGATTCTTGAAAGAGTAGGGACCGTGCGCCGTCGTCACAAAAAAAGCGCCGGATGTCCTGCAAGCTCTCTCTGCAGACCAAGCCGGTGCTCGGGAACGGGCGTGTACAATATTGACACGGTATTCTTTGATGATCTTCTTTAAGCGCCGCGCGTTTCTAAGGATGACCAAAGGGTTCTTGCTGTGCAACGGCATCGTGATATGAACGCATCCTTGACGATTAAGCTTCTGCTCCATCCTGCCGCCCGCACTAGCAACTAAAGCCAATCCGCCTTCCGCTGCGATGAAGTTGGCAAGGTCAACCGCACCTCTTTCAACACCGCCTGTGTCTAGCTCGGGCAGAACCTGCATGACAACCAGCCCTTCCGCTCTGCGGCCAGCCAGTGTATCATTAGCAAAGAGAGTTTCCGCCCATTGATCCAAAAGACTTTCCGGGTGGGATGTAAGATCCATTGTTGAACAAAGGTCCTATGAGCGAAGATTATCAAGATAGACAAGCCCATACTCTAACTTTAGAGGGCGGCGCAAGTCTGGCGTATCACAGAATTGAACCTAGTGAGGATTCTCAAGCCCCGACCCTGGTATTCTTGGGCGGTTTTATGTCTGACATGACAGGAACCAAAGCGATCTTCCTTGAAGAATTCGCCCGAGAACGCGGGTTGGGTTTTGTGAGGTTTGACTATTTCGGGCACGGGCAATCTTCTGGTGAGTTTGCTGACGGCACGATTGGTCATTGGAAGGATGACGCTTTAGCTGTGATTGACCAACTTACCTCGGGCCCGCTCATTTTGATCGGCTCCTCTATGGGTGGATGGATCATGCTGCTTGCCGCCCTTGTGCGAAAAGAACGATTGCATTCGCTCGTCGGCATCGCCGCTGCTCCGGATTTCACACGTGACTTAATGTGGGCATCTTTTTCTGATGAGATCAAACAACTGATCCAAGACACCGGGCGATTTGAACAACCGACAGATTATGGCGATGATCCCTACATCATCACCAAAGCTCTGATTGATGACGGTCTGGACCATATTTTGTTGGACAACCCAATCCGACTAACCTGCCCAGTACGCCTCTATCAGGGTATGAAAGACGCCGATGTTCCTTGGCAAACGGCCCTTAGAATTTCAGATCAGCTAGAATCAGATAACGTTGAGCTTCACTTCGTTAAGGACGGGGATCACAGAATGTCGGAGCCACATCAACTTCGTGGCCTTGCGGCTATTCTCGATGGCCTATTGGCGGACTAATTCGTCGAGAGCAATTCTGTAGTTGGGATACCGCAGTTTGACTCCCAAAACTTCTTTGATCTTATCATTGCTGACACGCTTGTTGTCGTCGTAAAAGCTTCGCCCCATGGGTGAGAGGTTTGCATCTTCGTAAGGCACCAAAGGTGGGGGCGCAACGTTGAGGAGTTCACAGCCATACTCGATAACCGCTCGTGGTTCACAAGGCTCGTCATCGCAGAGATTGAAGATTTCAGGGTGGCCCGGAGAAGCCGTCGGATTATCCATGGAGGCGATGAGAGTGCTTGCTATATCGTGAACATGAATACGACTAAAAACCTGGCCAGGCTTATCGATCCTTTTGGCTTTGCCGGCCTTAATTGTCTCAATTGCGTTGCGGGCAGGGCCATAGATTCCGGCTAGACGAAAGACATGTAGTGGAAGGTTCAATTTGGCCCATGCCTCTTCTGTTGCCAATCGATTGCGACCTCTTTTACCTGAGGGTACGCAATCTGTTTCTTCGTTTACCCAGGCGCCGTCATGATCGCCATATACAACCGTTGTCGAAAGATAAGCAAACCACTTCAAATTTGGCGAATTTGCTATTTCTGCTCCGTATTCTTCCAAAACGGGATCCACAGCATCAAGAACCGGAACGGAATTCAACACAAAATGCGATTCGCGAATCGCTTCACCAACCGCAGGATTCGCTTCGAGTCCATTGAAAATGAGCGCTCTAATTCCTTTACTTCGGAGTAGATTCGCTTTTTGTTCCGTGCGGACTGTGCCTGCAATTTCCCATCCTGCATCAAGCAGTCGATCACAAAGTGACAAAGAGGTGAAACCCAAGCCAAAACAGATGATTTTTCGATTCGCGTGACTCGACATAGAAACTCAAATATTAGATAATAGACTCCAATCATCTGATAGCGCTTAAAACAATCTTGTCTAGCAAGTTCTGAAAGTCGACTCTTTAATTCAATGTCCAAGCCATCTTCCATAACCAACCTGATTTGGGGAGTTTTTGTTGCCTTTTGCACGACACTTTTCTTGTTTCAAGAAGTGTCAGCCTATGCACAGACAACAAACGACGGCGGTGTTGCTCCAGATTACAACACTTGTATGGCATTGGCTTCAGGTGCCGATCCCAACCAGGCTGTTGACTATGCTAATCAATGGATGGCTCAGCAGCAGAATGGCGCTGCTATCCATTGCTTGGCAACTGCGCAGCTAAAGCTGGGACAATTCGGCGAGGCTGCCGGATTGATTACTGAATTGGCTGCTGTTCAGCCTGCTCAGCAACTAGGAAGGAAAGCAGCTTTGTTGGGTCAGGCTGGTCAAATCTGGGAACAAGGTGGTGACCTAAGCAAAGCAATCGAATCATATGGCGAAAGCTTGAAGATCGATCCGCAAAATCCTCAAGTCTGGAAATCTCGCGCCATCGCTTATGCCCGTCAAAAGCAGTGGCAACAGGTTATCAAAGATTTAGATTTCTCCCATGCTTTAGATACGAAGAACGTGGATACTCTCGTCCTGAGAGCAACGGCCTATCGTTATGTAAACCAGTGGGACCGCGCGAACAATGACATTGCACGCGCATTACGCCTGGATCCAATTTCTGTGGCTGCTTTCCTTGAGCGTGGGAACATTAAAAGCTCCCAGGGCAACCATGAAGGTGCTCGTGAAGATTGGACCAAAGTTACTTCTTTGGGACCAGGCACACCACAGGCGAGTATTGCTGAAAGAAACTTGCAAAAGTTGCAGCAGCTTCAATCCAGCACAAACTAAACCCCCGTGGTTTTAGTGGATTCCAAAACCTAAAAATCTAACTCTGAATAATAGGATGGTGGCCGGGTTCCAGGGATAAAATCCGTGAGGATAGCCCGCATGGACGGGCGTGACTTAAACCGCATATACCAATCTTTAACAGTTGGATATTCATCCCAGTTGATGGCATGGGCGTAGTCGAGCAGTGAGACTTGCGCCGCCGCGGCTATATCCGCCATAGAAAGGTTGCCGCCGGCCAGCCAATTCCTTTGATCGTAAAGCCAGGATATGTAGTCCAAGTAGGATTTTTGCTCTTGGTACCCTGTTCTTAAAACAGAAGGGTCAGCTTGGCCAATCTTGCGAGAGGGTTTGATAATCTTCTCAAAAACTAGCGGTTCCGTTACTCGCTGCGAAAAACCAGACGAAAAAATATGGGCCAAACGGCGGACTTCTGCTTTGTCGAGAAGCGAATCGCCCAGCATCGGTAAGGTTGGGTAGGCTTCTTCCAAATATTCGATGATAACAGGAAGGTATGGGATGGAATCGCCATTCTCTTCCTCGAGCAATGGAATTTCAAAAGTCCCCGACTCGAAATCTTCATCTGCAATCTCGCTCAACTCGAACTCAAGACGCTTCTCGGCTAAGAGAATACGCGTCATTCGTGAAGCGGCATCAAACGGCCTGTGATGAAGCCTACGCATAAGTCACCAATCAATGATCTCGGCTCAAGATAAGCCAGGGGAAAACGGAGCCTGATCAATAACGAATCTGGCATCTATCTCAAGTCTAAATGCTCACAGACGTTGTTTTGATTCAAACTCCTTCCCAAAATCAGGTTTTGCCTCGTGGTATTGACCTTAAGCAACAGCACTTTCGGCTTCTGTTAAGGGGTGTTCTAATCGCTCTAACATTTCTTTTGGAATGACTTGCCAGAACTTATGACCTTCATCTTCCCAATCATCGAGCAAGTGCTGGGCAAAAGCAGAATCCGTTTCCTTGACGTGGTCTCGGATGAAAGACTTCAAGGATGATTCATAGTGTTTTGTCTCGACCCGTTGATAGACGACCGTCTCGTTATTGATGCAGCCCGGGAGGTTACCTTCTTGGTCATAGATGAACGCCATACCGCCAGTCATGCCTGCACCAAAGTTGTGCCCCACAGAACCCAAAATGATAGCCGTGCCACCAGTCATGTATTCACACCCGTTGGTACCACAGCCTTCAATAACCGCCGTAGCACCGGAGTTTCTGACTGCAAAGCGTTCGCCTGCCTGTCCCGCTGCAAACAGCTGACCGGCTGTTGCACCGTAAAGAACAGTGTTTCCAATAATAGTGTTCTTTTGACTCTGCAAGTTTGAGGTCAATAGAGGCCGGACCACAATCGTTGCCCCTGAAAGGCCTTTACCAACATAGTCATTGGCATCGCCCCGGACTTCCAAATGCATACCCTGTACGGCCCAAGCACCAAGAGACTGGCCAGCCGACCCTCTCATGCGAATTTTGACATGCCCAGGATCAAGTTCCTTCATACCAAATTTCCGCACGATCCTTGAAGACAAGGCCGTACCAACCGCGCGGTCGGTGTTTTTAACCGTGTACTCCAGTTGGATCTTCTCGCCCTTGTCAAATAGGGTACCCGCATCTTTGATCATCAAAGCATCGAGGCTATCCGGAACAGGATTCCGTTCCGTTCTTGTGCAATAGCTCGGCAACCCGCCATCGTCGGCCTTTGCCAAGAGTGGATTAAGGTCGAGATCATCCAGGTGTTCAGCACCCCGGCTGACTTGGGTCAGGAGATCCGTTCTGCCGATGATTTCGTTGAGTGTTTTAAAGCCGAGCTCAGACAGAATTTCGCGCACTTCTTCTGCTAGGAAAGAGAAGAGATTGACGACCTTTTCTGGTGTGCCGGTGAACTTGTCCCTCATAGCGGTGTCTTGCGTGCAGATACCGACAGGGCAGGTGTTGGAATGGCATTGACGCACCATGATGCACCCCATGGCAACCAGAGAGGCAGTGCCTATGCCAAACTCTTCAGCGCCCAACATTGCGGCAATGACAATATCGCGTCCTGTTCTAAGGCCGCCGTCTGTCCTCAGTTTGATGTTATGGCGCAACCGATTGAGCGACAGAACCTGGTGAACTTCGGAAAGACCCATTTCCCAAGGCAGGCCGACATATTTAATCGATGTTTGCGGACTGGCACCTGTACCACCTGAATGGCCGGAGATAAGGATCACGTCCGCCTTGGCTTTTGCGACACCAGCAGCAATCGTCCCGATACCAGAGCGCGCAACGAGCTTCACACAAACTTGCGCCTCAGGATTGATTTGTTTCAGATCGTAAATCAACTGCGCCAAATCTTCGATCGAATAGATATCGTGATGAGGAGGGGGAGAAATCAACATAACTCCCTCCGTCGAATGACGAAGGCGGGCGATCTCAGCCGTGACCTTAAAACCTGGAAGCTGTCCACCTTCACCAGGCTTGGCACCCTGCGCCATCTTGATTTCAATCTCACGACATTGATTAAGATACTCGGCAGTGACGCCGAAACGGCCAGAAGCGACTTGCTTGATGGCTGAATTCGCGTTGTCCCCATTTGGATTGGGTTTATAGCGCTCCGGAACTTCACCGCCTTCACCAGAAACGGATTTCGCCCCGATGCGGTTCATGGCTATGTTCAGCGTCCCGTGAGCCTCTGGGCTGAGTGCACCCAAAGACATGCCAGGCGTTACAAAGTGTTTGCGGATCGAGGTGATCGACTCAACATCGTTGATGGCAACGGGTATGGCTTCATCGTACTTGATGCCCAATAGATCACGAATCGCCGTCGGCGATTGGTTGTTAAGGGCGTCTGTATATTTCTTGAACGTTGAGAAGGAGTCTTTGGCCACCGCAGATTGCATGGTGTGCATCAGCCCCGCTTCCCAACTATGGTGCTCACCCTGTTTGCGGTATCGATAAAGCCCACCCAGAGGAACGACGGCGCTTGAAGCTTTGTAGCCTTTTGCATGGCGGGCGTTGAGGATCGTGCTAATTCCGCTGAGGCCGATGCCGGAGATCCGGCTGGCCATACCTGGGAAGAATTCGTCGACAAGCGTCCGTGAAAGACCAACAGCTTCAAAGTTGTATCCACCACGATAAGAGGAAATGATGGAAATACCCATCTTAGACATAATCTTAAGCAAGCCCTGATTGATCGCTTCTTTAAAGTTTTCAATCACCTGATCGAGTGAATGGTCGGGGAACAGATCTCTTTTGTACCGGTCGATCAAAGAATCTTGCGCCATGTAAGCGTTGACGGTGGTTGCGCCAACGCCAATCAACACCGCGAAATTATGGACATCCAAGCAACTGCCGGTGGTGACGTTGAGCGAAACAAAGGTGCGAAGATTTTGACTTTGAAGGAATGAGTGTACAGCCCCAGTTGCCAAGATCATTGGGATCGCCATCCGGTCAGCATCAATCACCCGATCGGAAAGAACTAGATGGACACTGCCCTTACGCACTGCATCTTGCGCTTGGAATTTTATACGATCGATAGCCTCCCGAAGGGCCTCATCGCCGTCTGCCACAGAGTAGCTACAATCGATAATGTGGGCACTGTCGCCCATATGGCCGATCAAAGCCTCGAACTCTCCGTTGGTCAGTACAGGAGATTCCAATTGGAACAAATCGCATTGTGATTCGTCTTCGGCCAAGATGTTGCCGAGATTGCCTAGCCGCGTGGTCAAGGACATAACATGCTTTTCACGCAGGCTATCGATGGGGGGATTCGTTACTTGAGAAAACTTCTGGCGGAAGAAATGATGAATGCCGCGTTGTTGCTCTGACAGGACGGCAAGAGGCGTATCATCGCCCATCGAACCGATGGCTTCTTTGCCTGTTTCACCCATAGGATGGAGAATAAGTTCCAAATCCTCAAGGGTAACTCCTGCTGCAATTTGACGGCGGCGTAGATCCGGGCCTTCGTTAACCGTAGATCCGCCTCTTCTGGCTGGGGTGATGAGATCATCGAGGACCTTGATATTTTTGCCCCAACCGGAAAAGTCCTGGCTTGCCGCTAATTCATCTTTGATTTCTTGATCTTTCAGCAGGCGTTGACCGGCAAAGTCGACGGCTATCATTTCACCAGGCCCAAGACGGCCTTTTTCGATGATCGTAGGTTCGTCGACAGGGACCATCCCGGTTTCTGATCCGGCGATGAGAAGGTTGTCGCTGGTCAAACTGTAACGCAGGGGCCGCAGACCATTTCGGTCCATGCCCGCGACGGCCCAGTCACCGGCAACGGCGCAAATGGCCGCCGGGCCATCCCAAGGCTCCATGACGGAGCCGCAATAGGCATAAAGATCGCGGTGATCGGCCTTGATGTTGCGGGCTTCCCAAGCTTCAGGAATCATCAGCGTTTTGACCATGGGCAGATTGCGCCCGTTCAAGGACATGAGTTCGAACACGGCATCCAGAGAAGCCGAGTCAGAGCTGCCAGGCTGTACCGCTGGTCGGATATCAACCAGTTGTTCAGGGCTGAAAAACTCGCTTTCCATGCGGCTCTCATGAGCATGCATCCAATTCTCATTGCCTTGGATCGTATTGATTTCGCCGTTGTGAGCGAGGACGCGGAAGGGCTGGGCCAACCACCAGGTCGGGAAAGTGTTGGTCGAATAGCGTTGGTGGTAAACAGCGAAATGAGACTTGAATCCCGGGTCCTGAAGGTCAGGAAAGAAAACATCAATGTCTTCAGCCAAAAACATGCCTTTGTAGATCACAGACTTCAAAGAAAGGGAGCAGATGTAAAAATCCGGAATTGAATAGGAGCGAACTGCTTTTTCAATGCGGCGGCGAATGAGGTAGAGATCCCGCTCCATCTGTTCGCTAGAGATGTTTACGGATTTCTCGATCATGATCTGCTCGATTTCGGGGCGAGCTTCGTCAGCTTTCTCACCCAAGACCGATTCTTCCACCGGTACTTGGCGCCAGCCGTAGATTTTGTAGCCGAAATTCAAAATCTCGCGTTCCACCACCACACGGCAGCGTTCTTTTGCATCTAGATCCGTGCGGGGTAGAAAGATCATGCCCACGGCGATCTCAGCATCCGGACCAGGTACGTGGCCTGTTCTACCAATGTGCTTGCGGAAAAACTCCTGAGGAATAGCGAGGCGGATTCCGGCTCCGTCGCCAGTTTTACCATCGGCACCGATCGCGCCTCTGTGCCAGACTGACTTTAGTGCTTGGATCGCCGAATCAACAACCTTGCGCGTGGCTTTACCGTCGATAGCGGCGACAAGGCCAACACCACAAGCGTCCTTTTCATCCCGGCGATCGTAAAGACCATTTGCTTCGAGATCGGCTTGACGTTCTCTCCAGGAAGGTGCGTTCAAGGAAGCTTTGCTCAATTTTGCCATGGTTCTACTCTCCTTCAATTGGCTATGCTGCAGACGACTGCGCTTCAGCCAATTTGTTTTCCAAATAAAGATTGATTTGTTCGGCGGCGTCGCGGCCATCTTTTATGGCCCAGACCACAAGACTTGCACCGCGGACGATGTCGCCAGCCGCGAAAACACCGGGAATAGAGGTCATCATTGACGTCCAAGAAACCCGAACCGTATTCCATTTGCTGACTTTAAGATCAGACGTATCTAGTTTTTCCTTGAGGTCTTCTGGGTCAAAGCCCAACGCTTTGATGACCAGATCAGCCTCAATTTTATAAGAGGATTCTTTGACCACCTTAGGCATTTGCCGGCCGGTCTCATCTGGTGCGCCTAAACGCATGGCGACCGCCTGTACCGCTGTCACTCTATCATCACCCAAAAAAGCTTCCGGGGCGGTTTGCCAAACGAAGTCAACGCCTTCTTCGACCGCGTTGGCTACTTCCCTTTGTGACCCCGGCATGTTTTCTTTGTTGCGGCGATAGAGGCACTTCACGGATTTAGCACCCTGCCGAATGGCGGTTCTGACACAGTCCATCGCCGTATCACCGCCACCGATTACAACAACGGATTTACCCTTTGCATTGAGGCTGCCGTCGTCAAAATCTTCAACACTATCACCCATGGAATTCTTGTTGTTGGCTGTCAGGTAATCCAAAGCAGGGACGATAGATGGGAGGCCAGAACCTGGAGCAGCCAGTTCCCTGGCTTTGTAAACCCCCGTCGCGATCAAAACGGCATCATGTTGCGCCCGAAGTTTTTCAAACGAAACGTCTTTGCCAATTTCACAATTGAGTTTGAATTGAACGCCGGATTGTTCCAGCAGGTCGGTGCGTCGATTAACAACGGCTTTGTCGAGTTTGAAGTTCGGAATACCATAAATGAGTAATCCACCAACGCGATCATAACGGTCATAGACGGTTACTTGGTAGCCTTGTTTTCTTAGTTCTTCGGCTGCAGCCAGGCCTGCTGGTCCAGCACCAATGATACCAACAGAGAGATCAAGTTCCACAGCGGGTTTGATTGGTTCAACCCAACCATTTTCCCAGGCTGTTTCTGTGATGTATTGCTCGACCGAACCAATGGTGACTGTGCCGTGGCCTGCCTGTTCGATGACACAGTTGCCTTCGCACAAACGGTCCTGAGGGCAAATCCGCCCGCAAATCTCAGGAAAGTTGTTGGTGGCGCTAGAAAGCTGATAGGCTTCTTCCAGGCGACCGTTGGTCGCCAGCATAAGCCAATCAGGGATGTTGTTGCTGAGAGGGCAATGAACTTGGCAATAGGGCACGCCACATTGGCTGCACCGTGATGCTTGGTCTTTGGCTTGGGTATCAGAAAACCGTTGGTAGATTTCATCGAAATCTAAACGCCGATCATCGGCCGCTCTTTTATCCGGGCCCTTCTGATCTTTGCTGACGAACTTCAACATTGATGTCGACATTGTCGGTCCTTTCCGATCCAAACTGCTTAACAGGAAAGGGCTTTTTACTTGCTCGTCGCCAAATGGTCAACAAACGTGTCCTAATTTGCAAAAACCGCCGCTGATATAACGTGCCACTCAGGTTATGAAGCGAGCAACGACTGCGATTTAGTCTCAAAACGAGACTTTATGATTCGGACTCATCATCAATTGAAGTCGGTATGGCGTAGGATTCTTGGAACCATTTGCCCAAATCGACGTCAGCGCAACGTTTGGAGCAAAAAGGCCGGAACGCATAAATCGCCTGACGTTCACAAATTGGGCAAAACTTGCTGGGCAAAGGTGCGGTTTCATCTAAGGTGCTGGCCATAGACTTACTCCTACTTACTTTCATGAAATGCTGGATAGAGTCGTTGAAGTGACAAACAAACGAGACCTAATGAATTCATTGGCACCACCTCAAATCGATTGGGTAAAATCGCGAGCCGTTTTTCGACTTTTTGTGTGACTAACTGACGGGACTCGCGACGCTCGAGGCCTAAAAAATCAACGACGATTTGGCCTGATAGCTGTCGTAATTTTATCTGCTTGGCAATAGCTTCAGCAGCAATCAGATTAATTTTCAGACGCTCTTCTTCATCACGAACCGCACCGCTGCCAGAATTGACATCAATGGCCAAGAGGGTCTGGCCAGGTTCAAACAACAAGGAAGCACCTGTTGAGGCATCAAAAATCCAGGTAGGATCATCCAAAGCTTCGCAATATTCAAGAAGGTCTTGCTGCCAATTGTCGGAATAGTTGGACTTGGCAACAGGACTTATCTTTTGTGTGGTTGGCAGCTTTGCACGAAGGCAGTCGACCAAAGCTGGCTCGTTACAGAGCGCCAGGTCGATCTCTTCTTTTCTATTCCTCAAGACGGAGACAGGATCATCGGCATCAAATATCAAGGTTGGAGTCTCTGCCTTCTCGGTTGGTATTGCATTCAGCTTAAGTGATGGCCCTTTCAGCGCACTCAACTCGCTTACACAAGTAACGTCGACAGATTGTCCGATCGTCAGTGGTTTTGTGGTTTTGGAAAGCGGCAAAAAGCCTGGACGTGCAAGCCCTAAGTCGACAAATAGCGCGCGTAAATTGCTGTTCTTTTCAACGATTTTACCGATGAAACGGCTGCCCGTTGTAGTCCGACGGTTTTCATTTTTTCGTGCGATGTCTATGAAATCGCCGTTTCTAATGATTGCAGCAATTTGTGTCGGGCCTCGATCAAGTAACCAAAGCTCGGACGTCATGGCTCTAAGGTTTTAGAACTATTGGCCATTGCTGAGTTCAGAAGGTTTGCGGTTTCTGGAAGGGAAAGCCCCACGACATTGGTATAGGAGCCTGAAAGAAAGGGGATAAACTTTGCCGCCAACCCTTGAATGGCATAGCCGCCCGCTTTGCTTTTCCATTCGCCGCTTTGAATGTAACTATCGACTTCAGCTGGGTGGAGCCGTTTAAACTTCACAACCGTGGAAACCAATCGAGTCGAAATTTTCCGACTGGGGCTAGCAACAGCAATGGCCCCGATGACACGGTGGCGACGACCAGATAGCAGATTTAGACAGCGTCGAGCCTCTGTTTCATCCTCGGTTTTTGGCAAAATCCGACGTCCAACAGCCACGACTGTATCAGCGGCTAAAATGACTGCATCTTGTCGATGACTGCGAACAGCTTCCAACTTAGACGTCGCCATCCGTAAGGCATAAGGGCGCGGTTGTTCTTCGGATGCCGGCTCTTCGTCAATATCAGCCGGGAGTACCAGATCGGGAACAAGTCCAATCTGCGCGAGCAGATCTAGTCGGCGCGGCGACGCGGAAGCCAGAATAAAAGGAAAGTCGGTCGCCACCGTCTCAGGACTATTTGTAACGGAAAGTAATCCGACCTTTACTCAGGTCATAGGGCGTCATTTCTACGTTGACGCGGTCGCCAGCGAGAACACGAATGCGGTTCTTACGCATCTTTCCGGATGTGTGAGCCAGGATCTCATGATCATTGTCCAGACGTACACGAAACATAGCATTAGGGAGAAGTTCCATAACTTCGCCAGTAAATTCTATGAGGTCTTCTTTGGCCATTCCTTACCTTTCAGGTGTTTAGGCGGGATTATCGGAGCCTATATAGTGTCTTTTTCGAAAAGCACCAAGACTTCAATGCGAATAAAGCTATTTCGCGAAAAAGCGTTGCTCAATACGGGCAGAGATATCGTCCCGGGCCGCACGAAAAGCCTCTAAACGCAGCGCGCGTTTGCCATCTTGGTCACTGGGGTCAGGAACTGGCCAGTGTTCGGTAGCAAAAGACGAGGTCTTCATTTGCTGCTCTATTGCCCCATGTGCCCTGGTCGATAGTGTTATGATCAAATCATAGCTGTCAAATTCAGCTTCAAACAGATCTTTGGCACCATGGCGTTCCAGGTCAAGATCTAGTTCCGCCATCACTGCAATTGCGAAACCGTCTATATCCCTTGTTTCAACACCGGCAGAATCGACAAAGACGTCACTGACCCCAGATCTTTGCAACGCGGCTTTCATCAAGACCTCAGCCATTGGAGAGCGGACGGAGTTCATTGTGCAGACGAAAAGGACAGATTTAGGCCCATTCTCATCAAAGGTCACGACCAGCGCCACCTTGGAAATAGAGGCTGGAAATCAGCGTGATAAATCGCCGGGCTGTATCAACGTCCAACTCAATCTTGCCATCCAAACGCTGGATCAATAACTCAGAGGCCTCATTGTGTAAGGCACGTCTGCCCATATCCAAGGCTTCAATCTTTGACGGAGGGGCGGATCGAATCGCTTCATAGTAAGAATCGCAAACTTTGAAATAGTCACGAATGATCCGACGGAAGGGGGTTAGGGACAACATGATTTGACCCATTTCTTCCTTCTCTTCGTTGCGAATATCAAACAACAAACGGTTGTCAGCGACCGAAAGAAAAAGCGTGTAGGGCCCATGAGGACTGCGAATTGGACGAAAGAAGTTTTCTTCAATGAGGTCAAACACGGCGATCTTGCGCTCGTGCTCGACCTCTGGGTTGCCACGCGCACCCAGGTCGCCTTCTAAAGAGATATGTACGATGCGATGGTTCGCTTCGTCCGCCACTTATTTGATCCTTACCTGCAAATTCAAGCCACTAGTCTATGGTCGATTAACACTTCGAACAAGGAATAGTTAAAGTCAACAGACCCTACGCCGCGTCCGCTTTGTCGTCCACTGCTTCGCGAAAGGCGGTAATCCAATGGTTGATAGAGTCGGACTTGGTTTTGAATGAATTGCGATTGACAATCAGCCGGGAGGTTGCCTCCAAAATGGTCTCCATCTCAACCAAGCCATTGGCTTTAAGCGTGTTGCCAGTGGTCACGATATCGACGATGTAAGGACAAAGCCCCAACTTGGGCGCCAATTCAATCGCACCATTGAGTTTGACACACTCTGCCTGGATGCCCTTTTGGGCAAAGAAGTTTCGGGTGAGGTTCGGGTACTTGGTTGCAATCCTCAAATGACTAAGGTGTCCAATCGGTTGGTCTGCTACTTCGGGGGTAGCCGCAACAGACAAACGACAGTGGCCGAGACCCAAATCCACCGGAATATAAATCTCCTCGTACCCAAACTCGTGAATAACATCGGCACCAACCAGACCTAGATCGGCACTGCCAAATGCAACAAAGGTGGCGACGTCAAAAGGCTTAACCGGGATCAGACCAACGTTTGGATCCGAGGTGTCAAATTCCAACCGCCTGCTCTTGCTGTCGAAGAATTCATCCTCTGGCGTCAAACCTGCTTTCTGCAAAATCGGCAAAACAGATTGCAACAAACGTCCCTTCGGGAGGGCAATCGTTAGATGTTTTCTTCGAATGGAAGAACTTCCACTCATGATCAATTATCCTCGTCGTTATGATCAGGCTTACTGGGGCTTGGCCATGGTTCGCTGATGTCTTCAAGATAACAGGCTATTTGGCCCAAATTTAACCGAATGGCTGCTTGATTAGAAAGCGTAATAAGCAGGACGTTTTGCTCTAAACCGACTGATAAAATATTCAACAAACCTACGGAATCCGCGCATTGCTCAAGATTGCGCGTTTGGGCAGCCTCAACGTTTTCAATGCGGAGCGCGGATTGGACTCTAGAAAAAGTGGCAGTGAGATTTTTATCATTGTCCAAATATGAGGCATCTTCATTTGACCTGTTATCGACCAGTGCATCATCAAGCATGTCGTCCAAGTCGGATTGTTCCCACCGGAATCGGTTAACGATCATGACAAAGCGTTGCTCGCCCGGCAAAAACGTCATGTCAGTCCGAGCCACAATTGAGTCTTGCAGCAGGGCCGAAATAACAGTCAAATCGTCTTTATCTTTGGCGACAATCTTAAAAGCCATTTTTAGCTCAATTCTAGCTTTCTACACGCTGAATGGAGGCGCCCACGGCACTAAGCTTTGCTTCAACCTGATCGTAACCACGGTCAAGGTGGTAGATATTACCGATTTCCGTTTGTCCTTCAGCCACCAATCCAGCAAGGACCATGGCCACCGAAGCACGGAGATCGGTCGCTATTACGTGTGCACCGGTCAAACCACCAACCCCGCGAACAATAGCAGAGCGGTCGTTGATTGAGATTGAAGCGCCCATTCGTGTCAGTTCCGGCACGTGCATGAAACGATTTTCAAAGATCGTTTCTCGGATCACCGCTGTTCCAGAAGCAATAGACATCATCGCCATAAATTGGGCTTGCAGGTCAGTTGGAAAGGCGGGGAAAGGCTCTGTCGTGAAATCTGTTGCAGTCAATGTATCTGCAGAACAGTGGACTCTAATGGATCCTTCTTGTTCCAATACGGTGGCACCCACGCGGCGTAAGATGTCGATCGGTGCTGTTAGGTGGTCGGCGCGTGCATTTTCCAACAACAAATCGCCCCTCGTCATCGCGGCTGCAACAGCAAAAGTGCCGGCTTCGATCCTATCCGCCACAACTGGATGCACGGTCCCGTGCAAGGACGGAACGCCTTGTATCGTTAGGCGGCTGGTGCCTATTCCGGTAATGTTGGCTCCCATCGCCCGGAGGCAATCGGCCAAGTCTGTAATTTCTGGTTCTTGAGCGGCATTGTTGAGGACGGTTTCACCCTTGGCAAGGGTGGCCGCCATCAAAAGATTTTCGGTAGCGCCAACAGACACTTTTGGGAATGTAATGAAAGCGCCACGCAAACCATCTGGAGCCACGGCTTCCACAAAACCGTCACGAATGGTGATGTCCGCGCCCATTTGCTCCAACGCACTCAAATGAAGATCAACAGGGCGGGCGCCAATGGCACAGCCTCCGGGGAGAGCGACTTGAGCTTTGCCTTCGCGTGCAACGAGAGGACCAAGAACCAACACGGACGCCCGCATGGTGCGGACCAGTTCTTCCGGGGCTTTAGTACTGCTCAACCGCGCGGCATCAAAGGTAACAGCATCGCGATCCCGTTCTACTGATACACCCAAACCTTTCATCAGGTTCGACATGGTCTGAACGTCGTCTAGGCCCGGCATGTTTGTCAGCACGAGAGGTTTGTCGGTCAGCAATGCAGCAGCGATCAGAGGCAAAGCGGCGTTCTTTGCACCTGAGATCGTAATTTTGCCTTCTAATCGGTTGCCACCTTGGACAAGAATTTTTGCCATCGATTTATTTTCTTTGAATGAGGTTCGTGATCAAAAGACGGAACTAGTTGAAAGAGATCACCTAGCTAAGATGAATTTGTGCAAATATGATGCAACGCCGAAATATATTAGAGCCGTGGCAAGGTTACGCCAGTCTGTCCTTGGTATTTACCTGCACGGTCGGCGTAAGAAGTCTCACAAACTGACTCGCCTTTCAGGAAGAGAAACTGGCAAGCGCCTTCATTGGCATAAATCTTGGCAGGAAGCGGCGTTGTGTTAGAGAATTCCAGCGTCACATGGCCCTCCCATTCGGGCTCCAGCGGAGTAACGTTGACGATGATGCCACAGCGCGCATAGGTCGATTTACCAACACAGATCACAAGCGTGTCCCTAGGGATGCGGAAATATTCAACCGTGCGAGCCAAAGCAAAAGAGTTTGGTGGGATGACACAAACATCGGTTTTGCGTTCGACAAAAGAGTTGTCTGCGAAAGCCTTAGGATCAACCACGGCGCTGTCAACATTAGTAAAAATGCGGAACTCGTCAGACACCCGAGCATCATAACCATAAGAGGAGACACCATAAGAAATCATGCCATCTCGTTTCTGATTCTCAACTACAGGCTCTATCATGCCCTGCTTTTGAGCCATTTCACGAATCCAAGTGTCTGGCATAATGCCCATGATGGAAGTCCTATAGGTGTGAGTTTCTAAGAAAAAGTCGCGAATTTCTAGCGGAATTATTGTTTGGAGACAATGGGAAGTCACTGTTGTGGGTACAGTTTGTGGGCCGGACCTCTATCTAACGGCTTTTTGGTTGGCTTAATCTTGCTTCTTTTCGTCTGCTTTGCGCTCTCGGGACTGGGCCTTTCGGCGTTTCAGGTTGGCACGCAAGGCCGCGGCTACACGTTCCGCTTTCTCTACTTTGGCTTCCGCCTTTGATTTCATGGCGTAAATGTCTCTGCAAGCTGTCTTTTACCAGAGCACAATTAGAAAGATTAGGTCTGTCACGTCAAGGGGGTTGCACTCTCTTTTGACTGATGGCATATGGTCGCCAGCCCAGCGCCAAGCAAATTTTTCCTTTGGCGCGCCGTCCATGGCTCATGCTGCCGTAGCTCAGGGGTAGAGCACTCCCTTGGTAAGGGAGAGGTCGGGAGTTCAAATCTCCCCGGCAGCACCATCCTATTTTTGTCTGGCCTTGAGACATAGGTAACAGTTTGTACCTAAGACATAGGTGACAATCTCGAGCCGAACGGATTGTCGATTGTTTGCAAGGTACGCTGTTCTAGATCCACATCCCCGAGATCATAGTCAAGGAAAGAAACCATCC
>CAJQQZ010000113.1 GCA_905480575.1 uncultured Alphaproteobacteria bacterium | reverse complement strand
GATCGCGCAAAATAACGTTTAGAGAGTGGAAGCTTGGCATGCGAATCATCCTTGGAAAGATTGAATCGCAAACTTGCCAAAATTTCACGCTCTAAGCAAATTGTCGGGTAGTGTGATCTGTAGTTACTACAGATCCTAGGTTAGCATGGTTCTCACTTATTCAAGGCGATCTCAAGCAAAGTTGATAGGAAAAAGTAGAATGAATATATCGGGAGACAAGCTTTTCAAAACGGGTGTGATTGGCGCAATTATCGCCGTCATTTGCTGCCTGCTGCCACCACTGGCTGTTTTGGTTGGATTTACCGGGGCAGCAGCCATTTTTGGATATTTGGATTTTGTCCTCATTCCTGTTGTTTTGATAGCGGTCGCACTCATCGGATACGGCCTTTGGAAAAGATCAAGGAAGTAACAAGAGGACCTTCGCCACTTCGTTTGATTGGGATATCTGCTGTTATGGTTTCAGCGTAAGTTACGAGAAAGGCAAGATCAGCAAACCTCGGATCAATTTCAGGGTTAATTTACATCAAAGATACTTTGTAGCCAGCTCTTGGGAAATGAACGGCAAGTTCACCGGCCGTTTCGTCATGTCTTGTTATGGAGACTTGTTCGGCGTCAGCGGAGCGGATTGTTCCACTAACGGGTTGCTCGCCGCCGTCAACGTCAGGTGAAATCACAACGTTCATGCCGACGTCAAGTCCCTGTGGGTCGTTGGGGGTGGTACCGCTACTAGGCAAAGGCTCGGCATTGGCCGCTAGCTGGATAGCTTCTTGTGGCGTCAGCGCGGATGATGTCCCATGGCCGACGCCTGCCACAGACTTCTCCCATCGCTGTAGATGAGGAAACTCCGATAAGAACGCGGGGCCCTGGGCCCAGCGGCCGCGAAGAAACCATACAATGTGAAAGAACTGAGCATCAATTGCCGCAGGCTCTTCGCCCATCAAATAAGTGCGACCATCGCTGAGTTGCGTATTGAGCCACGCCATTGGCATGCGCACTTGGGCGACTAGGTGCGGTAAATCAACATTGGCGGCCTTCAGGCCTTCAGCCCAGTTTGGCCCAAGGTAAAGGCGGCCTCTATCTTCTGCGAATTCCTTCGGTAATTGATCTCCCGCCGACCCTAAAACGAGCTTCACGCCCAAATCGAAAAGATCACCATCCGTCAAGCGGCTGAGTGCCCACAACAAACCTTCGTTGCCACCAGGAAAGAAACTAGGGCTCGGGAAACGTCGTTCGAGCTCGCGAATGATGCATTGGCTGTCACAGTAAATATCAGCCCCAATCTGCATGACTGGTGTGCGTCGATAACCACCAGTCAGTTGGGTTAGAAATGGCTTGGGCGGAATGCGGGGAATTTCGACCGAGCGCCAACTAAGCCCCTTGATCCCAAAGCAAACGCGAACTTTCTCTGCCACGGGAGACTGTGGGTAAGCATGGAAAATGATTTCTTGTGAGGTCGATGACATGGTTAAGCCGTCCAGATTGCATTCGATGAAGATCAAGCCTTAATCTGAATTAAGGGGCAGCGCAATGTTGTGGAACGGTTCAGTCCGGCAGGTTCTTCATGGCCAACAAATTTGGTGACTGTCGGCCATGAAGAAAAGAGGTGATTTATTTTACTAGTTTCGTAGCCCACATGCCGATCAACATAGCAGGCACAAAGATGAACACGCCAGTTGAGCCTATCGTTAGCGCAGTAACTGCTGGTCCAGGGCAAAAACCACCGAGGCCCCAACCAATGCCGAATAGGGCAGATCCGCCGATGAGCTTTGCATCGAGGTCTGTTTTGTTTGGCCATTGAAAAGCACTAGCAAACAAGGGCTTCGACCACTTGCCGAGCAGCCAAAACCCTGGCAAACCGATTGCGATTGCACCGCCCATTACAAAGGCGAGGCTTGGATCCCAAGTACCAAAGAGATCCAGGAAGTTTTGAACCTTGGCTGGATTGACCATGCCAGAGATGATGAGGCCAAATCCGAAGATCAGACCGGCAGCCAATGAAGCGATGAGGTTCATGACGTTGCTCCCAAAACATGACGCAGAATATAGACGGTGACGAAAGCAGTAATCATAAAAGTGCAAGTCGCGATGATTGAACGTTGCGACAAGCGTGACAGGCCGCAAACGCCGTGACCTGAAGTACAGCCTCCACCGATCACAGAGCCAAATCCAACAAGAAGGCCAGCGATGATCAAAATAGGCGTTGAATCAGTCATCATTTGCGCCGGAGCTTCCGACGTCAGTATCTTGTAGAGTGGCGCAGCTAACAACAAGCCCGCGACGAAGACCACAGCTTGCAGCAGTCCACTGCGATCTGAATGTGGAGGGAGTATGCGCGAGACTATGCCGCTTATTCCGGCAATTCGCCCGTTGGCAGCCATTAAAATCAAGGCGGATAGCCCAATAAGTAGCCCCCCCGCCAGAGAGAGCAGAGGTGTGAATTCAGTTGTCATAGTGTTTTGGATTCCCAGCGCTATTAACATATCAGTGTTATTGAATATTAAGCGATATAGAATCCTGCGACAGAAATGTACAGCGCTGATCTGCGGTTACCGTTTTAGATTCAGGCGCGAGGCCGTGAATTAACCTCTGTCAGTTGCATGTCGACTTGTATTCTCTACTAATAATCCAAGGCTGGTTTAGCCTGCGAAGGCTTCACATTTGTCGATCGGATCGATGTGCCATCCTAGTCGTGGGTTGAGGTAATCTTCTGCCCAGACGTAGCTGGCGAAGCCCCATCCAGGTTTGTCTTCCTCTGAATAATGAGAAAAATTGACACTATCTCCAGGCTGAACATGCCCAAGAATTTGGCTGTTGGTGTCTTGGTCAGCATAAAGTGGGATAGGGGATTGGCCGTTGTACTTAACGCAACTGGACTCAAAACCATCGATAATAGGCTGGATTACTAGCTTTTGACGTAACTCAAACAATTCTATGTCGAGGCTCGTCTTCTTAGTGTTAACTTTGCATTCATCGAGCTTTTCTTGGTTTTGAATTGCAGCAACTCTGCGGCTTTCCTGCGCGGATAATTTAGGGGACTTTGTAGAACAGTCGCTATTGTCAAAGATCGCTTTGCCAAGTGGTGTGCCAAAACAATAGCCATTGTCATTCATGATCGAATTGCGTGCTAACCAAAGATCCTCACAATAAGCTTGCGCCGAGACGGCTGATCCTAGAACTGAAACACCTAAAACGAAGAATCCTACTTTCATCTGCATTATCTTTCCCCCTGATTATTTCTTGCCTTGGATAAGGTTTACAAATGTATGTGGCTTAACTTAGGCAGATCAAACTGCCCAACCGGCCTTCAACCCCTCCAAAACGGCTTCCTCGGCTGTGCGCGCCGCGAGGCAATCTCCTGCCATCAGCACCTGACCTGGATAGCCCGATAACTGGTCTACCAGTCCATCTTCAGGTTCATGCCCTTGTGACAAAACCAAGGTGTCAATATCTTCAAAAACAATGGGTTCTTGGTTGGCAGTGTGTTGCAGATAAACAGTGTTGCCATCAGCACCAAACAGACGCGAGTAAGGTATGATTTCCACGCCTAAACTTTGGGCTTTTCCGGCGGCGATGTCTCTAACGTAAAACGGTATGGTTTCACCTGCATGGAGACCGTTGACGGCTAGACGGACACGGCAACCATCCTCTGCTAGTTTTTGAGCCAGGCCGAGGCCTATCCAATCCGATTTCCAATCTGCGATAAGAACCGCTGCACCAACATTCACGTCACCCTTAAGAACCTGCCATGCATCCACAACGTGCGTGTTGTCCTCGATTTCCGCACCTTGTGGCCAACGAGGCTTTGCACCGGTGGCAACAATGATGGCGTCAGCCTTGGACTGGTTGAGAAAATTGACGTCTACGGTAATGCCAGTAGAAATCTTAGCGCCAGCTCGTTTGGCTTCATGGCTTAGGTTAGTGACGATGCCGCCAAATTCACTGCGACCAGGCAAGAGCTGAGCCAACAAAGCTTGGCCTCCGAGTTGTGGCGCAGCTTCAAACAGCTCTACGATATGTCCACGCTCGGCAGCAATGGCCGCTGCTTTTAACCCGGCAGGCCCACCCCCAACCACGATGACTTTCTTCGGCGAAGAAGTGGTTGTTACTCGGCCATACGTTAGCTCTCGACCTGTCTCTGGGTGCTGAATACAGGAAATGGGGTAGCCTTTGTGGAAGTGGCCAATACAGGCTTGGTTACACCCAATACAGGCTCGAATGTTTTCCGGATCACTTGCCGCTTTGTTCGGCATTTCAGGGTCGCAAATCAAGGAACGTGTCATGCCACAGAAGTCGGCTTGGCCAGATTGGACAACTTCTTCGGCTGTTTGCGGCTGATTGATCCGCCCCGTGACCATAACCGGTATGGAAACCTTCGACTTTACGATGGCTGCAAAAGGGGCAACATAAGCGTTTTCCATGGCCATTGGGGGAACGATGTGAGCAGCTCCACCCAAAGAGGCAGAACTTCCCGCAACCACAGACACATAGTCAATATTGTGTTGGACTGCTTCAATTGTGCGAAGGGATACCTCGGCCCCCATACCCTCCGGATCATGTTCATCACCCGATATCCGAAGGCCAATAGGGAAGTCTGCATTGGTGGCATTTCGAATTCTATCAATGACCTCTTCTAAGAAACGACGACGGTTTTCTTCAT
The DNA here is from genome assembly GCA_905480575.1 of uncultured Alphaproteobacteria bacterium. Lineage (GTDB taxonomy): Bacteria > Pseudomonadota > Alphaproteobacteria > UBA7985 > CAJQQZ01 > CAJQQZ01. The sequence goes on along the minus strand of CAJQQZ010000113.1, from coordinate 8,703 downwards.
TGCCGCCGTAGGTATCGCTTCTCCGGTTTACGGCAGCACTTAGAAATTGAGCGGGCAGATAGCCGTGTGAGGCAACGATCTCGACACCATCGGCCCCGGCAGAGCTGAGCCGAATAGCCGCTTGAGCATAGCCTTCGATGATTTCCTCTATCATGATCAAAGGAAGGGCGCGAGGGATGGTGTGGAAACGCTCGGATGGAGACACAGACGGCGCGTAGGCCACTGGCACTGTGCCATCCTGTCCTTCCATAATTTCCCGCCCTGGATGGAAGAGTTGCGCGAAGACTTTGGCACCGTGCCGGTGGCAGGCAGCGGTTAGCTTGCTGTAGCCTTCGATCACACTGTCATCGACCGCCATAAGAATGTGTGACGTGTAGCGGGCTGTTTCGTGGACACCAGCGACTTGCGTGACAATCAGACCTGCTCCACCGGCGGCACGGGATTCCTGATAGGCAACCAGGTCATCTGTCACTCTTCCCCGGTGAATGAGTGTCGTGTCGTGTCCTGTCGACACAATTCTGTTTTTAACGGTGACAGTATTGATGCGTGCCGGTGAAAAGAGAGTGGGGAAGGTCTTTGCCATTACATCGCTCTATAGTTTGTTCCAATGTTAAAGGAGCAAGCCGTCCGGTCAAGCTTTGGAATAAAAAAAGCCCCAGCAAGATTTACTGGGGCTTAAAAAAGAAACTCTTAGAGGATTACTTTTTTGCTTTGGCTTTGGCTGTTGATTTCGCAAGAGCTTTCGCTTGTTTAACCCATTCTTTGCGTTCAATGCGGTCTGGGAAGGAGTCGATTTGGCCGGACAGCCATTCAACATCCTTCTTGGTAAACGCACCAAGTTGAGCAAAGGTATAGATGCCGTTCTTGTGCAGAAGTTTCTCGAAGACGGGACCGATGCCGTTAACTTTCTTCAGATCATCGATTTCTGCTTTAGCAGGCTTCTTTGACATGAGATTCTTTGGCTTTGGAGCGTCTGTTGTGAACTTCTCCTTCTTGGCGCTGGTCTTTTTAGCAGGTGCTTCAGCTTTAGCAGCGGGTGCTGCAGCTTTGGCGGCTGCTTTCTTCGCAGGCGCTTTCTTAGCCGCTGGTTTCGGAGCAGGCTTTGGCGCTGGTTCCGGCTCCGGTGCACGTACAGCAGAGGGCTTTGGTTCAGGTGTTGGCTCAGGCTCTGACATCAGGCTTGCAGAGGCGGTCACGGCTGCTGCTGTCGCAACGGCTGCTGCTGGTTGAGCGGCAGGCTGGTCAGCGGTCCAATCGGACCCCCAAAGCCACCAAGCACCCAAAACACCGATGATGGCAGCGATGATTGTTAAGATCGCAATTGAGTTGAAAGTAGTCAGAGCTAAGAGAAGTGCGCTGAGACCAACGATGATTAATCCAACTGAAATTGGAGATTGCAGCATCGCGGCGTTAGCACGATCGGTCTTTGCAACTGCCCACCCTGCAACCAAACCAATGGCGGCACCGACCCAAGCGAACCAATTTGGCATCGCGTCTGTCATGAATTGAAAACAAACCGCAGCTATTGAAGCGAGCAGCGTTACGATGGCGAGAGCTTTAAGCATTGTTTATTCCCCCTGGGTTTTAGCTTTTCTCGTTTGGGATTAGTTCTCTTTTCTAGAGGAAACCCCCTAAAAATTTTGGTGTCGTCCCAGAAACTTGCAAAAAATCAAGTGGCTGGGAACTCCCATCCCTTGGGGGAGTTTTACCGCGACACCGTCTTGGTTGCCAGCTTATTAGAGCTAATAAGAAAAACATCAATAAAATTTTATCAAAAATACGCTTATATCGCCTTGAATCCGCTGAATTCAGGCAATTCTGGCTGCTCAAGCATCATTCTGCTTAAGTCTAGACCAAGCGATTCGGTATAAATAGGAAAGGCTGCCTTTGATCAGGCAGCCCCAAAACAAATCCAACGATTATGTCGCTTCTTAACTGCGACGCTTCCTGGCTAAAGCCTTCGCCTGCTTTACCCAGTCGTCACGTTCAATGCGATCTGGGAAAGAGCCGATTTGAGCCGATAACCATTCCACGTCACGTTTCTTGAAATCAGCAAGTTGCTTAAATTGGTAGACACCATTCTTGTTGAGCAGCTTCTCAAACACAGGGCCAATGCCTGACACCTCTTTTAGGTCGTCGATTTCGGCTTTTGCAGGCCTGCGCTTAATCAAATTCTTGGGCGCTGGCGCATCCGTTGTGAAGACTTCTTTCTTAGATCTGCTTGTTGGTTTGACTACGGGCTTTTCAACAGAGGTAGGTGCGGGTTCGCTTATGATGTTCACAGCAGCGGCGGCTTTGTTTGCTGCCATTGTCGCCGCACGTTGTTTTTTACGCGCTTCAGCAAGTTTTTCCTCAGTCTCTCTCAGGCGATCTTCTGCATCCGCAACTTGTTGGCGCATATAGACAACCTTTTGAGGGCCATCGCAAACATCGCAATCCTCAACTGCAATCAACTCCTTTTTAGACGTCGATTGACGGATCCACTCGGCATAACCCTCAGGTAATGAACCCCAAATCCAACACGCACCAATGGCGCCGAACACGCCGGCAAACATGACTATCGTCGCCGGAGGACGTACAAATACTAAGGCAAAGAATACACCTAAAATGCCAGCCGAAAACAAAGCAATGACCAGTGGCCGCTTCATCCAGTTAAAACTTGCGTGTTCACTGCTAAGGATTGTCCAGGCTACGACTATTGCGACCACTCCAGCAAAAGGCAGGAATATAGCCGCAAGATCGTCCGCCAAGACGCCAAAAAATAGCGCGCCGATTGCGACAATCATGCCGACGATTGCCAGCGCACGTCGTGAAGTAGTGTTGAATAGAAGAGAGGTGACCTCAGTCATCGGACAAGTCCTGTTAACGCGGTTAAAGCTGTTCGGCGGCTTTTAGCGGAAAAGCTTTTAAAAATAAACCTTTAGTAGGGTCAGTCGAGGACTTTGAATTCTTCAATAAAGTCATAGTCAAGATCGTAACCCCAGCCTACAGCTTGGGGACGCTTAATCCGGCCGCCAGCGATTTCCTCCGGCCTGACAACCAAGTGGTAGAAAACCGGATCACGATCAGGTTGGTAAACTTCGATTGGTGATCCGTGGGCAAAAGCTGTCATCATCTGTAATGATAGTTGTGGTTCTCCGGTGTTTGCAACCCGAACATTCTGCTTGGAAGCCAGCTCTGCCATTTTTAACCAAGGTGTCATGCCACCAACGTAACCTGCATGTAGATTGCAATAGTCGATGGCATTCATGTCCATTAACGCTTTGGCGCCTTCATAGGAAAGCTCACTTTGGGCGCCGCAGATTGGGATTGAGCGTTCCGCCTTTAGTTTGGCCATCTCTGCTCGGTCGTTTTCCCAATGCACAGGTTCTTCAAACCACAGCAGATTGAGATCCTCTACGAGATCAATGAATTCAAGCGCTTCAGAGTAGGACCAACCTTGATTGGCGTCAGCGGCGATTATGAAATCCTCGCCGCAGGCTTCTCGAACGGCTTTGACGCGGGCTGCATCTTCCTCAGGGCTTAATCCGCCGACTTTCATTTTCAGGCCACCATAGCCTTTGTTCTGAAGGTCCAAGGCTTCGGTGCCATAATCCTCTGCTTGTTTTTTTGAGTCGTAGTAAGCGCCGACAACGATGACGGGCCGATCTTCACAGTGATTACCCCACAGCCGTCCAAGAGGTTGGCCTGCACGCTTGCCTGCCAGATCCCACAAACCTATGTCGATCAGAGCCTGTGTATGAAGTGCAACCCGACGGTCGCCTAAGATATCACGTGCAAAAGGACGGAGACTCTGCCAGAGGTTCGCAATGTTAGATGAATCCTTGCCGATCAAGCTATCTGACATAGCACCACCCGCTAAAGAGGCAGCAGCCGAACCCAAGCCGAAGTCATCACCGAGATAGGCTTGTCCAACCAGACCATCCGAACATTCGATCTCAATTGTCATGGCTTTCTTGTGCGTGTAGGCGTAATTCGAGCCGTAAAAGACGCGAGGAAGTGGGACACGAATAGCATGTGTCGTTATGCGTTCAATGATCATAAATGATCCTCTTATGGCAGAGGTTATGGCACCGGTGGCCAAACTCTCTGGTTGTCCGCATTGTCCCAAGCCTTAACCCATTCAGGCAGTTCAGGGTTCCAGTCTGGATTACCCAGTGCGCTGGCGACGCGAGACACACCAATGGCTTTCCCTTTTTCTGTAACACAGGTGCGAAGCAATGCGTTAGAGGCTGGTTTATCGCCGACCCACATGGATTGGCCAAGATAGAACCAGCGCCCTTCATAGCCGATAGGCACAGTACGCAGGCTTACTTTTTCAAACAAAGTAATCCGTCGGCGGTATCTTATCGTCGACCCAGCGACAGCCAATCCCCAGCCGTTTTGACGCAGTGCCTTGGTGAAGCCGCTACGGATAGCAAGGTCAAATCGGCCTAAATCATAGAGCGTTAGTACCCGCCCGTTGTTCATCTCGAGAAACATGTCCAAATCCCAAGGGCGGGTGATGAACTCTATCTCAGAGATTTCGCCGAAAGCTAATTTTTTGCCAAAACTGGCTTTGAGGCCGGAAGTGATTAGTCTGGATAGGGGGTACATAGAGAGACTTTGCTGAAAAACTCATGTCGGGACCCTCAGATAATCAAAGCAGGTCGGGTGCACAAGACATGCATTCCAATTGACGCAGAGCCGTTGTCTTTGTTAAAACGAGTTTAAGGGGTCCCGCGAGCACCTCGTGAGGCGCAAGCCCAAGCATCGCATCCTAATGAACTAACTTTTCACAAAGGATGTGTTATGCCTTCACCGACCCAAATTACCGTACAACAATTATCACGCCTGATCGGAACACCCGATTGCTCTGTTCTCATTGATATCTGCATTGATGAAGATTTTGCGCTGGATCCTCGATTTGTACCCGGTGCTATCCGTCATCCGTTCAAGGATATCGAAAGCCTTGTGCCGAGCCTGATAGGCAAAAAGGTGATCATCATTTGCCAAAAGGGCTTGAAGCTTAGCCAAGGTGCGGCGGCAGTTCTGCGATGTCATGGCATCGATGCTGAATCGCTAGAGGGCGGTAATTTCGCCTGGCGAGATGCTGGCGCGCCGCTGGTACCAGCCGAGAAAATTCCGAACAGAAAATCCAATGGCGCGTCACTTTGGGTAACTAGGCACCGGCCCAAGATTGACCGCATTGCTTGTCCTTGGTTAATCCGCCGTTTTGTCGATCCTGCCGCCCGTTTTCTTTTTGTATCGCCCGGCGAGGTTATGAACGTTGCGGAGAAGTTTGACGCCACACCATTCGATGTTGAAGGTGTCTTTTGGAGCCACCGCGGGGAAAGCGGTGAGTTCTGTACCTTTGACACGATGGTTGAAGAATTTTGCCTGGGAATCCCAGCGTTACAACATTTGGCCAAGATTGTTAGGGCGGCCGATACTGACCGGGTCAACGAAGTCCCAGAAGCGGCAGGGTTACTCGCGGCTTCACTCGGACTGTCACGTATGTATCGTGATGACCTCCAACAATTGGATGCCGGGATGGGACTGTATGATGCTTTCTATCGTTGGGCCCGTGACGCGACCGACGAAGGTCACAATTGGCCCGGTAAGTAGTTGGAGATTCGATCATGACAAATCCAACACTTTTGGAAGCCACGAAAGTGTGGCTGAAAATCGGCTTGTTGTCGTTTGGTGGTCCAGCGGCTCAGATTGCTCTCATGCATCGCGAGGTGGTCGAAGAACGATCGTGGCTCAGTGAACAGCAATACCTTAACGCACTCTCATTCTGCATGCTGCTGCCAGGACCGGAAGCCATGCAGTTGGCCACCTACTCAGGTTGGCGGTTGCACGGGGTTATCGGCGGCTTAATAGCCGGTCTGCTTTTCGTACTGCCGGGGGCGGCGGTGATGTTAGGACTGGGAATGGTTTACGCCTACTTCGGTGCAGTGCCCTTGGTTTCCGCCTTGTTCTTGGGTGTAAAAGCAGTTGTGGTCGTTATCGTACTAGAGGCTCTGTTACGAGTGGCGAAGAAAGCGCTTCATTTGCCTGAACATTGGGTGATAGCCGCGCTGGCTTTTGTCGCGATCTTTTTTCTCTCCTTGCCTTATCCACTCATCATCGCAGCGGCGGCCTTGTTTGGCTTCTTTAGAGCAAGTGAGACTAAGGAAACCGCGGCGAGTGTGACAAAAATCAAGTTCAGCAAAACACTCGCTACCTTTGCTCTGTGGTTGGTAATCTGGTGGTTACCACTGTTTGCGTTAGCTGCTCTTGATACGTCAGGGATGGTACAGACCCTGGGTGTTTTCTTCTCCAAACTTGCGATGGTGACTTTCGGAGGGGCCTATGCGGTCCTGGCCTATATGGGCCAAGATGTGGTCGGTAATCTCGGTTGGCTGTCTGCTGGGGAGATGATGGACGGTCTTGGGCTTGCGGAGACGACACCTGGACCCTTGATCCTAGTGACGGAGTTTGTCGGATTTCTGGCTGCCTACAAGTCAGCTGGGCTTTGGTTTGGTGTCTTGGGAGCAGTCGTCACTTTATGGGCGACCTTCGCACCTTGCTTCTTATGGATTTTTGTCGGCGCGCCTTACATCGACTGGATTGGTAACCAACCCAGATTAATGTCGGCGTTGAAAGCCATTACCGCAGCTGTTGTCGGTGTGATCCTGAACCTTTCGCTTTGGTTCGCGCTTCATGTCTTCTTCGCAGATGTCATGGCTAAGAAGTGGCAATGGCTAACGCTTTGGACACCAGATGTGACTACACTAGATTGGCGTGTTGTCGTACTTTCAATTTTGGCTTCTGTTTTGTTGTTCAGATTCCATTGGGGCTTGATAAAAATCCTTTGCCTTGCTGCTTTGGCGGGGGCGGGGTTAAGTCTGCTTTGATAGGCTGACGCATGGACAGTGGGGATTGACCTGAGTTAGAACGAGGTCAATCCCGCTAACAAAGGCTGTCATCATGCTCAAAACCCATCATGGTATCGAACTGACCACCGACAATGCAAAGGTTGTCGACCTCTATGAAAAGGCGCTGAACCACGTCCAACGCTATGAGGGCGGCGCTGGAGCGAAAATCAAAGAGATGTTGACGGAGCAGCCAGATTTTTGGGCGGGTCACTTGCTATTTGGATCGGTGCTGGCGACGGCAACTGAGGCTCGGTTTATGCCTAAGATCCGCAAAATCGTTGAGCAGGTTTCAGCCAATCGTGAAAAATTGAATGAGCGAGAGCGAGGGCATTTGGCGGCTCTTGATGCTTTTGGGCAGGGCAATTGGCGTGACGCTGCCTTTCACTGGGGGCAGGTCCTGACCGACCATCCTCACGACACACTGGCCTTGCATGTGGCCCATCAGGTCGATTTTATGACTGGCGATGATTACAATCTGATGAACAGAGCGGCTCGGGTATTGCCTGAGTGGAATGAAGATATCCCCAATTATGCCAACTTGCTCGGCATGTACGCTTTCGGGCTGGAGGAAAACAACTTCTTCTCTAAAGCGGAAGATTTTGGACGACTGTGTTGCGCGTTGGATCCACGTGACGCTTGGGGCCACCATGCGGTCGGGCACGTACTGGAAATGGAAGCTCGCTTCGATGAGGGGATCTCTTGGTATGAGGGACGGCAGCCTGATTGGGCTGATGATTCGGAACTGTCAGTTCATAACTGGTGGCACTTGGCACTTTACTATGTTGAGCGCGAGGATTTTGCAGGTGCGCTTTCCTTGTTTGATCAACAAGTCTCAGTCGAAGAACCCGATTATGTCTTGCGTCTGATGGATGCAACCGCTCTACTTTGGCGCCTTCATTTGCGGGGGATCGACTGCGGTGACCGTTGGACGAGTTTGGGAGAACGATGGGCGAGCAAGGTCGCCGTTGAAGGTGGATTTTATGCGTTCAACGACTTCCACGCCATGCTGGCACTGATGATGGCCGAACGGTGGCAAGATTTCAATCAACTCAGTGATCAGATCTCAGCACAAGCCAAACAACCAACCACGCTCGGTGCGATGGCGAGAGAAGTTTCAATGCCGCTTTTAAAAGCTGTAGAAGCTTATGGCAGAAACAAATGTCAGGAAGCTGTTTCAATCCTGGATCGAGTTAAGCCATTGGTTTACCGATTTGGAGGCTCAGAAGCCCAACGCGATGCGGTTGATCAATTGCACATCGGAGCAGCCCTGAAGGGAGGTCTTAGCGGAGCTGCCTTGGCCTTGACCCATGAGCGCACGTTGAAAAAGGAAGAAAGCCCGCTGGCTTGGAGATTCGCCGGAGAAGCTTACAAACTGATGGGTGACGCCGAAGCGGCGAATAAGGCCGATAAACAAGCAGCTTTGTTGTTAGCCTAGAGGGGGAAATCCGTTGTTTGGTTACTATCGTCCTTCTGTAAATGCTAGGCTCGAACGTGGGCGGTCGCCCTATTGGGCCGTTTTCTTTTCCTTGTTGTTCCCTTGCCTTGGATTGCTAGGACTTCATCGGTCTCGTAGCTCAGATATCATGATTAGCGTGGTGATATTTATACTTGTTTTGAAGTTTTATTATGTAGTTTTTCTAGAGACTTGGAACGAATTCACGTAACATCGGCAAAAGTCCGGGTAATTTTTTTCCGTAGAGAGATTCACAAGGGGCACGAATTGTGCGAGTCTCTTCGTTGATGACACAATTGCTTGCTCCTATTGATGATCTGGATATTGAAGAGTTAAAGAAGCTGCTGC